>JAJZQW010000019.1 GCA_021802985.1 Acidobacteriota bacterium | reverse complement strand
GCCAGCTTCAGCGGCGTCTGGCCGCCGAACTGGGCGAAGACGCCCAGCAGCTTGCCGCCCGCCGCCTCGCGGTCCACCACGGCCTTCACGTGCTCGTAGGTCAGGGGTTCAAAGTAGAGCCGGTCCGACGTGTCGAAGTCGGTGCTGACGGTCTCCGGGTTGCAGTTGATGAGGATGGCTTCCACCCCGCTGGCCCGGATGGCCTCGACCGCCTGGACACAGCAGCAATCGAACTCCACGCCCTGGCCGATGCGGTTGGGGCCCGAGCCGAGCACGATGGCCTTGGGACGGTCCGTGGGCTCGGCTTCACTGCTCTGCACATAGCGCACCTCCTGTGCACTACCCTCCGGGCGAAGCTCCGCTCCGTGGGCCTCCGCTCCTGCTCCGGCCTCCCACGTTCCGTACAGGTAGGGCGTTTCCGCCGCGAACTCGCCGGCGCAGGTATCCACGCGCTTGTAGGCGGGCCGCAGGCCAAGGGACTCCCGGCGCTTCGCCACCTCGGCCTCGGTGCCCGCGCAGAAGACGGCGATCTGGGCATCCGCGAAGCCCGCCCGCTTGGCCTTCTCCAGCAACTCCTCCGGCAGGCGGTCGACC
This sequence comes from Acidobacteriota bacterium, assembly GCA_021802985.1. GTDB lineage: Bacteria > Acidobacteriota > Holophagae > Holophagales > Holophagaceae > Geothrix. Next base: position 36,186 of record JAJZQW010000019.1, on the reverse strand, counting down.
GGGAAGCTGCGCAGGCGGCCTTCCAGCACCACGATCTCCTCGATCTCGCGCAGGAACCATGCGGTGATCCTCGTGAGCCGGTGCAATTCCTCGACGCTGTGGCCGGCCTTCAGGGCGTGGTAGATCCAGAAGAGCCGCTGGGGCCCGGGGATGAGCAGGTGCTCCTTCAGCCGGTTCAGGTCCAGCTTGCCCTCCAGGGCCCCGGAGAGCCCCAGGTGGCCCTCTTCGAGGGACCGCACCGCCTTCTGCAGGGCCTCCTGGAAGCTGCGCCCGATGCTCATCACCTCACCCACGCTCTTCATCTGGGTGCCCAGCACCTGGTCGGCCTGGGGGAACTTCTCGAAGGTGAAGCGGGGCATCTTCACCACCACGTAGTCCAGCACCGGCTCGAAGGCCGCCTTGGTCATGCGGGTGATGGCGTTGGGCAACTCCCACAGCCGGTAGCCCAGGGCCAGTTTGGTGGCCACCCAGGCGATGGGGAAGCCCGTGGCCTTGGAGGCCAGTGCGGAGCTGCGGCTCACGCGGGGATTCATCTCGATGACGATGATGCGGCTGGTTTCCGGCTCCAGGGCGAACTGGATGTTGGAGCCGCCCGTCTCCACGCCCACGGCGCGGATCACGGCAATGGCCGCGTCGCGCATGCGCTGGTACTCGGGATCGGTGAGCGTGAGCACCGGGGCCACGGTGATGCTGTCACCCGTGTGGACGCCCATGGGATCCAGGTTCTCGATGGAGCAGATGACCTCGACGTTGTCGTCCAGGTCGCGCACCACCTCCAGCTCGAACTCCTTCCAGCCCAGGATGCTCTCCTCGATGAGCACCTGCTTGGTGGGGCTCAGGTCCAGGCCCCGGGCGACGATGGTCTCGAACTCGTCCACGTTGTAGGCTATGCCGCCCCCGCTGCCGCCCAGGGTGAAGCTGGGCCGGATGATGGCGGGAAAACCCGTGACGGTCAGCAGGTCGCGGGCCTCGGCCATGCTGTGGGCGAACCCGCCCCGGCAGGTCTCCAGACCCAGGTCATCCATGAGGGCCTTGAAGAGCTGGCGGTCCTCGCCGCGCGTGATGGCTTCGGGCTGGGCCCCGATCAGCCGCACGCCGGTCCGCGCCAGCAGCCCGCTCTCGTGGGCCTCCATGGCCAGGTTCAGGGCCGTCTGGCCGCCCACCGTGGGCAGGATGGCGTCGGGTTTCTCCGCCTCGATGACCTTCTCCAGCACACTCAGCGTGAGGGGTTCAATGTAGGTGGCGTCCGCCCGCCCGGAGTCCGTCATGATCGACGCCGGGTTGGAGTTCAGCAGGATGGTGCGGATGCCCTCTTCCCGCAGCGCCTTCAGCGCCTGGGTCCCCGAGTAGTCGAACTCGCAGGCCTGCCCGATCTGGATCGGCCCCGACCCCAGCACCAGCACGCTTTTCAGATCCGTTCGCTTAGGCATGGTGGAACTCCTGGAGCAGGGTCACGAAGCGCCGGAATGCCGGATGCGCGTCGTGGGGGCCAGGCGAGGCCTCGGGGTGGTGCTGCAGGGAGAAGATCGGCAGCTGGGCGTGGCGCAGGCCCTCCACCGTGCCATCGCTGAGGTGCTTGTGGGTGACCTGGATCTCCTTCGGGAGGCTGGCCTCGTCCACGGCGAACCCGTGGTTCTGGGCGGTGATCTCGATGCGGCCGGTGGCCAGGTCCTGCACGGGCTGGTTGGCGCCGCGATGGCCGAACTTCAGCTTGAAGGTGCGACCGCCGAAGGCCTGGCCCAGCAGCTGGTGGCCCAGGCAGATGCCGAAGATGGGGAGCTTCCCGATGCAGGCCGCCACTTCGCGCTGCATCCCCGGCAGGGCCGAGGGATCCCCCGGGCCGTTGCTCAGGAAGAGGCCATGGAAGCGCTGGTCCGCCAGTTCGGAGGCCGGCGTGTCCCAGGGGAAGACCTCCAGGTGCAGCCCCGCCCCCACCAGCTGGTTCAGGATGCTCTGCTTGATGCCGCCATCCAGCACGGATACCCGGAATTGCCCGCCGGGATTCAGCTCGTAGCGGTCCCTGCAGCTCACGTCGGCACAGAGGGCCTGGCCCGACATCTCCGGCAGGGCCTTCGCCTTGGCCACCCCGGCCTCCAGCCCGCCATCCGCTTCGGTCCAGATGATCGCCGGCTGGGCCCCCTGGTCGCGGAGGTGCAGGGTGAGGGCCCGGGTATCCAGGTCGGTCATCACGGGGATGCGGTGGCGCTTGAGCCAGCCCGCCAGATCGCCCTCGGACCGCGCATGGTCCGGTGCATAGGTGAGGCGGCGGCAGAGCAGGCCCGTGGCCCAGGGCTGGGCCGCCTCGTTCAGGTCCGCGTGGATGCCGTAGATGCCCTGCTCGGGGAAGGTCATGCAGACCATCTGCCCGGCGAAGCTGGGGTCCGTGAGGATCTCCTGGTAGCCCACCATGGCGGTCGTGAAGACCGCCTCGCCACCCCCGCCGAAGCCCAGCGGCGCCCGTCCCCGGAAGCGGGTGCCGTCCTTCAGAATCAGGTGCGCCCGCATCTACCCTCCGGCTCTGCAAAAACCCCGCGAGGGCGCTGCCGTCGCGGGGCCGTGGAAAAGAGTCGGTCCTTGGGGGACCTGGATGAGTGTAGCGGCGCACAAAATCGCGGATCAGCCTTTTTCTTCTAAGGGAAATCCGCCATACTGCTCCTTTGTTTCCCACGTACCCGGCGGGGTTTCGGAGACACGGGTCCCACCATGTGGAGCGGCGACGACATCTACTTCATGCGCCTCGCCATGGAAGAGGCAGAGCAGGCGGACCGCCTGGATGAGGTGCCCATCGGCGCGGTGGTGGTGTCGGAGGGCGCCCTGCTGGGCCGGGGCCACAACTGCCCCATCACCTCCAACGACCCCACGGCCCACGCGGAAGTGCAGGCCCTGCGCGCCGCCGGAGCCTGGACGCGCAACTACCGCCTGACGGGGGCCACGCTCTATGTGACGCTGGAACCCTGCCTCATGTGCTTCGGTGCCCTGGTACACGCCCGGGTGGGCCGCGTGGTCTTCGGGGCGCCGGATCCCAAGGTGGGCGTCAGCCGATGGACACAAAGCCTCGAGGGCGCGGCCCTCAACCACCGCTTCATCTTCGAAGGTGGCCTGCTGGAGACCGAGTGCCGCGACCAACTCCAGGCCTTCTTCCGGCGCAAGCGGGGCTGATCCCCCGCACCGGATTCAGGGCTTCGGCGGAGCGAAGAGCCTCCGCCCTTCCTCACCGCCGGGCAGGAGGAAGAAGGCCGTCAGGGTCCTGAGCAGGTTCGGCTGCGCCTCGCCACGCCCAGGCCAGGGGAGGGTTGGAACCGACCGGACCGAGGCCATTCCCGCGTGGGAGGTCCCAGGCGGCGGGGGGACGACCTGCACCCGCGCGGGCCCCCGACTGCGACCTGAGCGGTTGAAGGCCTGGACCTCCCGTGAGCCGGCCAGGGCCGTGGGTGCGACGAAGACCTTCGCCACTGCCCGACCCGGCCCGGTGAACCGGAGCGGTGCCACCACGGCGATGTCCCTGCCGAAGGAGACGGCGGTTCCGGCATCGAGCCGCCGCCCGGTGATCCAGAGTTCGGCCTCGTCCCCGGGATGCACCACGGCGGGTGAGACCGTATCGATCCGCGGCACCTCCTCACCGCCGGACACCCGGACGAAGTACCGGATCTGGGGCGACTGGAAGGCAACCTGGGGGGCCAGGATGCGCAGCGTGACCAGGTGCTCGCCCAGGTCCGTGGTGGGCAGCGGAATCGCCCGCCGCGAATCCAGCGTCACGGCACCTGCGAAAGCCAGCTGCTTCGTGAAGGTCCCGAGCGGGATGCCGTCCACCAGCCACTGGGCCTGAAGCAGGCCCGTGCCCTCGAACTTCAGGTCCGCAAAAGCCACCAGGGGCGAGAAGCCCTGGTCCACGGAGACGTCCGTCCGGCCATCTTCCCAGCGCACGCGGAGCATGGAAATCGTGAAGGGGGCCGCTGGGCCCAGGCGGTCCGCCACGCGGATGGGGAGCTGAACGGTGGCCGGCAGGCCGATGGCGGAGGCGTAGGGGTACACCGCCCGGACCAGGTACGACCCCGTCCTGACAAAGAGGTGCGTGGCCACGGTCCCGCCGCTGAGCGGCGCGGACTGGTCTCCGAAGTCCCAGGTCACCGGCCCAACGGGCGGGTACGCCGGCGAGAGCACGAAGGTGGTCGGCACACCGTTGACCGGAACGCCGGGAATCACCGAAATGACCCCCTGGGCCTGCAGGGCGAGGGTGCCGAAGAGGGCGAGGGTGACGAGGAGGTTCCGCATGATGCTGCTCCTCAGTACGAAACGTTCAGGAGGATCGACACTTGATTGTCGGTGGTCATGGACCCGGCCGCCGGGGGGATCGGGGCCGCGGCGCCCTGGATCAGGGCCCCCGTGGCCGGGGTGCGGGTGTAGCGGCCCTTGAGGCCAAGGCTGGCCCGGGCATGACCTGCGAGATAGGTGTCCAGGAAGAACCTCAGGGTACCCTCCACCACCGATGTATTCAGGGTCTCCCCCGTGACGAGGACCGTCCGGGAGCTGCCCCCGTTCAACAGGAAACCCAGGATGTTCTGGATGAGGGTCACGTCGGCGTTCAGGAATGCGTTCTCCATGGTCGTCTTCTGGGCACCGGGATCGCTGAGCGTACGGGACCAGCTCAGGTTGGGGGACAGGCGCACCCGGGCGCCAAGCCCCAGGCTGCCGCCCAGGGAGAGGGTGCTGCTGCTGCCGGTGGTATCGCTGTCACCGGCGCTGCGGATCCGGTCGAACTGGGCGTTGAAGGTGAGGGTCGAGGCCGGGGGCAGCACCAGGTCGAACCCGGTGGTCACCCCGGAGCGGGTGCTGTTGCTGAAGGGAATGAGGGGATTGGCCACCACCTCAGCCTCCTGGCGGGCCTGCCGCACCCCCACGCGCCAGAAGAGGGTCTGGGTCAGACCCACTCGCGCATCGAGGCTCTGGGACTGGTTCCAGGCCTGGTTGAGGCCCACCTGGCCCGTGGGGTTGGTGCGCTCATCGGTGGCGGTGGCGCTCAGGCTCCAGGTGGCGTAGTTCACGCCCAGGCTGCTGTTGAAGGTCCGGCGGTCTCCCACGAAGAAGGACACGCCCACCGTGCCGAAGTCCCTGCCCACGTCGCGGTATCCCGCCTGGGCGCTGAAGGGGCCCTGGGCCCACAGGCCGGACACACGCCAGGCCTGATCGGCCACCCGGGGCGCCGGATTTGAGAGGCCGGTCGTGAAGAGGCTGCGGGCGTACTCTCCCGAGAGGGCGAGCCGGCTGTCGAGGAAGCGGCCGTCCAACAGGAGGGACCCGGTGGAACCGTCCCGCACCGGGGCCGGGTAGGCGGTCACCACGTTCACGGCCGTGGCGGGATCGTCCTTGCCCGACAGGAACACCAGCTTGGCCGTCAGGTTGCCGCCCAGCCAGCCGTAGCCCAGGGAACCCCCATACACCTCGCTGCCCGCGACCGGCCAGACCAGCCCCTTCGTCCCGGCCTGGGCCTGGGTGTTCAGGGCGAAGAGGTGCGCCCCCAGCGGCTGGCCCGTGTATGCATAGTCGAACCCGCGTCGCCCCGCCCCGCCCAGGGTGAATTCGGACTCCTGCACCATCATGTCGCCGAGCTGCACCCGGTGATTCCCTGCCACAAAGGCCGCCTGCAGTTCGCCCAGGCTCCAGCGGGCCTGCGTCCCGAAGGGCTGGTCCGTGTAGACCACCCGGGTATTCAGCATGACCTGCTTGCCGTCCTCGTCCTTCTGGTAGGTGAAGCGGACCTGGCCCGCAGCCAGGGTGCGCTGTTCATCCGCAACCGCATTCTGGTGGTGGGCGAGGCGTTCATAGCTGCCATCCACGTAGATGGGGCCATGCACGGGCGGCGCAGCCGGAGCCGCCGGAGCCGGCTCAGGGACGGGCGCGCCAGAGGGGGGGGCCTCCCCTGCGGCCTGGCCCCCTCCCGGCGCTGGTCCCGCCGCAAGGGATCCCGGCATCTGCAGGCTGGCGAAGGAGGCCGGGGCCTCCTGGGGGAGATACTTGATGCCGCCCGGCGTGCGGAGGGCGGCGTAGTACTCGACCTTCGCCCCGGCGGGAAGGGCGGCGTCCAGCGTCCCTGTGAAGGTCCCATCCGGCTGCGCGTCCAGGTTGAAACTCGCGAAATCCTGTTCGCCCGCCGTGCGGTAGAAGATCACCACCCATTCGGTCCCCGCGGGGGCCGTGGCCTTCCCCTGCAACGGCCCCCCGGGCGCGGCGGGGGGCGTCAAGGCCAGCCCGTCTTCCGCCGCCTGCAACACCTGGGGCGCACAGACCCATCCCGCGGTCAGGACGAGGCCCAAAAGCCGTCGGTTCTTCACGCCTGCCTCCAGGTGGGCCGGGGCGCCGTTCCCCGGCGGGTCCCTACTGCTGCTGGGTGAGCACGGCGGGCCCGTGGGGTCCGATATGGCTCTGGATGATCGCATTGCCGTTGAGCATGGTTTCGATCTTCCGCAGGGTCTGGGGATCCTTGGCGAATCGAACCCGCGCCTCGTTCAGGAGGGCCTGCTTCTCGGCCACGGCCTCGGCGGGGGACTTCCCGGCGAAGCGGCGGGCGAGATCGGCGTCCACCCGGCTCCTGGTGGCGGGATCGACCGTGGGCGGAGTGGCCTGAATGCGTTTGAACTGCAGCCAGGGGCCCTTCAGTTTCATCCCCATCTGCGTGCCGACGGTCTGCGCCGTGAGTCGCGAGGCCGCGATCCGGTTGAAGGGCGCCAGCACCATGGTGTGATGCTGGCCCAGGTTCAGGGCCGTGATGCCCGAGGCGTGGGTCGCCGCGGCCACCTGGGAGACGAGCATGCGGGCGTCCATCGGCTGCCGGGGGACCACGGCATTGAGGGCATCCAGGGCAGGCTTGGACCTTGCACGCTGGAGTCGCTGCATCGCATCCACGATCTTCTTGGCCACGGAGGCCCGGTCCAGGGCGTCCTGCAGCGGCTTCTGGGCCAGGTCGAGGGTGCCCTTGGCCTGCTGCATCACCGCGTCGTGGACCTGGGTCATGGTGGTGACGACCTGGTTCGTGATCTGGGTGATGGCATCGTCCACGATCTTGCTGGGATCGAAGATCCGTTCGGGATGGTTGACCAGGTCCGTCAGCATGTTCCCAAGGGTCTGGAGGGGCGCGAGGAGGGCCGTCTGAGCGATGTTGGCCGCCGAGGACGCAGCAGCGGCCACCTGCTGCCCCGCCTGCGTGGCGAACTGGCGCACCTGGTTGACGGGCTGGAGCACATCCGGCCGAAGGCCGTCCACCGCCTGCTGGGCCCGCCGCAGGGCGCCCAGGACCTCCTGGGGACTCACCGGGAGATCAAGGCGCATCGCGGCCACGGGAGCCGCCGCCCCGCCCACTCGGTTCACGGAGCTCCCCCCGATGGGCTGGGGCGGCGCCGGGCGCGAGGTGGCCGTGCCCCCGGCTCCAGGCCGGGAGGTGGCGGCCCCGACCCCCGCGAAGGCGCCCACGGCCTGGGGCGCCAGCATCTGCGGTCGGCTGGCCTCGTTCACAATGGACTGGGCCGTTTGGGCCGCGTTGTTGAAGTCCGACTCGGCCTGGCTGGCCAGGTTGCGCAGATCATTGGCGGCGCCATCCAGCTCCGTCTTGGCCAAATTCACCACATCCGCCGTCTGGCTCGCCAGGGTGGAGACCAGCTTCGCCACGTTCTGGATGAGGTTCTTGATGGAGTTGATGAGGTTCTCCACCTCGCAGGAAAGGCCCCCGGTGGCCACGGCCGCCGCGCAGCTCCAGAAGTCATCGCAGCAGGCGCGGAGCGGCGCGGCGAGGGGGAACAAACTCACAAGGGCCACGGTGGCGAGGGCATAGCTGCGCGTCTTCACGGGATCCTCCCTGGATGGGCCCGGATGGCCGGGGGAGGCCAAGGCCGCCCCCCGGAGATGCCGAGGCGGTGTCCGATCACAACTTTTCGATGAATTGAATTAAGCTCGCCGATATTCAACCAGTGAATACTGAGTGTCAAGATCAAAAAAACATTATTTTTTTAAGACACCATCTTCCCTGTTTTCAAGAAAACCCCAGCTAAGCCGATGACGAGACATTCGGGAGCAGCCGTGAACGCAGCCGGATTTCTCGTCTCTGCCCTCCCCTCCACCCTCGTGGCGCTGGCGGCCGGGTTGGGCTGGTGGCGGGCCACGGTACGGCTACGACACCTCGCCCAACGGATGACGGAACTCGAGCAGCTCGCCGATTCGGGAACCCGCACCAACGAGGCCCTCCAGAAGGCACTGCGGGAGATGGAGGAGGCCGCCAGCGTGGACCGCCTCACGGGCGCCTGGAACCGCCGCCGCTTTGAGGAGGCGGCCGCGGCCGAGATGGCCCTGGCCCGCCGCCGCCGCGCCCCGGTATCCCTGGCGATCCTGGACCTCGATCACTTCAAGCGCGTGAACGACACCCATGGCCATGGCGCCGGCGACCTCGTGCTGGCCGAGGCGGCCGCCACCTTCCGCCGCGAGTTGCGGACCTCCGACGCGCTGGTGCGCTGGGGTGGTGAGGAGTTTCTGGTGCTCCTCCCCGCCACCAGCCTGATCGGCGCGGCCACCCTGGCGGAGAAGCTTCGGACCGCCCTGGAGGTCCAGCGCTTCACACCCGCTTACATCGTCACCGTGAGCGCGGGCGTGGCCGAACACCTGCCGGATGAATCCCTGGGCACCTGGATCGAGCGGGCGGACCGGGCCCTGTACCGGGCCAAGGCCGAGGGCCGGAACCGGGTGGAGGTTGATGAGACGGCCGCGACGGATGCGATGGCTCCAGCCGGCAACCTGTTGGAACTCATCTGGGAGGAGGCTTACGGGAGCGGCAACCAGCTCATCGACACGCAGCACCAGCGGCTCTTCAACGCCTCCAATGCCCTGCTCTCAGCTTTGGTCGGCGGACAGCCACCCCTCGAGATCGCCCTCCGTCTGGACACCCTGTTGGCTCACACCGCCCAGCACTTCCACGATGAGGAGCAGTTGCTTCGTCAGGCAGCCTATCCCGATCTCAAGGAGCACATGGCCGAGCATGCCCGGCTGCTGGCGGGCGCCGGGGACCTCCAACGGGAGGCGCGGGCAGGACAGCTGGACTTCGGCCGCCTGGTCACCTACCTCGCCACCGACCTCGTGAAGGGGCATCTCCTCACAGAGGACCGCCACTACTTTGGCCACCTCCACGCGTCCCTCCCGAATTCACAGGGCTGAACGGGCCTCCAGCATGTGGACGGCGAAGGTGGCGAGCCAGTGCTCACCCTCGTAGTTGCCGGAGGCGAGATAGGGAAGGCTGGCCCGGGCGTGGCGGTCCCCGGCGGCCACCAGGGCCCCGCGGCGCGGATCCTTCGGCCCCAGGGCCGCGGCGATCTCATAGAGGGCGCGGGCCCGGCTCAGGTTCAGGCCATCGAGATGCACCAGCTTGGGATCCGTGCGATCCGTCACCACCGCGGGGGTCAGCCCCTTCGGCAGCCCCGGCAGGAAGCCGTCCAGCCAGCGGGCGAAGCGGGCCCGGGGCAGCACCTGGGCCATGAGCGCCGCCTCCTCCAGGCAGGGCGACAGGAAGTCCTCGCCACCTGGCTCCCAGACCAGCGGGCCTTGCCGGTCTTTCCCGAAGTAGGTGCGCGCCCGCTCCGTGAGCAGCGCCTCCAAACGGACATCCTTGGCAGCCCGGGCCTCATCCAGCGCCAAATGCAGGCTGAAGGCCGTGTTCGGATGGACGCCTGTGCGGATGGGGTAGGTCTGCTTGGGCAGGAAGGCCTCGAACTGGGCCGCCAGGCGGTCCGTCAGGGGCTGCAACGCCGCCGACCAGCGCCGCGCCTGGGGATCATCCCAGGTGCGCAGTTCGGCCGATAGCTTCAGCAGCCAGGCCCAGCCGTAGGTGCGCTCGAAACTGCGGCGGCCCGGCTGCTCCAGGTAGGCCACCTCGCCCGCAATCCGCTCTGGGGTCAGGTGCAGGTCCAGGGCCGCGCGGATCTCCGCCGACCGTGGCATGGCTGGATGTTCCTTCAGGAGCCTCACCAGCATCCAATGCCCGTGCACCGACGAGTGCCAGTCGAAGCACCCGTAGAAGGCCGGATGCAGGGCCCGCGGCCCCTTCACCTCTTCTGCCGAGTTCATAACATGGTCCAGCTTGTTGGGGTATTCCTGCCCCACGCACTTCAGTGCCAGCCCCGCGAAGCGCCCCGCCGCCGCCTCCGATAGCGCCAGATCCGCGTCCTGCGCCAACCCCGGCGCCCCCAGCGCCGCCGCCATCACTACCGCCGCCAACCCCCGCCTCGCACCCATGCCGGCCTCCCGCTGGATTCTAGCCGCCGGTTTGCTAGACTGTTCAATCCTGGAGAGATGGCCGAGCGGTTGAAGGCGCCTGACTCGAAATCAGGTTTGGGGGTGACCTCAACGGGGGTTCGAATCCCTCTCTCTCCGCCAGTTTCAGCCCCCTCGACGCGAGGGGGCTTCTGCTTTTGTGCTACCACCGTGCTACCACGGGGACCCAAAGCAATGCCCCCATTCGGGGGCATGCAGCCTACTCGGGAATCTCGTAGACGGTCCTCTCGGTGAGCCATCTCTGCAGGGTTGCCTGGTCATAACGCACGCACCCCCGGGAAACCGGAATCCAGGGCGGCCCCTTGCGCTGCCACCGCCAATCGGCGAGGGTGCATGGCTGCAGTCCAAGGAATTCCGCCGCCTGTTCCGTCGTCATCAGCACCATGCCCTACCCCTCCAGGCCAAGTGTCTAGGAGGGTGAACTTTTCGGTGGGACCTTCGAATATGGCGCAGCGCTTATGCAAATTATACCATTAATAGCCTTAGCCGGCACCCACACCCATCTCGAGTTCGGAACCCTGTATTGAAAAGCCCACCAAGTCTCGGCCATCGAGATCCGAGTCCTGAGTCACAGCGGCGCCCAAGCGCGAAGCACCGAACGGAAGGGTCCCGGCCAAGCCATCCTGCTGGATGAAGGCGCGAGGCGCCCACCCTGAGCAGGGCCCTGCCCATTCGAACCGCTACCGAGATCCTCGGACCGGCGGCACGCAAGGTCCTCGCTTCACCCTGCCGCATGCGGGGCAATCCCAGGCGGCTTACGGCCGCCGCACGGAGTGCTGTTGTGGTTGCTGGATGGCGAAGGTGCTGAAATCGGTTCCGCACATGCCTCAAGCCCAAATTTCCAAGAGGAAGCTGGTGCCGTTTTTGGTTCCACCCATCCATGACCTCGATCAACCGCTACCAGGTGTGTTTCCACTTCGGGCATGGACCCAACTGGTTTGGCCCCCACGTTCTGAACAGACCTCTATGCCTGATCGCTTTCCCTCTGGAGACGCTCCTTAAGAATCTTCAGAAGGGCTCGCTGGCCGGTTGGGTTGATGATCAGCCGATCTCCCATGCGCTCTTTCATGCGCTGAATCATGGCCCGCATCTCCTCCTTGATCCTGGCCCGTTCTTCCGGAGCAAGCTCCTCTTTCTCGGTCTTCATCTTCTGCAGATTCTTTATGACCGGAGCTTCATCCCCATGTACGCGCTTCATGCTAGCCCCTCTTGGTGTCGTTTTCGGTTCCACAGCACGCTGAAACGCAATACTGGATTGGCATTCGATGAACTGGAGCCATCATAAATTCTCTTGGCTGAACCAATGGAACCTTGAACTCGCCGACCTAGACAGGGCATCCACTGCAGGAGAGGGTTACGATGTCCGCTCCTTTCATCGTGGATTCCAGGATGTCACTCATGTTTTCGAAGGTGGGCTGGTGGCCGAATTCCCCCGAGGGTTCTGCCACCAGCAAGGTCGAAACGTAATCCCGGGCCATATACTCGGAATCCGGAAGAAGGATCACGCGCGCGGATCGGACGGATCCCCAACAAGCAACCACGCCGCTGTTAGGGTCCGACTGATAGATCAAGAAGGGTTCCTCCCTCTGAACCTGATGTTGTTCGTGGAACCGGTCAAGCTCGTTGGCCAGCGAGAAGGGGTCGATCCCCGGGTTGGTTACGATTCCGAAGAAACGCATGAAGGTCCCTCCAAAGCTCTGCTTGGCTCGATTCCACTAATCCGGAAGGTAGAGGCCCCTACCTTGACCCTGATGGGAGCGGCTTAGGCGGGTTGTCCCACAGCGCTAGTGCCTAGGCTTGAAGGCCATCACGGACTCTTCCCTGACGCCATAGATATCGCCGAGGGCGAAGGCCCCAGGACCGATCCGCCAGAAGAGATCCTCCGAGATACGGGGGACAGCCCACATGACTGCCAACGTAAGATCCGCTCCTTGTTCGGTGGTGTGGTCGTGAAGAGCGAGGTGGAGGAACGAGCGGAGCAGCAGCCGATCGCCAGGAGAGGGAGCCACCTTGGACTTAACCAAGATGCACCTGGGGTCCTTGTCTGCGGAGTAGGCAACCCTCACCAACCACACCGGCGTCGGGTCGCCAAAGAATTCCTTCGCCATCGCTTCGTCGTGCATGAGCTTGCCTGCCAGCGGATAGTAAGGATGCAGCAGGGTCTCCTCCTTATAGCCCACCAGGACCTTCAGTTCTGCCGTGATCTCGGCCCACTCCTTGGGACAAGCATCAAGAACATGACGGGAGGATCGGAGCCGATCCCTCTCCTGATCCATCTGAATGGACCACGGGATCTTGGCGGCATCCCTGGCGTTATGGATCAGACGCTCATTTGCCAGGACCCGTTCCCTCTCGGCCGGGTGTACGAGCCGATCCCGGAATTCGACCAGCATCGCGGGATGGACCGTAGAGTCCGAAGAGAGACCAGAGGAGTTCGAGGTGGTCGTGTTCATGTTCGCTGCTCCGAAGGAGGTTGTTGGAAGGAGGGGTTCGGCGATCTTGCACGAAGGCCACTGCCCACTCGATTCCGCGTTTGGCCATGCCCATCACGGCATGGGAGATTCGTGGTTGAGGGGCGCGGACGATTCCGCGAGCCTCGAATGACCGATGGTCCACCCTGGGGAATTTTTCTCTGGCGAGTCCCTGGTTGAGGGACCAGGTCGCAAGAGCCTCATTCGTGAACTCGGCCCAGGTGGCGCGGAGGTGATCGGCGAGACCACGGTCATTCCAAGCTCGTTCCTTGGTCTTGGACCATCCCTCGGAATCAGCTCGGCGCATGGCAGCTAGGGCATGGAAGTGGGGATTCCGCCCACCCAGGTGATGACAGTTCCAGTCGACAACCATGCCCATGTCGACCAGGATCTGGATGCAACGCTCTGCAAGACTCGCTTGTTCGTCTGGAGTCAATTCTGCGGGGAGGCTGAACTCAATCTCTCGACAGACCTGGGCGTCCTTCCGCTTCTCAGCCGCTTCGGCTGAATTCCAAAGGCGGGATCGATCCCGCATCCAGTCGGGAGCCCCAGGCGGAAGGCTGATGCGGGACAAGTCGACGTGGCGCTTTCGGGTGTAGTCGAAGACTTCACCCGTGCGGTCGTCGACCAGGCAGCAAGCTGCCCGGTAGGCAGCCGCTCCCGGCGCGGAGCGACCGGTAGAGCGGCTGATGACCTGGAAGCGGGAGTGGAAGAGAGCCATGGGTGAGGGCCATTGGGGGTCCAGGGGCAAGGCCCCGGCGAACAAGGACATTGCGCAGCAATGTATCTGTGAGCACTTGCAGTGAGCCGCGGGGGATCCTCGGGTCGGCGGGAGGGTGGGATAAGGTGCAGCGCAGCGTCAAGGAAAAAGTCACCGTGGCCTACGTTGGGCTCATGGAGGCCAGGTGATGGGGAGCAGGACGGAGCAAGCCGAGATGCTGATGAAGCGAGCTGCCGAGCTGAAAGCACGGGCACAGCGGCTCGAAGCCCTGGACAAGGCGAAGGAAAAGAAGAGGCTCACGCATAAGAAGGTGTTGGTGGGGGCAGCTGTGCTGGCGGCTGTAGACGATGGGAGGCTCGAATGGCCTCTCCTGTTGAGGCTGATGGACAAGTTCTGCACACGGAAATCGGACCGAGCCCTCTTCGGCCTGGACTGAGCAGGCCCGACAGCGCGAAGCGATGCCGGGGGCATCACCCCCGGCATCCGAGCCCGAACCCGGACGCAGGAACCGGAGTGCAGGGGTTCCCGGAGGCCGGACCGCGCAGCGGGTAGGCCGAGGACAACCCTTGCACGGAAGGTCCCCGAAGGGGCGAGACCGCCGTAACGGGTTGCCGAAGGCAGACCGCCAGGCGGCGAGTCCGAGGCCTACCCACGGAGGGCCTGCGGCACACCACTCCCAGCCATGGCGATCGGTGGCTCTTCTTCAAACAGAAGGGCAAATTCGAAGCCTGGGGAAAAATTCATCTGCATGCCTACTGAGGCTACAGAGCCACCGACGGCTCTAGCCAAGTGAAGAGAACACGCATGCGAGTGCAGCTCCGCCCCCATAGCGAGAATCAGTCGGGCCCCCCTCGGATCCGTCCGCCCGAGTCACCGGAAGAGCACCAGATCCTCTGATGTCTTATCCCCGGGCACAGCACACGGGGGTATAGAAGCAGGCACCTGAGGGTAGGGAACCGATTGCGGCGGTCCCTACCGTGCTGCCCAGGAAGTGAGCGCCCTTCACCGGGCGCTAGGGGTACCTCCATGTCATCAGCACCGGGCCTTTCGGCCCACGCTAGCAGTATGGGATCTGGCGATCCCTCTGCGGAATCCAAGAGCGGACCGAGGAAGTCGTCAGAGCAGCGAAGCAAGACTGACGGAACGAGTAATGCGAGGCCGCCCCGGAGGGGGCGGCGTCCACAAAATAGCGACAACTCCCAAACGCCCCGTTATCAGAATCTTCCACCGGGTATCCCGGCTCCCGAGGTTCGCTCCCTGGCCGAGTTTCGGCGTGGTGGTCGAAAGTCACCCTGGTCGCTGAAGGCCGATTTCCTTCAGGCCATCCAACAACAATTCGGGGAACGGGCTGAAACGACCCACGTTCTAAAATGCCTTCGAATTTGTGGCAAGTCCCGAGGGCATGGGAATGGGCCTGATGGTGCTCTGCGAGTTGTCGGGCGGCGTAAGGTTGGCCGCGATGGCAAGGACATCGGCGGCCATGTCGCCGGGCTCTGGAAGTGTTGTAAGCGATTCTGTCCCGTCTGTGGGCTGCGACTGGCAGTGCGACGACTCTTCCAGCTTCAGCGTCGGGCCACTGATGTGGAGAAGGATCCCAGCCTGATTCACGTGACGGGAGCCATCACCTGCCGCCATCACATGGGCGGCAACCCGAGGCAGAAATTCGACGCCCTTTCGGCTCTGTGGAACGAGTTCGCGAAACAGCCGTGGGTCGGCGGCGACAAACGATTGAAGTCTTTCCATCCCAAAGTCCTGGCTGGCTACTTCATGGCTCCGGAAACCACGTACAGCATGATTTTCGGCTTCCATCCCCATCTCCAGTTCGGCGGCTCCCTGCAGCCCCCACTGGAACTGCGCACTCTCTCAGAGAAGGAGCGATGGTTCTTGGAATACCGAGACCGCTGCAGGGTCTGGTTCGAGAGGAACGCTCCGCGTTTCGGTATCACCTGCGAGTGGAAGGAGGATTGGCTCCAGATGGCCAAGGGAACCCTGGAAATCGTGGTCCGCTACATCGCAAAGGGAGAGAAATTCCACGAGGAACTGACCATGGACGTCACGGAGATTGAAGTTCCTGATTCGAAGCTGGAAGACCTCGATCGGCTCTTCAAAGAGGGCGTGTTCGGGGCCTTAAAGCGGTCTCGTGGCCTCTCCGAGTCTGAGATGCCCGTGGGCGAGCGTGTGAATCTGTGGAACGCGACCCACGGCATGCGCTGGTTCAGAGTTGGTGGCATCTGGAGGGACCAGGAAACCGCCAAGTCCGACGAAGAGACGATGGCCGAGGATGAAACGACGGACGAGGATGTCGTGGAGATGGCGCCCGCAGCATGGGATCAGCTCAGGGGAGAAATCATCCACATCCTCTGTGCTCTCCTCGGGGATGTCCGCTATTCCAGGTCCATTGTTGTGCAAGCCTGGACGGCCGCCGAAATCATGCTGGTTCAGGGCTGTGACCAGAGGGCGATTCGCGACACGATCCTCAGCCTACTTCCGAAGAATCACGACTCTTCGTGACTTGGTCCCTCTGTTCGAGACGGACCTTGTTTTGGCCCGTGAAGGCCTTGCGGGCCCCGTGGCACCTGCCCCCCTCGCTTAAATTTCATCAACAAACCATATGGCCCTAATTGGTGATTACCATATGGTATGGTCCAATTAATCTATTCAAAGGATGTCCAATGCTCTTCAATCGCAATATTTACGAAGATCAGAAGTTTTTGACGCTCAAAGGTCTCGATGATCTTGAGCATGAACTCGCTCACTATTTTTTCATCCGCACCAGTGTAACGCCTGCTATCACTTACTCAATTGGAGTTAGGCAGCTCTATGTCCTTACCAGGCTGGCGGGATTCGCCATCGAATTGCAACGCGCAGATGACTACGACCACTCGCCAGACCGGAAAGCGGGCCTCCACGCAGACCTGCGCAAGTGCCTTGATAGTTTCTGGGAGACTCCGCTGGACTATCGCTTCATAACAAAGAACCTTTAAACTGTCCGGCAACCTCCACGAGGCGTGGAGGTCCGCCGTTTGCGCGGTGTCGGCAGTTTGAGCCTCTGCGAGACTTGCCCCGCTAACGGGCCGGGATGTCCAGGGTCCCAGCTACATCGCTTCCGCTCAGCCTGGGCCTGCCTCGTTCTCTACTGCCTTCAACGCGAAGACGATCTGCTTCTAGCGGGCCCTTCCTCGGTATCTCTGCCGCCTTGGTTGAGCCCCCTGGGATGCCTCTCCAAGGTCCTATTTCCATAGAATCCCTGACTTGGGTTCCAGTCTTTTGGGGCAAGGGACGTAACACTACCCACACCAAGTCCCGGCGGGCTTCCCGAAGGGGAAGTGCTAAAGTCATGTGTAATCAGCTGGAAGCGCAATAGCCCAACTCGGGTTATCCCACTCAAAAACCTGACAAATATGGTGGTTATGGCGACCTTGGACACCATCAAGCAGCAAGGCGATGTCATCTGGAACATCGCCAACCTCCTGCGCGGCCCCTACCGGCCACCGCAATACAGGCGGGTGATGATCCCCCTGGTGGTCCTCCGCCGGTTGGACTGCGTCCTGGAGGACACCAAGGACGCCGTCCTGACCCTGCACAAGAAGCTTCAGGCGGATGGCAAATCCGACCCGGAGACGATCGAGAAGACGATCAACCACAAGTTCAAGCTGACCTTTCACAACACCAGCGAGTTCACGTTCAAGAAGCTCCTGGGGGATCCGGACAAGTTGGCCGCCAACCTCTCCAAGTACATGGCGGGGTTCTCCTCTCGCGCCCGGAAGATCATCGAGAAGTTCAAGTTCGAGGAGGAGATCGAGAAGCTGGAGGAGGCCAACCGGCTCTTCGAGGTCGTCAAGCAGGTGGCCGCCGTGGACCTGCACCCGGACACGATCCCGAACATCGCCATGGGCTACCTCTTCGAGGATCTCGTCCGGCGGTTCAACGAGCAGGCGAACGAGGAGGCCGGGGACCACTTCACCCCCCGCGAGGTCATCAACCTCATGGTCCAGCTCCTGTTCACCCATGACGACCTCGTCTACACCCCGGGCAAGGTCATCAAGATTTACGACCCGACCTGCGGCACCGGCGGGATGCTCTCCGAGTCCGAGAAGCTCATCAGGGACCCTGAGAAGGGATTGAACCCCACCGCGACCCTCGGGCTCTACGGCCAGGAGTACAACCCGGAGTCCTTCGCCATCTGCGGCTCCGACCTGATGATCAAGAACGAGGATGCCGCCAACATCGTCTACGGCAACACCCTGGGCACGGGGAAGGCCAAAGAGGGCTTCGTGGATGGGGACGGCCATCCGGACGAGGCATTCCATTACATGCTGGCGAACCCGCCCTTTGGCGTGGAGTGGAAGCCAGAGAAGGACCACGTCACCCGGGAGCACAACGAGTTCGGGTTCGACGGGCGCTTCGGGCCGGGGTTGCCCCGCATCAATGACGGGGCCCTCCTGTTCCTGCTCCACATGATTTCCAAGATGCGCCCCGCCGAGGACGGCGAGGGCTCCCGCATCGCCATCGTCTTCAATGGGTCTCCCCTCTTCACGGGGGACCCCGGAGGCGGGGAAAGCAACATCCGCCGGTGGATCATCGAGAACGACATGCTGGAAGCCGTCGTCGGCCTGCCGGACCAGCTCTTCTACAACACCGGGATTTCCACCTACGTCTGGCTGGTGACCAACCGGAAACCAGAGCACCGTAAGGGAAAGGTCCAGCTCATCAACGCCACAGACTTCGCGTGGAAGATGAAGAAGAGCTTGGGGGACAAGCGGAAGAAGATCGGCGACAGCCAGGAAGGTTCCCCCGACCACATCGGCGTGATCACCAAGCTCTACGGGGACTTCCAGCACGACGTGCGGATGACCGTGGCGGAGATCCAGACCAACATCGACCCCAAGCGAGACCAGGGCAAATCCCTCTTCGTCAGCAAGGTGCTCGACAACCGGGACTTCGGGTTCCTGAAGATCACCGTTGAGCGCCCCCTTCGCCTCAACTTCACCGTGACCGACGAGCGCATCGCCCGGTTCAAGGCCACCAGCGCCTTCACAGACCTGGGGATCTCCCTCAAGCGGAAGGACAAGAAGAAGAAGGCCGAGGAAGAACTCAAAGGGAAGACCGCCCAGGCCGCCATCCTGGAGGTGCTCGAAGGCATGAAGGCCAACTTCGCCGACGGCCATCTGGTGAAGGACCGGGCGATCTTCCAGAAGCTGATCGCCGCCGCCTTCGGGGCAGCCGGGATCTCCCTGGACACCCCGCTGAAGAACGCCCTGGTGGCCCCCGGTAGCCTGGGGGAGAAGGACCCCACGGCTGAGCCGTGTCTGGATGGCAAAGGGAACCCCGAGCCGGATTCGGAGCTGCGAGACACCGAGAACGTGCCGCTGCCGCCGGGCATCGCGCTACCCCTTCCGTTGGACTACGAGGGCAAGAAGAACAAGGGGAAGGTGGACATCACGGCCCTCCTGGCCCTCGTCCAGGAGCACTGCGAAGCCTACCTCAAGGCGGAGGTGCTGCCCTACCGCCCAGACGCCTGGATCGACCACAAGAAGATCAAGGTGGGCTACGAGATCCCCTTCACCCGGCAGTTCTACCAATACGAGGCGCCCCGGCCCCTGGAGGTGATCGAGGCCGAGATCAAGGCCCTGGAGGAGGAGATCAAGGCCATGCTGGAAGGGGTGACGGCATGACCGGCGAGGTGGTGCTCTACCAGACCGAGGACGGCCAGACCCAGATCCAGTTCAGGGCCATGGACGGCACCGTGTGGCTCTCCCAGGGGGAAATCGCCGAACTCTTCGGCACCACGAAGCAAAACATCAGCACCCACGCCAAGAACATTCTGGACGAAGGGGAGCTGCCGGAAGAGGCAGTTGTAAAGGAATCCTTGACAACTGCCTCCGACGGAAAGAACTACAAGGTCAAGGTTTACCGCCTGGAAATGATCCTGGCCATCGGCTACCGGGTGCGCTCCCCCCGGGGCACCCAGTTCCGCCAGTGGGCCACCAGCCACCTCACCGAGTACCTGGTGAAGGGCTTCGTCATGGACGACGAGCGCCTCAAGAACCCCGGCGGGTGGGACTACTTCGACGAGCTGCTGGCCCGCATCCGGGAGATCCGGGCTTCCGAAAAGCGCTTCTACCAGAAGGTCCGGGACCTCTTCGCCCTCAGCGACGACTACCGGGCCGATGACAGCAGCGCCCACCTCTTCTTCGCCGAGGTCCAGAACAAGCTCCTCTACGCCGTCACCCAGAAGACGGCGGCGGAGATCGTCGTCTCCCGGGCGAACCCGGGCGCCCCCAACATGGCCCTCACCACCTGGAGCGGTTCGAGGGTCCGCAAGCACGACGTGATCGTCGCCAAGAACTACCTGACCGCCGAGGAAGTGGACACCCTGAACCGGCTCGTCGTGATCTTCCTGGAGCAGGCCGAACTCCGAGTGAAGGAACGGAAGGCCCTCACCCTGGCCTACTGGCGGGAGAACGTGGACCGCCTCCTGGTCTTCAACGACCGCCCCGTGCTGACCCATGCCGGATCCATCAGCAACGAGGACATGAAGACCATCGCCCACGACCGCTACGATGCCTTCGACCAGAACCGCCGCCACGTCGAGGCGATCGCGGCGGACGCGGAGGACATCCAGACCCTGGAGCAGATCGAGAAGAAGGCCAAGAGGAAGGGGATCGGGGCATGACCTACCCGGCCTACTCCAGCGTCGAGGAGAGCGGCGTCGATTGGATCGGCCAAAAGCCGTCGCACTGGCAAGTCATGAAGCTCCACCACATGGCTCGAATGAAGAGCGGCTCTTCCATTACAAGCCTTGAGCTGGAGGAGGATGGCGAATACCCGGTCTTTGGCGGAAATGGCGTCCGTGGCCGCTTCTCGGAGTACACCCACAACGGCTCATTCGTCCTCATCGGCAGACAAGGGGCGGAGTGCGGGAACATCAACTACGCGCATGGGAAGTTTTGGGCATCTGAACACGCCGTGGTGGTCACCCCCGACAAGGAGCTTGATTACCGATGGTTAGGTGAAACCCTTCGGGCTATGAACCTGAATCAATACTCACAGTCCGCAGCCCAACCTGGACTTTCTGTGGAAGAAATCGGGCGATTAAAGCTGCCGTTCCCGCCCCAAGAGGAACAGAAGAAGATCGCCGATTTCCTTGATTGGAAGACAAGCCAGATTGATGCACTGATTGCCAAAAAGGTGGAGTTGGTCGAGAAGCTCAAAGAAAAGCGCGTTGGCTTCATCACCCAAGCGGTCACAAAGGGGCTGGAGCCATCCGTCCCCATGCGGGACTCTGGTGTCGAGTGGCTTGGTCATGTGCCCACACAGTGGGTGATGAAGAAAGTCCGTCACTGTTCTGAATTGGTCACCAGCGGATCTAGGGGATGGGCGCAGTATTATGCGGATTCAGGTGATTTGTTCCTTAGAATTACAAATCTCGATCGAGATTCCATCAATCTTCTGTTGGATGACATCCAGCGAGTAGATCCACCCGAAGGTGCTGAAGGAGCCCGAACACACACCAAAGCTGGTGACCTTCTAGTCTCAATCACTGCCGATCTTGGATCAGTGGCTGTAGTCCCCTCCGACCTAGAACCAGCATATGTCAGTCAACATCTTGCTCTGGTTCGCCTGGACAGCCCTGATGTCGATCCAGAGTGGATTGCTTATTCAATCTTTTCTAACATAGGGAAATATCAACTTAAGTTGGCTGGTTACGGTGGTACCAAAGTCCAACTCAGTCTTCCAGATATTAAGGAAGTTGCATTCTGCCATCCACCAGCCCTTGAGGAACAGAAGAAGATCTTGGAGCACATTCGATCAACAGTGGGACGCATGGATGCACTTATAGAGGCGGCCACGCGAGCTATCACCTCTCTCACCGAATACCGCTCAGCCATCATCTCTGCCGCGACAGCCGGCAGGATCGATGTCCGCCAAGTCACCCTTGGCTCGTCGGTATAGCCATGCCGATCAACGCCCAAGGCTACTTTAATGCGCTCCGGAGCTATCTCAACACGCGACATTACGCAGTTACGGAGATGGATGGTGGCCGCATCGTTCTGAAGGAAAAGATTTATCCACCCGGTTCCACGACCCCGGTTGATCAAAAGGTCCGCCTTTCGATAACAGGCGAAGCCCTTGTGATCAACCTCGACAAGAAGAACCGGACGGGAAGGTCCGATCCCCTCTTCCATTTCCTTGATGACAATGCCAAACCATGGTCAAAGCGGTGCGACTTTGTGATCTTTCACCGAATCGGCGAACGGATTAAGGTTCATTGCATCGAATTTAAATCAGCAAGCCTCCCCGACAGTCTGGTCGATCAGCTGGAGGCCAGTGAAGCGTGGTGCCGGGCGTTGCACAGCACTATTCGGCACTACACCGGAGAAACGAGAAGGCTTCACCTAACTAAATATGTGTTCTCCTGCCACCCGAACCCCGCAACTTACCTAGACCCGGACGGGAAATACCTACTCAGAGATCACTCCATTCGCCACTACTTGTACTCAGACATCGACGGGAAATCCCTCGATGCTTTGGACAACACCAACATTGAATCCATCAACTGAGATGCCATGAAAAAGCACACGGAAGCCCGCCTGGAAGACGCCATCGTGGACCACCTGACCACGCATGGAGGCTACGTCTTCGTGGACTACCGGGAGAAGGGCAATGCGCCCGGGCGCTATGACAAGGCCCGGGCGCTGGACCCCGTCCTCTTGATGACATTTATCCAGACAACTCAGCCCAAGGTCTGGGAGGACCTGAAGGCGATCCACAAGGACGACACCGAGAAGATCATCCTGGACCACCTGGAGAAGGAGCTGGAGACCAAGGGGATCCTCAAGGTGCTGAGGCAGGGCTTCAAGTGCTACGGCAAGAAACTGCGGGTGGCCTTCTTCGCGCCTGGCAACCAGATGAACCCGGACATGGTGGCCCTCTACGGGCAGAACACCCTAAGCGTGACCCGGCAGCTCTTCTACGGCGAGACCCACACGAAGTCCCTGGACCTCGTGTTGTTCCTGAACGGCCTGCCCATCCTCACGGTGGAGCTGAAGAACCCCCTGTCCGGCCAGACGGTGGAACACGCCAAGAAGCAGTACAAGACAGACCGGGACCACCGAGAGCTGATCTTCGAGTTCAAGCGGCGCACCCTGGTGCATTTCGCCGTGGACCAGGATCAGGTCTACATGACCACCCGGCTCAGCGGGGACAAGACCTTCTTCCTTCCCTTCAACCTGGGCAACCACGGCCACGCCGGGAATCCACCTGCCGCCGATGGTGGGTTCCGGACAGCCTACCTCTGGCGGGAGGTGTGGCAGCGGGACAGCCTGATGGACATCCTGGGCCGCTTCATTCATCTCCAGGTTGAGGAGAAGCGCATCCTGACGGACGAGGGGATCAAGAAGATCACCAAGGAGACGATGATCTTCCCCCGCTACCACCAGCTCGACTGCGTCCGCCATCTGGTGCGGCATGCCAAGGAGCACGGCCCGGGGCGGAACTATCTGATCCAGCATTCCGCCGGGTCTGGGAAGTCCAACTCCATCGCCTGGCTGGCCCACCGGCTCTCCAACCTGCACGACTCCCAGGACAAGAAGATCTTCGACACCGTGGTGGTGGTGACGGATCGCCGGGTGTTGGACCAGCAGCTCCAGAACACCATCTACCAGTTCGACCACAAGGACGGCGTGGTCCAGAAGATCGACGAGGACACCCGGCAGTTGGCCCAGGCCCTCGCCACCGGAACGCCGGTCGTGATCACCACCCTCCAGAAGTTCCCCTTCATCGCCGAGACCCTGGAAAAGCTCCAGAACGAGGGCTACCAGGACTTGGCGATCTCCACGAAGGACAAGCAGTTCGCCGTCATCGTGGACGAAGCCCATAGCTCCCAGTCAGGGGAGAGCGCCATGGAGTTGAAGGGGATCTTGAATGCCGACCGGATCGCCGAGGAGGCCGCCGCCTATGCCGCGGAGCAGGGGCTGGACGAGGACGAGGACCCCGATCGCCTCGCCGCCGTGGTGCGGGAGATGATGAAGCGGGGGAAGCAGCCGAACTTGAGCTACTTCGCCTTCACGGCCACCCCGAAGTACAAGACGAAGAAAGTTTTCGACGAGCCCGGCCCCAACGGGGAGTCCCCGTTCCACCTTTACACCATGCGACAGGCCATCGAGGAGCGGTTCATTCTCGATGTCCTCAAGCACTACGTCACCTACGAGACCTACTACCGCATCATCCAGGCCACCGAGGATGACGTGCACGTGGAGCGGAAGAAGGCCGCCCGGGCGCTGGCCCGCATCCTGACCCTCCACCCCCACAACTTGGCCACCAAGACTGAGGTGATGGTGGAGCACTTCCGCACCCACGTCCGGCACAAGATCGGGGGGCGGGCCAAGGCCATGGTCGTCACGGAATCTCGCCTGCACGCGGTCCGCTACAAGCTGGCCTTCGACAAGTACATCGCCAAGCAGGGCTACAAGGACGTCAAGACGCTCGTCGCCTTCTCGGGCACGGTGGTGGACCCGGAAGCACCGGGGAAGAACTACACAGAAGTCGGCATGAACGGCGGCATCAAGGAGAGCGAGCTGCCCGAGAAGTTCGACAGCCAGGAGTACCAAGTCCTGCTCGTGGCCGAGAAGTACCAGACGGGTTTCGATCAACCGCTGCTCCACACCATGTACGTGGACAAGAAGCTGACCGGCCTCCAGGCCGTCCAGACCCTTTCCCGCTTGAACCGCACCTGCACCGGGAAGGAGGACACCTTCATCCTGGATTTCCGGAACAAGCCCGAGGAGATCTTCAAGGCGTTCAAGCCCTACTACGAAGACACACCCACCGACCCTCTCACCGACCCCCAGCACCTCTACCGCCTCCAGCACCAGATCGAGGAGACCAAACTGGTCTTCGAGGAGGAGGTCAGGGCGTTCGCCGCCGTCTACTTCCGCCCCCACCGCAAGGAGACCTTTCAGGACAGCGCCGAGATGAACGGCATCCTGGACAAGGCCGTGGAGCGGTTCAAGGCGCGAACAGAGGAGGAGCGGGAGGACGCGAAGGCCCTGCTGGTCAATTTCCGCAACATGTACGGGTTCCTGGCCCAGGTGATCCCCTACACGGACTCCGACCTGGAACAGCTCTACACCTACCTTCGATTCCTGCTGACCAAGCTACCCAATCGGGAGACCGGGTCCGCCCTGCACCTGGAGGATGAGATCGGCCTCCAGTACTACCGGTTGCAGAAGATCAGCGAGGGACGGATCGACCTCGACACCGGGGAAGGGAAGCCGCTGAAGGGCCCCAGCGACGTGGGCACCGGCCAGACGGACGAGAAAATCCGCCTCTCGGAACTCATCGACATCCTCAACGAACGCTTCGGGACGGACTTCACCCAGGCCGATCAGCTGTTCTTCGATCAGATCCAGGAAGAGGCCATCGAGAACGAAGCCCTGAGGAAGGCGGCGGCGACCAATACCAAGGAGGACTTCCGCTACGTCTTCGAGAAGGCGTTTGAGGGCCTGGTGATCGACCGGATGGAGGGCAACGAGGAGATCTTCACCAAGCTCATGGGGGACGGCGAGTTCCGGAAGCTGGCCCTGGAGCACATGCTCCACAAGGTTTATGGGGCCCTGAAGAATCCGAAGGAGAACAGTCAGAATTGAAATGGAGCCAAGCCTCCTGGGGGTTCAGCTGGCTGACCACGGTCTAAACGCGAGATAGCCTTCTCTCGCATAAGGCGCAAGATTTTCAAAGCCTAACCACCCTGACCGAGTACATTCCTACTAGGAAGGACTAATAAAGGAGAAAGCTATGGGAATCAAGCCCGGTCCAAAACGAATCGCCAAATCAACGGGTAAGCCAGACAAGCGGCAACGTGATAACAAAGAAACGCCAAAGAATACGCCATCGCTCAAGCCTCACAAGCACAAGAAGGGCGATTAGTTCGAGCGTGTTAGCGTTTCTTTCCGTCTAGCGCCTCTGCGATCGGGGCGGCGATTCGAGCAGCCGCCTCCTTGGCCTTTCGGACTCGGGCGTAGTGCTTTTCGGTGGTCCTGGTGTCCTTGTGACCTAGAACTGCTGCCGCAGTCTTGGGATTGAATCCCTGGGATTCGGCCTCTGAGGCGGCCAAACTCCGAGAATCGTGGAGATGCAGATTCTCCACCTTTGCCTTGGCGCAGACGGCCAGCCAAGTATGGTAGAGCCCCATTCGGGTGAGCGGCTCGCCTCTCCGGCGCCCAGGGAAGTACCAAGGATTCTCCTTTTCCTTTGGGAGTTCCTTCAGAACTTTCACAGCCTGCGGTGGGAGTTCCAGGCGCTTGGCTCCCATCTTCCGGGCCCCTTTGTGGTCCCGCACCAGGGCGTAGCCCTCCTCGAGAAACACGTCACGGTCCCGTCGGAGGGCGAGCACCTCTGATACGCGGCCCCAGCACAGGAGCACCAATCTGATAGCGGCCAGAGCGTAGAGACTATGCTGCCCTTCCAGCGCCCGAAGGGCTCGGCCCAGAGCTCCCAGTTCAGCCGGAGTGATGTCTCGGAGGCGTGGAGCCTCGGGATTGCGCTCCACCTTCCGGCAGGGGTTCGGGCCTTCCCTCACCTCCCAGACCTCGATGGCCTGGGTGAGGATGGAGGACAGGAGGGCAAGCGCCCGGTTGGCGGCAGTGGGCGACGCGATGCTGGCATGCCAACGGGTCACCCGATCCCGATTGAGGTCCCGGAGAATCACCTTCCCCAGCTTGGGCAGGATGTGGGCTCGGGCGGTGATCTTGTACTCGGCCTGGGTCTTCGGGGCCTTGTTGGGCAGATACTCTTGTTCGAACCGCTGCCAGGCTTCCTGGACGGTCATCCCCACTTCGCTGGCTTCTTTGAGGGCCTTGGCGGGATCGATCCCCTTTCCCACCTGGACGTGGTAGTCCTCGGCGATCTGCTTCGCCCGGTTCAGGGGCAGGCCGTTGAAGTTCCCGATCTTCAGCCACTGCTTCTTGGCCCCCCGGCCGCCCATTCGGTAGCTGAACCACCAAGTTTTCATGCCGGAGGGGTAGATCCGGAGGATTAAGCCGGGTGTGTCGGGCGACCAGTAGCCCCCTGGCTCGGTCAGCTTGTCGAGGGTGCGCTGGGTGAATTGCATCGGTGGGTATCCTACTCCCTGTGCTACCACTGCGCTACCACCAAGCAACGAAGTCGGCCGAACGCGACAGAGAGCCGCGACTTACATGTTCATTTAAAATCAGCGTCTAACGATTCATGCCGATAATGGAAACCAGTGACGGAACAAAACTCGAAATCAGGTGATGGAGTGATCCATTCGGGGGTTCGAATCCCTCTCTCTCCGCCAGATGCCCGCAGCCATTAGGTTTGCGGGCTTTTTCTTTGCGTGCTGAAGACCTTCCAAAGAGCCTGCCCGATCGCTCACGAGACAGTTATTGGGGGTGGCGGGTGCAATAGGGATGCCACGCGGCTGGACCTGAAATCCGCATGGTTCCTGGCTTTCAAGGGAACCCCTGCCTGAAAAGGGGCATCTCAGGGTACTGAACCGCCCGATGTGTATCATGGACCTCGGGAGCCCCCCTCGAAGGGCAAACCAAAAGGCCGATCAAGGCCATGGGAAGACCCCCTTCCTTCCTGGTCCTGGTTTTCGGGAGAACGTCGGTCCTGCACTGACCCCTGACCATGCCATTCACTTGCGGGAGCCCTGATGTGGCCCATTGACCTGGACCTCGGATTCAAGGTCGTCTATGCCTACGAAGGCTTCTACTTCGTCCTGTCCATCGGCATCGCGGCGCTGCTGATCGTGCACCGGATGAAGAAGGCCGGCATGGATCCAGGCCCCTTCCTGGACAGCCTGATCTGGATCCTCCTCGGCGCCATCCTCGGCGCCCGGTTGTCCGACTTCCTGTTCTGGGACACGCGGGCCTTCCTCGCGGATCCGCTGTCCATCGTCCGCATCTGGGAAGGCGGCCTCTCGATCACCGGTGGCTTGGCGGGTGGCGTGATCGCGGGCTACGTCGCCTTCCGGCGGAAAGGGGTGGATTTCTGGCATCTCTTCGCCGTGGCGAGCCCGGCGGTCCTGGTGGGCCAGGCCCTGGGCCGGGTCGGCTGTTTCCTGAATGGCGATGCCTGGGGCGTGCCCACCCGCCTGCCCTGGGGCGTGGCCCTTCCGAAATTCGGCACCCTGGTTCCCGACATGGTGCGCGATACCCGGGTGCCCACGGATGCCTGGCTGTGGAGTGTCCGCGCGGGATTCACCTCCCCCTTCGCGGGGGTGACGACGCCCCTCCATCCCGTCCAGTTGTATGAATCCCTCGGGGACCTCCTCCTGGCCGCGGTCATCCTCCACTTGAGCCACCGCCTGCGGGCCACCCGCGGGCCCTGGTCGCGGATCTTCTGGGTGCATCTCGGGGGCTACGCGCTCCTCCGGTTCGGCCTGGAGTTCCTGCACGGAGACCGGAGCGCCCTGCTCTGGGGCCCCATGACAGCCCTGCAGATCGGGCTGCTGCTCTTCGCCGGTCTGGCCACTATCCAGGCAGTGCGCACCTAACGGCGCTCCAGGCGCTTGGGATCACTGCGGGCTTTCGCACCCGGGCGAACCGCTCACTTGGGCCAGTAGACGACCCCTACTCCGAAGCTGGTCCTGGGGGAACCGTCGTTCAGCCCAAGGATGAAGGAGCCTTTGAGGGCCAGCCGCTCGGTGAGCATCCGGAACACGCCCAAGGAGGCCTCCCGGGGGGCGGGCACGCCGGCGTATTGGGCGCCCCGGGCCTCGTAGGCCACGGAGTAGCGCCCGCGCTCTGTCAGGTAGGTGAGGCCCGCGCCGGCGGTGTAGATCCCGTTCGCGGTGGCTGCGCTGGCCAGGGCGTCGCCTGGCTGGCCCTGGATCCACCCGCCGATCAGGGTAGCCTGGACCCTGTCCCAGCGCTGGTGAAGGCCCAGGAACCCGCCCACATCCATCTGGCCGGTTCCGAGGCCCTTGTTCGAGTCCGCCGTGGGGAACTTCACCGCCAGTGCCCCGTCCAGGGAGAAGCCGGATTCCGTCTCGGGCACAAGGCGACGGACGCCCCGAACCAGGACATCGCCCAATCCAGAGGCCGTGGCGTCCTGGCCGCCGCCGCTGGTCTGCAGCCGCAGGTAGGGCACGCTGAGGCTGAGATCGAACCGGGAGCTGGCATAGCCCAGCGTTCCGTAGGCCAGGCCCAGGCGGCTGAGGGTCGGGGAGCCGAAATCGCCCTGCTTGGCCCCCAGCCCGCCCTCCAGGTAGAGGGCGGGCTCGTCAGCGCGAGCCAGGCTGGGCAGGAGCGTCAAGGCCGCGAGCAGCGCGGCCCGGCGGAAGGAAGTTGTCCTGCGCCGAATCACTTCGAGGCCCCCTTGGCCTGAAGGGTTGCCATGGTCCTGGAGAGGGTCGCCATGCGCGTGTTCATGTGCTTCAGCATGGCTTCGTCCATCTGTCCGCTGCGCATGCGGGAGGCCATGTCCTTCATCATGCCGGCCATGTCGTCCATCACCGTGGACATGCCCGTCATGGTCTTCATGTCCATGGCCGGGCCCATGGCGCCAGCCATCGTCTCCATGATCTGGTGCATCTGGGTCATGGTGCCGGCCATGCCGTGCATCATCTCGGTGGTCATCATCTGGCTGCCCATCATCTGGGAGCCCATCTGGCTGGTCATCATGCCGGGCTTGGTGCCCGAGCCGGTCATGCCCCCGCCGGCCATCTGGGCCATGGCGGCCCCGGCGGTGCAGGCGATGAAAGCGGCAGAGGTCAGGAAACGGGTGGTGCTGGACACGGAAGTCCTCCTGGTTCGGGTGGTGTGGCTGGGAATGGGCGTGTGACATCGGGCTTCAAACGCGGGCCCGACAAGGGCGTGGTCCCATCCGTTGGGGTGGGGCCACGCCCTTTGGAACGGGCAGAGCCTAGTGGACCGCCAGCCAGCCCGTCACGAGCTTGTAGGTGCCGGCGTCGTAGAAGAGGAGGCCGCGGGCCTGGACATCGGCCCCATTGGCGACTGGGGTCGTCCCCATCACCTGGGTGCCCGCCTGCTGGTAGACCTGCACCGTGGTGGCGCCCGTCAGGGTGGCGAAGGCCGAATCGGAAGGCAGCGTCAGCGTGAAGGTCGTCAGGGTGCCGCCGACGGTGTAGGCGGACACCGTGCCGTGGAGGGCCTGGGGCTCCAGCCGAACTTGGCTGGCCGTGAGCGTGCCGAGGGTGCCCATGCCGCCCCCCATGCCGCCGCTGCCGCTCATCATGCCGCTGGTGCTCACCACATTCACGCGCTGACCCTTGACCAGGCTCGCGGCGTCAAAGGTGGGCGCGAAGGGTAGGCCGGCGAGGCTCACCCCATCCGTGTCGAGGCTGTAGGGCACGGTGGCGGGCAGCGAAACGGTGAGGGTGCCAGCGATCGAGGAGGCCATCATGCCGCCGCCCTGGCCCGCATTGGCGGCCAGCGTGAGCTGGGTGGGCGGATTGCCGGTGATGGCGGTGACCAGGCCGCCACCCATGCCCCCGGTGGAGCCCACGCCCATGTACTCGACCCGCTGGGCGAGGTAGGTGCCATCGGCCTGAAGGCTGGCATCCACGGCCACCATCATTCCGGAGGTCATCATGTTCATGCCGGACAGGCCGGTGGCGGGGAACTGGGTGCTGCCGTTCGTGGTGAACGTCGCGGCCGGCAATCCCATCATGGAGCCCATGGCAAACGTGGAGCCAGAGACGCTGGAGACGCTGCCCACCTGGTGCTGCATGCCGCCCTGCCAGGGGTTCGCGGAGGTCCCGGACACCGTGGCCATCGCGGCGGTCATGGCCGGGTTGAAGGTGACATTCCCCGAGCCATCAATGCCGACAGAGGAGGCCATGTTCATGTCGAAGTTCAGCGCCGCGGGAGCGTTCCCCACGGTCATGGACGGGCTGAAGGGCACGGTGGCGGTGAAGGGGCCGGTCAGGGTCTTCTGCGTGTAGGCGTGGGACACGGGGTCCATGTAGCCCATGGACACCGAGGCGACCGTCACCTTCGCCTGGGTATAGGTGCCCTGGGGCACATTCAGGGTCGAGACCGGCTGGACGGTGGCCATCAACTGCATCATCTCCGTGGCCGCGGATGCGGGCATCACGTTCACGGTGGCGCCGGTCGAATTGGTGAGGGTGATGGCATTCACCGTCATGCCGAAGGCCATGATCCAGTCCGCCGGCGCGTCGCCGAGGCTCACTTGCAGGGGGGCCATGGCGGTCGTGGGCGTGGGGCCGGGGGCGGGAGAGCCCGAGGCGGTGGTGCTACTGCCACCGCCGCCGCAGCCGAAGAATCCCAAGGCACTGGTCAGGAGCAACCCGCCTGCCGCGGCTTTGTTCAGATTC
This sequence comes from Acidobacteriota bacterium, assembly GCA_021802985.1. Taxonomy (GTDB): domain Bacteria; phylum Acidobacteriota; class Holophagae; order Holophagales; family Holophagaceae; genus Geothrix. The sequence goes on along the minus strand of JAJZQW010000019.1, from coordinate 5,360 downwards.
CGGAATGCCATGTCATCCTCCGAGGATTGCAGCGAAGCGCGCTGCTCGAGGTAGAACATCTCAAGGAACGTGCCAGCGGTTTGAGGGGGGTTTCCCGGGGATTCCGGGTCGTTCCGACTCGATCGCATGCCCAGGGGCGGGTCGATTCACCCCGGGACGGGTCCGGATCACCCGGGGGAATCAGTGCATGGGCCCGGGCATCGAGCCCGGAGGCATGCCCGCGGGCATGGTCCCGCCTGGGGTCATGGTGCCCATGCCCATGGAACCTGGATGCATGCCCTGCTCCCAGCCCTTCTCCCCGAAGCCATGACCGGGCATGGGGAGCACTTTCGGCATCAGGCCGGGACCGAAGGTCGACCACTCGCCCGCCTTCACGAAGACCGTGGCCGTGTGAGCGGCACTGGGAATGACTTCCACCACGCCCTTGAAGACCACCAGCGTGGATGTTCCCGCCTTGTCCACGGCCACGCCGTAGCGCGTGCCGCGGACCGCCAGCAGGGCCCCGGGGACGGCCACCCGCCGCTCCACGGGCGGCCCGGCCAGCGCGTCGAAGATGGCCTTGAGGCGGCCCTGCTCCAGGATGATCAGGACGCCCGGCTCACCGCCCGCCAGCCGGACCTGGGTGCTGGGGTACACCTCGAAGCGCGAGGCCCGCGCAGGCACCGAGATCACGGCGTGGCCCCACCACCCCGTCTTCACAATATCCCCGGCGCTCGCCGGATCGCCCGGAGCCGCCTTGACCTCCTGGCGCGGATCCCCGCCCGGCCAGCGGAGGACCGAGTGCCTGACCTCGTCGAACCGGTAGGCGAGGACCGCCGGCATCGGGGCGGGAGCCTGGATCAGGAGAAGGGCTAGGGGGGCCAGCAAGCGGATCATGGTTCGTCGCTTTCAGAATCGTCCGGTTCGGAACTGTCAGTCCTTTTCAACTTCCGTGCCAGGGTCTTCCGCTCGATGCCGAGGATCCGCGCCGCCTCCGTCTTGTTCCCCCCGGTGTGGGCCAGGACCGTCAGAAGGTAGATCCGTTCCAGTTCGTCGAGCGGGAGGAAGGGCTCGGGGAACGCCAGGGCCGAACCGATCGTCGGAGCCAGCGGTTGCGCAGCCTCTCCGACCGGAGGTGCCCCGAGGATCCGCTGGAGGGGCGCGGGATCCTCCAGCGAGCCGGCCTCGATGAGGACGCGCCGGACCACATGACCCAGCTCCCGCACATTGCCTGGCCAGGGGTGGCCGGCCAGGAGATCCAGCACCGCCTGGGAGGGCGGCCCCGGATCGGCAAGTCCCAGCTCCCGCCGGAACCGCTCCTGGAAGTGGGCCACCAGGGCTGGGAGGTCCGAGATCCGCTCGCGGAGGGGCGGGATGCGGATCTCATACCCCGCGAGCCGGTAGAAGAGGTCCTCCCGGAAGGTGCCCGCCTCCACCATGGCCCTCAGGGTCCGGTGGGTGGCTGCCACGACGCGCACCTCGACCGGTTCGCCCTTCTCCGCACCCAGGGGCTGGATGATCCCATCCTCCAGGAACCGCAGCAGCTTCACCTGGAACACTGGCGAGATTTCGCCGATCTCGTCAAGGAACACCGTGCCGCCGTTCGCCTGGGCCAGCACCCCTTTCCGGTCCCTGTGGGCGTCCGTGAAGGCCCCGCGCCGGTGCCCGAAGAGCTCGCTCTCGATGAGGGTGTCGGGGATGGCGCCGCAGTGGACCGGAATGAAGGGCCCGTCCGCGCGGGCGCCGAAGCGATGGAGCGCCCGGGCGACGAGCTCCTTCCCCGTGCCCGTCTCGCCGAAGACCAGGACGGGGACCTTCATGGGCGCGACCTTCCCGACGGCCTTGTAGACCGCCACGATGGCGGGATGGGAGCCCACGATCAGGCTGGCCGGATCCGCCTCCCCGCGGAAGGGCGCGGGCGGCCGTTCCGCGAGCGCCGCCTGCACGCGCTCCAGCAGCACGTCGAGGTCGAAGGGTTTGGCCAAATAGTCGAATACGCCGTCCTTCATCGCCGAGGCCGCGGTCTCGATGGTTCCCTTGGCGGTCATCAGGATGAGGGGCGGAGGGTCGTCGAGCGCCTGGATCGACTTCAGGAGATCCAGGCCCGTCCCGCCGGGCATGTAGATGTCGCTGACGACGAGATCGGGCCGGCGCTCCTGGAGGGCCGCCTGGGCCGGGACGAGGCCCTGGGCCCGCACCACGCGGTAGCCGCGCTTCTCCAACGCCATGGCGACCATCTCCCGGATGGCCAGATCGTCGTCCACTACCAGAATGTCCGTCATGTCCTCCTCAATCGGCAGCGGCCAGGGGGAACCTGACCCGGAAGCAGCTTCCACCGAAGGTGCCGCCCTCGACCATCACGGTGCCACGATGCCAGGCCACCACCTCGGCCACCAAGGCCAGGCCCAACCCGAGGCCCGGCGCGAGTCCCTGGGTACTGCCGCGGGCGAAGCGTCCGAAGATCTGGCTCCGCTCGCCCTCGGGAATGCCGGGGCCGCGGTCCTCCACCTCGAGGACGGCCTGGCTTCCCTCCGCCCGCAGGCCGATCCGCACCGGGGCGCCCTCCGGCGAGAACTTGAGGGCGTTGGACACGAGGTTCTCCACCACCCGCGCCAGGAGCGCCGGGTCGCCCACCACGCGCAGGCCGGGCTCAAGGCTCACCTCGAGGGGACGATCGGTCCCCGCGCGGAGGAAGGCGGCCCGGGCCTCGCAGAGGGCCGACAGGTCCAGCGGATGGGCATCCTTGGCGTACTCCCGCAGGCGGAGGCGCTCCAGGTCCAGCAGGGCGTCCACCATCTGCGCGAGGCGCGAGGTCTCGGAGACCACCATCTGGGCCACCCGCGTGCGCTCCGGGGCGGAGAGGTCGAACTGCGCCAGGAGCTGGGCCAGCCCCCGCACGGAGGTGAGGGGCGTCTTCAGCTCGTGGGCCACGACCCGGTGGGCCTCCATCTCCAGCTTCCGGTCCTCCGTGAGGGCAGCCTGGAGGCCTTCCAGTTCGGCGATGCGATGCCGGGCCCCGGCCACCACCCGCCGGGTGCGGCGGGAACGCTCCCACGCGGCGGCGACACCCACCAGCGCCAGGGAAAGCGCCGCCGCCAGGGGCGCCAGCTCCAGGTGGAACGCCCGGAGGGAGATCGCGGCGATCGGCACCGGTGCGAGGACGAGGGTGGCGGCCAGCACCGGGAGCCCGCGGCCCGGCGCGGCCAGAAGCAGGGTGCCCAGCCAGGCCAGGCCAAAGACCAGGAGGGCGCCCAGCAGGGGTGGAGCGGGCTGGACCAGATCCTTCGACAGGATGGCCTCGGTCGCCAGGGCTTCCACCAGGACGCCGGGTTGCGGGGCACCCCTCGGGGACACGGGGGTGACGACGCGATCGCCCAGGCCTGCGGCGCTGGTGCCGATGAAGACGATGCGACCGCGCAGGGCCGGCACGGGCTCCGAGGCGAGCATCGTGGCCGCGCTGACCACGGGCACCGCGCGGGCCCGGAGGCCGGGCTGGAGCGCCCGGCCCACGGGAACCGGGAGGCCGGGATCTCCGAGGCGCGCCGCGGCCACGGGGAAGGCGGGGAGCTCCCGCCCGTCGATCTGCCGGGTGGAGGCGAAGCGGCGCACCACGCCGTCCCGGTCGAGGTCGAAGCTCACGTGTGCCAGCTCCGCGCCGCGCAGGACCGGATCGGGCCACAGCCAGTGGCCGGTGTCGTCCACACCCACCGCCAGGACGGAGGGGCCCCCGGCCAGCGCATGGGCCAGGGCCCCGTCGCCGCTCCGCGCTTCCGGCAGCAGCAGGTCGATGGCCAAGCCCCTGGCGCCGGCGGCCTGCACACCTGCCACCAGCCGCGCGAGCTGGGTCCGATCCCAGGGCCAGGGCCCCACCGAGCGCAGCGCTGCCTCGTCGATGAGGACCGCAGCCACCCGCGCGACCGGTTGTTCGGGAAGATGCCGGAGTGTGGCGTCGCGAACCAGCAGCTCGGCGGGCGTCAGCAGGCCGGACAGCTGGAAGGCGAGGGCCAGAACGGCGGCCAGGGTGGGCCAGAGCAGCCTCAGGGGGGATCTCCTCGGGGTGCGCCGCCAACCATGGTCGGGGGGCGGCACTCTGGATTCTGGCGCACCCCGCAGGGCGGGCCCAGAATGTTCTGCGATGCCGAGTCCGGCCCGCCACCCGGAATCCAGCGCAGGGGCGCCAGCGGCCCAGGGGAATGTGACTGTCAGCACAGGCTGTTTCGCACGTGGGTGCCCCGGCTTCGGCGCCATCGGGTGGACCGCCGGTCCGGATAGCGAGGCTCTGCTCCGGAATTCAGCTTCCCTTCATGAAAAGGCACGATACTGGCGCACCACAGACGGGGGGCCAGCCTCTCCCCCAGGAGCTTGGAGTCTGGAATGACCCGTTCTCACGATCGACTCACCGGCTTCCTGCGTCGTCATGCCTCGGCCCTGGGTGTCCTCCTCGTGCTTCTGCTCCTCCTCCTTGGCCTCACCGTCTGGATCGTGGTGCATGGGGTCAGCGCACGCGACCAGCCGACCTCGGCCGAGGTGTTCCTGGCCCGGACGCTCAGGCATGCCGCCATGCCTCGAAGGGAGTGCGCCATGGTCAACCCGGTGCAACCCAGCGACGCAGTGCTGGAGGAAGGCCGGATGCACTGGGCCGATCACTGCGCGCTGTGCCACGGCAACGACGGGCGGGGGAACACGGAGATCGGGCGGAACCTCTACCCCAAGGCCCCGGACATGACAGCCCCGGCCACCCAGGGCCTCAGCGATGGGGAACTCTTCGCGATCATCAAGAACGGCGTCCGGCTGACGGGGATGCCCGCGTGGGGCGGCGCCTCCCAGGCCCAGGATGACCAGACCTGGAAACTGGTCCTCTTCATCCGGCACCTTCCCAAGGTCACGCCGGACGAACTCGACCGGATGCGGACCATGAACCCCATCTCGCCCATGGAACGGCGAGAGGCCCAGGCCGAAGACGACTTCCTCAACGGGACGGATGCCCCCCCATCGGCCGAGGGGGGCGCCGCGCCCACTGCCCGAAAGGAATCCCGATGACCAAACCCTCTCTCTTTCTCTGCGCTGCCCTGCTTGCCGTACCGGCCATCGTCCAAGCCCATACCCACAAGGTGATCATGGGCACCGTCAAGCGCATGGACAGCACCCGGATCGAAGTGATCCTGAAAAACGGCAAGGTGCAGGCCATCCCCCTCGACAAGCACACCATGGTCATGCGGGGCCGCGACATGGTGGGCGCCGATCAGGTGAAGCCGGGCCTTCGGGTCGTGGTGGTGCTCGCCGAGGACGATCACACCGCGGAGAACATCAAGCTCCCCGTGGCGCATCCGGCAAAATAGGCGTCTGAATGCGGTCGAGGGGCCGCCGGACCTCAAGGAGGT
>JAJZQW010000018.1 GCA_021802985.1 Acidobacteriota bacterium | reverse complement strand
ATGTCCCCAAGGATCAAGGACGGCCGGAAGGATGCGGTCACCCGTGGCCGGTCGAATTACGAGTCAAGGGTCGGAGGATACGAGCCGATCGAAATCGCAAAAAGGGCTCCCAACAGAGCGTTTCATCTTTGCTTCAGGCGCGAGCGGATTGATGTGATCAACACCACACAAATTTCCCGTTGCGCTTCACGAACGCTTCATCTCGGTTCCCCAGGATTCAGTTCAGTTTGATGACCACAAGGCCATCAATACACCGGAAGCCCTCCCCGACGCTTCCTCGAACCCAACCTCTGTGGAGCCTTGCATGAAACCGATCCGAACCCTCCTCCTGCTGCTCGGGACCGGCCTCCCGATGCTTGCGGTCCCGGCCTGGGCACGCCTGACGACGATGTCCTGCAGCGACTGCCACGCCCTGCCCACGCTCCAGCTCACCTCCATGGGGCTGGAGTTCCAGCGGAACGGGGCACGGCTGGATGCCACCACCTACGACGCTTCCGACCAACGCCTGGAAACCTACGCGTCCATCACGCTGGATGCCAGCGCCCAGGCCGTGAAGAGCGCCAAGCCGGCCACCCAGACCGCCCAGCCCGATTTCCAGGTGGTGTCCGGCGGGGCCTTGTCGAACCGGTTCAGCTACACCCTGATGTACCACTTCAACACCGGCGCCACCCCATCGGATGGCATGGAGGAAGCTTTCATCCAGTACAACCTTCCGATCTCCAAGACCGCCTTCCTCCAGATCCGCGGTGGCCAGGTCAATCCCGAGATCCTTCGTGACTTCGGCCTCGGCGCCGGCAGTGTGCTGGGAGCCCCGCTGGTCCTCTCCACCCCCATGGCAGGCACCTCCCCGTTCACGCTGGATGCCGCCGGCCGCGGCGTGGACGCCAAGCTGAACTGGAGCCGCCTTGAACTGGCGGCCGGCGTCCTGGACACGCTGACACCCACGACGGATGCCACCGGCGCGTCCGTGTCCGGGCCCAGCCCCACGAATCACAAGGACACCTACGCCTCCGCCCTCTACCGCTTTGATGACCACGCTTCGGGCATCGCCCTCTTCCGCCTGGATGGGCAGAACCCGGTACTCGACCCGGCCAATGCGGGAACGCCCCTCTTCACCGACAACTTCTACCGCAACGGCGCCCTGTTCCGGTTCATCCGCGACAACTGGCGGCTGATGGGTGCCTACTTCGAGGGACAGCACCAGGTGGATGTGACCGGAACCAACACCAAGAACGCCGGTTACTTCGCGCTCTGCGACCTGAACTTCACGCCGGCCTTCGGCGTCTTCGGTCGCTACGACTTCGTGCGTCCCGACAAGGCGGACACGACCAGGGACCAGGCCATGAAGACGATCGGCCTCAACGGCATCGCCTTCTCCAGCGCACAGGCAGGGGGGCGCTGGACCGTGCAGGGGGCCCGCACCACCTACAAGGATGGGATCACCCCCGACAACGACCAGCTCACGCTCGACCTGATCGTCGCGTTCTGACGCCATGCCACCGGGAGGGCCCTGGCATCCAGGGCCCTCCCTCCCGTATGCTCCCCAGGGTGGGTACGGGCCCGAGGGGGAAGGCCACATGAAGATCCTGCTGGTGGAAGACGAATTGAAGCTCGCCAGCTCCCTCGAAAAGGGGCTCCGGGCCGAAGGATTCGCCGTGGACAAGGCCGAGGACGGCCTGCGAGGCCTGGAGATGGCGTTGGGCTGCCGTCATGACGTGGTGGTCCTGGATGTCATGCTCCCCTACATGGATGGCTTCGAGGTGCTGGCGCGCATCCGCCGGGAACGCTGCAAGGTGCCCGTCATCCTGCTCACGGCGCGGACCGGACTGGATGACCGGGTCAAGGGGCTGGATCTGGGCGCGGACGATTACCTCGCCAAGCCCTTTGAATTCCGCGAACTGCTGGCGCGCATCCGGGCCATCTCGCGGCGCCCGCCTTCGGAACCTCAGCTCATCCTGCGCTTGGCAGACCTTGAACTGAACCTCGGCAGTCACGAGCTGCGCCGGGCCGGGCAGGTCATCCCGCTTCGGACCAAGGAGTACTCACTCATGGAGCTCTTCATGCGGCGGAAGGGCCTCGTCCTCTCCCGCGGCATGATCCTCGACCACGTCTGGGCCTCCGACACCGACTATGGCGACGCCTCGAACCTGGTGGACGTCTATGTCGCCCAGCTCCGGAAGAAAATCGATTCCGGGCGTGAGCAGAAGCTGCTTCACACCCTTCGGGGCACGGGCTACGTCCTCCGGGAACCATCGTGATGGCCACCTTCACCCGAACCCTCCGTTTCCGCCTGACCGCTTGGTACAGCGCCGCCCTGGCGTCCTTCATGCTGGTCTTCACCCTTCTTGCCTACGGCATGGTCCACCAGCGCCTGATCCACCACCACGATGGCTCCCTGAAGGAAATCGCGGGCCAGGCGCTGACGATCCTCGCGGAGCAGGATGACTGCGAGCACCTCACGCCCGATCAGCAGGCCCACCTGAGCCAGGTCGGGCGACTGCTCCTCATCCATGAGGACCAGGGGCAGCGAAGCGCCTTCTTTCTTTCTCCCGAGATGCAGGTCAATCCTCTGGTTTCGAGGCTCACCAAGGCCACGTGGCGAAGCAGCGACCGCCCCTGGTTCGAGACCCTCGAGAGCCATGGGGGGCCTTGGCGGGTGTTCTCTCTCCCCTATCAGACCCGGATGGGCCGCCATGGCGTGATCCGCGTGGTGGAGGATCTTGGGGAAGTCGCACCGATCCTCGCGGCCCTTCGGGATACGCTCCTGCTTCTGCTTCCGGCCGGTCTGCTGTTCTCAGCGGCGGGGGGCTATTGGCTGGCCGGCCGGGCCCTGGCGCCCGTGGAGCGGGTCACGGCCATGGCCCGCGAGATCGAGGCCAAGAACCTCGGACTCCGCCTCCCCCACCCGGGTGCGGACTGCGAGATCGGACGGCTCGTGGACACGCTCAATCACATGATGGACCGGCTCGAGGGTGCCTTCGAGGCGATGAAGCGGTTCACGGCCGATGCCTCCCACGAGCTTCGAAGCCCCCTCGCCAACCTGCGCAGCCTCGTGGATGTCTCCCAGCGAGAGACACTGTCCCGCGAGGAGCTCCAGGGGGACATGGCCAGCATCGGCGAAGAGGTGACCCGCCTCAGCCAGATCGTGGACGACCTGCTCCTCATGGCGCGCGCGGACACCGACCGGCTGCCCCTCAGGATGGAGGCGCTCCGGCTCGACGAGCTCGCCGATTACCAAGTAGAGGCCTTCGCCCCCAGGGCCGAGGAGGCCGGCATCCACCTGGAGGTTCGGACCACCGCTCCCGCTACCGTCACGGGCGACGAGCGCTGGATCCATCAACTCATGGCGAATCTCCTGGACAATGCATTGAAGTACACCCCCCGGGGCGGCCACATCCGACTCGGGGTGGAACCCCACACCGAAGGCAACCAACTGTTCGTAGAAGACACCGGCCCGGGCATTCCAGAAGAAGATCTGGAACGCATCTTCGAGCGGTTCTACCGCTGCGACAGCGCCCGCTCCCACGCCACGGCCCCGGGGTCGGGGCTGGGTCTGGCCATCGCTTCCTGGATCGCCCAGGCCCACCACGCCACCCTTCGCGCAGTCAACCGTCCTGAAGGGGGCGCTCGATTCGAAGTCAGGTTCCCACGTGGCCCCATGTCGCAAGAGGGTTGAGGGATATTGGCGTGTCCATTATCCCTTGAAGCCCCTTCCTCGCCGAGGTTCTCGCCACGCCCAGGCATAATGGCTCCACCACCCACCCCGGAGTCCCCATGCGCTTCGTCTTCGAGCAGCTTCGCCTCGGTGGGGATCGCAATTTCGGCTACCTGCTGGGGGACCGGGAGGCGGGGGAGGGCGTGCTGATCGATCCCTCCTTCGATCCGGCGGCGGCGGCGGGACGGGCGCGGGCGCAGGGGCTCCGCATCACGGCCATCCTGAACACCCACGGGCACGCGGACCACGCCAATGGGAACGCCGGGGCCCAGGTGCTCACCGGGGCGCCGGTGCTGGGCGGGCCGGGGCATCCGGGGCCCGTGGACCGCACGCTGGCGGACGGCGAGCGCGTGACCTTCGGCGCCTTCGCCCTGAAGACCTGGCGGGTGCCCGGCCACTGCCCCGACCATCTCGCCTTCCTGGTGCTGGGCCAGCACGCGGGCATCACGGGCGACCTGCTCTTCGTGGGCAAGGTGGGAGGCACAATGAACGATGCGGACGCCCGCACGGAGTGGGACAGCCTCCAGCGCCTGCTGCGGGAGTGGCCGCCGGAGACGACCGTGTGGCCCGGCCACGACTACGGCGCCCGGCCCAGCTCCACCATGGCCTGGGAGCGGGCCTGCAATCCCTTTCTCCAGTGCCGGGACGTGGAAGCCTTCATCGCCCTCAAGGCCGAGTGGCCCGCCTTCAAGGCCGAGCACGGGCTGCGCTGATCAGTCAGGTCCGCCTTCGCGGCCGCTTGGGCCCGGGCGCGGAGTGGCGGCCGGAGGCGGCATCCACGTCGTCGATCCAGCCGGCGCGGGCCTCGGGGAAGGCATCGGCGTAGGGGACGTAGGGCTTCACATCCAGCACGGGCGTGCCATCCAGCAGGTCCACGCCGCGCAGGCGGAGGGTGCGGCCCTCCACGGCCACCAGCTCCACACAGGAGAGACCGATGGCATTGGGCCGGTGGGGTGAGCGGGTGGCCAGCACGCCGCGCTTCACGCGGGGGCCACGGGGCGGTTGCACCAGCGGGGCCCAACCCTCGCTGCGGTGGAAGGCGAAGACCAGCCAGATGCGCTCGAAGCCCGCCAGATCACGCAGGACCTCCTCAGGCAGCAAAGGATCCAGCTCCAGCGAAGCCTCCGCGGGACCGCCCGTCTCCGTGCCCGCCACCACCGGCGCCTGATGGGGCGCGTCGATGCGGCTCCGGTAGGGCGACCGGACGAGGCCGATGGAACGGTAGGTGAAGGTCGGGTCGGACATGGGCCTCAGGCGGGTTCGTGGCTCAGCTTGCCCTGCAGAATGTCCAGAACCTCAGCGTCCACGCCCGTCATGCCGTGGCGGGCCAGACGGCCGAGGTTGGCCAGGGAGGCCTCGCCATCCGCGCCCACGATGCCATCCGTGGCGGGAATGCCGAAGCCCGCCAGGGCCAGGGTGGCGGAGCGGAAGGCCGCGTCCACGCCGGTTATGGACTTCATGGCGCAGCCGATCTTGGCGCCATCGCAGATCATGCCCGCCACGTTGCCCACCATGTTGTGGATGGCCAGATCCACCTGGGCCGGCGTGCCGCCCTCCAGGAACACGAGGGCCGAGGCGATGCCGATGCCGCCGGCATTGGCGGCCCCGCAGACGGCGGAGAGGGTGCCCAGGCGCTGGGTGGTAGCGGAGGTCATCAGGCAGGCGAAGGCCAGGGCCTCGTCCACCCGTTCCTGCGGGTGACCCTTCTCCCGGCCCCACAGCGTGACGGGCACGGCAACGGTGATGCCCTTGTTGCCCGATCCCGCCAGGGACACCACCATCAGCGGCTCGCCGGACATGCGGGCATGGACGCCCGCGCTCACCAGGCGCGACAGCCGCGTCATGGAATCCTGGCCTTCGGGGGGCACGAAGCCAGCGGGCATCAGGGCCACGCCGTGCTCGGCCATGGCGAGGTTGAAGGCGGCGCCCTCGCGCAGTCGGGCGCGATCCTCCGGCGTCAATTCCCGCGCCATGCGCATCAGGTCGCGGATGCGGAGACTGCCGAGGGCCTCCCGCACGGAGGGCGGGGAGCCGGCAACGTCCCCGGCCACCTCCGCTTCGTCGCCACCGATCCTGCGACCGTCCACCTCCAGGAGGGCCAGATGGGTGTGCTCCCTGGTCAGCAGGGCCCGCCCGGTGCCGGTTTCGCGCGTCACGGTGCAGTCGATGTGGAGGTCGGGGCGCGCCGCGTCCACCTCCACGTGGAGGGCGCGGGCCCCGATGAGGCGACCCGCCTCCGCCAGCACCTCGGGCGTGACGGCCTCGAAGCAGCGGAGGCCCAGCGAGGCGTCCCGGAGCTGGGCGCCCAGGGCCAGGGCCCAGAGGATGCCAGTCCTGCGGCCCGTGTTGGGGATGCCCACGGCGTGGCAGTTCTTGTAGGTGCGGGCATCCAGCACCAGGCGCACCTCGCGCACCGGGCCCCCGCCCTGCCCCGCCGCGAGGATGGCCGCGTAAGCGACGGCCGCGGGCTCGGTGCAGCCCAGGGCGGGTTTCCATTCGGCGTCGAGGTAGTCGGAGAAGCGCATGGGGGCCTTTCACGCCGGAGCCCCGGCGCAACCCCCATGGTACTTGCGCTCCCGTCGATGAGAACCCGACCGTGTCCCCGGTCACAGGCCACCCTTGCGGGGGCGGGAGTGCCACGGGAGGATGGAGAGGGAGCATCCGTGGATCCGAGGGATCAGGCAATCGAGGAGGTCGGCTGGCGGTACGCCCTGCGGGCCCTGAAGTTCCGGAACTATCGGTTGTTCTTCGGAGGACAAAGCCTCTCGCTGGTGGGCACCTGGATGACCCGGCTGGCCACCAGTTGGCTGGTGTACCGGATGACGGGCTCGGCCTTCCTGCTGGGCCTCACGGGCTTCATGAGCCAGATTCCCGCCTTCGTCCTGGGCCCCTTCGCCGGGGTGTGGGTGGATCGCCTGGATCGACACCGGGTGCTGGTGGTCACCCAGGTGCTGTCCATGATCCAGTCCTTCGCCCTGGCGGCCCTGGCCCTGGGCCATCGCATCACCGTCCCTGAGATCCTCTGGCTGAGCGTGTTCCAGGGGATCGTCAACGCCTTCGACATGCCCGCCCGGCAGGCCTTCCTGCCCCAGATGGTGGAGCGGCGGGAGGACCTGCCCAACGCCATCGCGCTCAATTCATCCATGGTGAACGGCTCACGTCTCATCGGCCCCTCCCTGGCGGGCCTCGTCATCGCCGGGTTCGGCGAGGGCTACTGCTTCCTCATCGATGGCATCAGCTACCTGGCCGTGATCGTCTCGCTCCTGCTGATGACGGTGCGGGTGCCCCAGGTGCGCCGGGCCGCAGAGAGCGTAAGCACCGAACTGCGGGAGGGCTGGCGTTACGTGACCGAATTCCCGCCCGTGCGGAACATCCTGCTGCTGCTGGCCCTGGTCAGCTTCGTGGGGATGCCCTACACCGTGCTCATGCCCATCTTCGCCAGCCGCGTCCTGGGCGGCGGGGCCCATACGCTGGGCTTCCTCATGGGTGCCTCCGGGCTCGGGGCCCTGGGAAGCGCGGCCTGGCTGGCCTCCCGGAAGAGCGTGCGGGGCCTCCTGCGGGTGATCCCCACCATGGCAGCCCTCTTCGGGGTGGGCATCATCGCCTTCGGCTTCTCCCGTTGGCTGCCCCTTTCCCTGGCGCTCCTGCTTGTCACCGGCTTCGGGATGATGCAGCAGATGGCCGCCAGCAACACCATCCTCCAGACCATCATGGAGGAGGACAAGCGCGGCCGGGTGATGAGCTACTACGCCATGGCCTTCCAGGGAACGATGCCCTTCGGCAGCCTGCTGGCGGGCTGGATGGCCGAGCGCATCGGCGCCCCGGCCACCCTGGCCCTGGGCGGAGGCATCTGCCTTCTGGCCGCCGGCTGGTTCCTGTCGCGCATGGGCGAAATTCGCCGCGCCCTGCGGCCCATCTACACCCAGCTCGGCATCATCCCCTCGCCGAAGCAGTGAACAGGCGGATGCCAGAAAAACACTGGTCGCGGAAAGCGCGGAAAACGGCCGGAAGGCACGGAAGAGGGACAGAGCGCTCATCCACCGAAGTTGATCTTTCTTCCGCGGTTTCCGCGAACTTCCGCTTCTTCCGCGACCAGCCATGTCCCTTCAGGAAGAAGGCCCATCAGTCCTTGTGCCAGACGGGCATGCGGCCGGGGGTCCAGGGGGCGCCGGCGGCGTCCAGGGTGTCCTCGAAGGCCTTGAGGTCCTGTTCGAGGAAGGCCTTGGCGCGGGGCAGCCAGGCGGCGAAGGCATCGGCGGCGAGGTCGTAGTCCTTGCGCTGGGTGGCCGTGGGCGCCGTGGTGACCGTCCAGGTGCCCTGCACCACGCGGCCCACACGCTCCTCGATGGCGGGCACCGTGGGCTCCTGGTAGCGGGCCATCAGGCCGTCGCCCGAGAGCTCCGTCTGCAGCACCGCCAGCCGGGCCCCGAGGGCCTTGGCCTGGTCCAGCAACGCCGGCGTGGCCTTCGGCGTGTCGAGGGCGGCCTTCTGCAGATGCGCCAACCGGACCTTGGCCTCGTCCATCAGCTTGGCGGCCCCCAGGACGGCGCGCTGGAGCCGGGCCACCCGGCCGTGGAAGGCCTGAAGCGCGGCGGCGTCGGCCGGGGCGAGAACCTCGGCCCCGAGGGGCGCGGCCTGGAAGGTCTGCGGTTCGCCGAGCGGCGTGGTGCGGCCCTGGGCCCGGACGGCCATGGCGACGGTATAGGTGCCCGGCGCCACGAGGGGACCCCTCGGCACACGGTCCCAGGGCGCACCCGCCTCGTGCTTCTTCAGGCTCACGGGATCCGGCGCGGGGAAGCGCAGATCCCAGGCCACCCGGTGCATGCCCGCCTTCGCGGGCCCGGTGATCCGGCGCACCGGTTCGCCCGTGGCGTCCGTGACGGTGAGGAGCACCTCGGGGGCGGCGTCCTGGGCCTCGGCCCGGAGGGCGTCCCAGGAGGGCTGGGCCGGATCCTTCTCCTTCTTTTCCGCCGCCTGCCGCGCCTTCTTCAGGCTCAGGGCCTCGTCCTTCAGGTAGTAGGTGAACACCGCGCCGAAGGGCGGGTTGGGGGCGGCGTAGTAGGCGTCGCCCTGGAAGCCGGTGTCGCGGGCGCCCAGGGGCTGGGCCGGGATGTAGAGGTCCGCCTTGCGCACGGGGAACAGCACGCCGGGCTTCGCCAGCAGCTCGGGCGTGGCCAGGCGCAGGGGCGTGAGGTCGTCCAGGATGGCGAAGCCTCGGCCGAAGGTGGCGGCCACCAAATCGCCTTCGCGGGCCTGGATGGTGAGGTCCTTCACGGCGATGGGCGGCAGGCCGCCCTTGAGCTGGATCCAGTGGTGGCCGTCATCGATCGTGAAGAAGGCCCCGAACTCGGTGCCCGCGAAGAGGAGGTCCTTCCGGACCGGATCCTCGGCGAGGGCGTAGACCGTACCCTGGATGGGCAGGTCGCCGGTGATGGCCTCGAAGGTGCGGCCCCGATCCCGGCTGTGCAGGACGTAGGGCTTGAAGTCGCCGTTCTTGTGGTTGTCGAAGGCGAGATACACCCCATCGGGATCGTGGCGGGAGGCCTCGATACGGGAGATGTAGGCCATGTCCGGAATACCGGGGAACTTCTCCACCTTGCGCCAGGATCCGCCGCCATCCTCGCTGACCTGCAGCAGGCCATCGTCCGTGCCCGCGAAGAGGAGCCCCGCCTTCAGCGGCGATTCCGCCAGGGCGACGATGTTGCCGAAGGCGCTGGTGGAGGTGTTCTTCGCCACCGCGTCGATGCTCCACAGATGACCCATGACCGGCAGCTGGTCACGGTCCAGGTGGCGGGTCAGGTCCGGGCTGATGGCCTGCCAGGACTCGCCGCGGTCATCGCTACGGAAGAGCTTCTGCGCCGCGAAGTACACCCGCCGATGGTCGTGGGGGCTGATGAGCAGGGGCGCATCCCAGTTCCAGCGCAGGGGCGCCTCGCCGGGAGCCGCCTGGGGCTGGATGTCCAGCCGCTCGCCGGTCTTCCGGTTGAAGCGCACCAGGTCGCCGTACTGGGCCTCGGCATAGACCGTATCGGGATCCGTGGGATCCACCTGGGAATAGAAACCATCACCGCCCTGGGTGACGAACCAGTCGGCGTTGGTGATGCCCTGCGCGTTCACCGTCCGGCTGGGACCGCCCAGGCTGTAGTTGTCCTGGGTGCCGCCGTAGACGTTGTAGAAGGGCTTCGCGTTGTCCGTGGCGACCCGGTAGAACTGCGCGATGGGCAGGTTGGCCGTGAAGGCCCAGGTGGCCCCGCGGTCGCGGCTTTCGTACACGCCGCCGTCGCAGCCGGCAATCAGGTGATCGGCGTTCGCGGGATCGATCCACAGGGCGTGGTTATCCACATGCTTGTGCTTCTCGCCCACCCGGCGCCAGGTCTTGCCGCCGTCGTCGGAGACCTGCATCCAGGTGTCCATGGCATAGATCCGGTCGGGGTCCGAGGGATCCACGAACAGCTCCTGGTAGTACTGGGCCGCGCCGGATACGTTGCCGCTGCGCTTCTCCCAGCTGCCGCCGCCGTTGGTGGAGCGGAAGAAGCCGCCGGCTCCGTTGGCGGCCTCGATGGTGGCGTAGACCGTATCCGGACGGCCGGGGGCGACGGCCAGGCCGATGCGGCCGAGGTCTTCCTTGGGCAGGCCGGCCTTGAGCTTCGTCCAGCTCTGGCCGCCATCCGTGGACTTGTAGAGGGCGCTCTCCGGGCCCCCGTTGATGATGGTCCAGACGTGGCGCCGGCGCTGGTAGGCCGCGGCGTACAGCACGTCGGGGTTGCGCGGATCCAGGGCCACATCCGTGACGCCGGTGTTCTCCGAAATCGTCAGCACGGCCTTCCAGGTCTTCCCGCCGTCCGTGGTCTTGTAGAGGCCCCGGTCGCCGCCGGCGCCCCACAGGGGGCCCTGGGCGGCCACGTAGACCACCTTCGAATCCCGGGGATCCACGAGGATCTTCCCGATGTGCTCGGAGGCCTTGAGCCCGACGTTCTCCCAGCTCTTCCCGCCGTCCGTGGACTTGTACACGCCATCGCCGTAGGCCACCGACCGCTGGCTGTTGTTCTCGCCCGAACCCACCCAGACCGTGAGGGAATCCTTCGGATCGAGGGTCACGCAGCCCAGGGAGAACGAGGTCTCCTTGTCGAAGATGGGCGTCCAGGTGGTACCACCGTTGACGGTCTTCCAGAGTCCACCCGAGGCCGCGGCCACGTACCAGGTGTCCGGGTGGGTGGGGTCCACGGCGAGGTCGCTGACCCGGCCCGAGGTGAGGGCGGGGCCGATGTCCCGGAAGGCGAGCCCCTCGAAGGTGGCGGCCTTGAGGCCTGCCGCGGGAGCCGGCTTGTCCTTGGGCGGCGCGGCCACCACCGGCGCGGCGGCCAGCAGGAACGTCAGGACGGTGAGGGACAGGGTCCGGGGCATGGATGCCTCCTGATGCGAGGGGTGTTCCCCATCATGCCTCGTCCCGCATTTCGGAGGTAGCCGGAAGCCTGAACGGGGGAGCTCGAACGCGGGCCCGCGGATTCCCCGGAAGTCCTCGCTCCTCCCGGCAGTGGCCACCGCGCCGATGCGCCTGCGGGCCGAGTACTCCCAGGACCAGATCGACCTCCGCGCGTTCTGTGTCCGGCCTCCCCATGACCGGGCCCTCGATTCGGTGGCGGGCGCACCGCAAGGACCAGCGGGTGGCGTGGGTCGTCATCATCCCAGATCCCGGTGGAGGTGCGCCGCATCGTCTGGAAGGAATCCCTGGTGACGCAGGCCCGCCGCCCATCGTGACCACCGTCACGTCCAGACCGGAGGGTGGCCGGTACAGTGGACAGGTCCGTCCCCGCCGCTCCGCGGTCCTGCGGGACGCGCGTGGAGGCCCTGTGGACGCCCTGCTCGAGACCCTCGAACCCAAGACCCTCTGGAAGTATTTCCTGGAACTGTCGAAGATCCCCCGCGGATCCAAGCAGGAACAGGCCGCGGCCAAGTGGGTGCGGGACCAGGCCAAGGCCATGGGCCTGGACGCCCACCAGGATGCCATCGGCAACGTGATCGTCCGCAAGCCCGCCACTCCCGGCCGCGAGAAGGCCCCGATCACCGTGCTGCAGGCCCATGTGGACATGGTCTGCGAAAAGAACGAAGGCACCGTCCACGACTTCCTGAAGGACCCCATCCAGGTGGTCCGCGACGGCGATGTGCTGCGGGCCATGGGCACGACCCTGGGCGCCGACAACGGCATCGGCGTGGCCGCCGCCATGGCGGTCATGGCCGCCAAGGACATCGCCCATGGCCCCCTGGAGTTCCTCATCACCATCGATGAGGAGACCGGCCTCACGGGCGCGGGCAACCTGCAGCCCGGCGTCCTGAAGGGCACGTTCTTCCTCAACCTCGACAGCGAGGAGGAGGGCGACCTCACCATCGGCTGCGCCGGCGGCATGGACACCGTGGCCACCCGCAAGATGAAGCTGGTTCCCGTGGCCACGGGAACCCGGCCCTACCGGATCAAGGTGCTGGGACTGAAGGGCGGCCACTCCGGCGTGGAGATCCACCAGGGCCGGGGCAATGCCCTGCGGATCCTCGGCCAGATCCTCTTCAGGCTCGTGCCCGAGTTCGGCCTCCAGGTGGCCGCCTTTGCCGGCGGCAACAAGCGCAACGCCATCCCCCGCGAGGGTTCGGCCACGGTCTTCCTGGACCCGGCGAAGGAACCCGCCCTGAAGGCCGCCCTGGCGAAACTGCAGAAGGAGATCCAGGACGAACTGGGTGCCTTTGATCCCGGATTGGCGCTCCAACTCAGCCCCGCCACCGAGGCCCCCGAGCGCGCCTTCGCCCCCGAGGATGCCCAGGCCGTGGCCGACTACCTCTTCGGCATGGTGCATGGCGTGATCGCCATGAGCCCCGATATCCCCGAGCTGGTCCAGACCTCCAGCAACCTGGCCATGATCGCGACCCGCGGCGCCGAGGTGGAGATCTGCCTCAGCCATCGCTCCTCCGTGGAAAGTTCCAAGCACGCCGTGGCGGACCGCGTGGAGGCGCTCTCCCGCCTGGCCGGGTTCACGACCACCCGCGGTGACGGCTACCCCGGCTGGAAGCCCGAGCCCAAGGCCGCGCTGGTGAAGGTCGTGAATGGCGTCCACGAGAAGGTGTTCGGCAAGCCCATGGCCATCAAGGCCATCCATGCGGGACTTGAGTGCGGCCTCATCGGCGAGAAGTATCCCGAGATGGAGATGGTCTCCATCGGCCCCAACATGTGGGATGTCCACACGCCCGACGAGAACGTGAGCATCCCCTCGGTCGCGAATTTCTGGAAGCTGCTCGTGGCGATCCTCGCCGCGGTGTAGCTATTTGATCGCGAGGAGTTCGACCTCGAAGATGAGCCGCGCCTGGGGCGGGATGTCGTCGCCCGCCCCCTTCGCGCCGTAGCCCAGCGCCGCCGGGATGTAGAGCATCCGCTTCCCGCCCACCTTCATGGTGGCCACGCCCTCGTCCCAGCCCTTGATGACCCGGCCCACGCCGATGGGGATGGTGAGCGGCTCGCTGCGGTCCACGGAACTGTCGAACTTCTTCCCCTTCTGATCGCCCTTGGCGGCCAGCCAGCCGGTGTAGTGCACCACGCAGGCCTGCCCCGGCCGCGGGGACGGCCCGGTGCCCACCTTCAGATCCACATACTGCAGGCCGCTCGGAGTGGTCACCTTGGCCGGTGCATGCTTGGCTGGAAGGACTTTCGCAGCCGCACCGAGGGGGGCGGCCAGCATCACCAGGACAAGGCAGAAGGCGGATCGGGACACGGAACCTCCGGAAGGAACCGCGAGTGTAGCCGGAAGCCGCCCGGCGCGCATCGGCCAAGCCATCGAGACGTGGGAGCGAGCCGGATCCGATTCCAGGGCCGAAAGGGGACTACACTGGCCCCCCGCTGGAGGGTTCCGCCATGGCGCAGATCGAATCCACCCCCACCCTGGTCCAGGCCGTCTACCAGCGCATGGCGGCCAACCTGGAAGCGGTCCACCCTCGCCTGAACCGGCCCCTTTCCCTGGCTGAGAAGATCGTCTACGGCCACCTGGACCACCCCGCCAGCGCGGAGATCGTGCGGGGGGCCTCGTACCTGGATCTCCGCCCCGATCGCGTGGCCATGCAGGACGCCACGGCCCAGATGGCCCTGCTGCAGTTCATGAGTTCGGGCCTCGACGAAGCCGCGGTACCGTCCACCGTCCACTGCGACCACCTCATCCAGGCGGAAGTGGGCAGCGCGAAGGACCTGGCCCGGGCCAACGATGAGAACCGCGAGGTCTACGATTTCCTGGATTCGGTCTGCAACAAGTACGCGCTCGGTTTCTGGCGGCCCGGCAGCGGCATCATCCACCAGGTGGTGCTGGAGAACTATGCCTTCCCGGGCGGCCTGATGATCGGCACCGACAGCCACACGCCCAACGCGGGGGGCCTGGGCATGGTGGCCATCGGCGTGGGCGGCGCGGATGCCGTGGACGTGATGGCGGGCCTGCCCTGGGAGCTGAAGGCCCCCAAACTGATCGGCGTGAAACTCACCGGCGCCCTCAAGGGCTGGACCTCGCCCAAGGACGTGATCCTCAAGCTGGCGGGCATCCTCACGGTGAAGGGCGGCACTGGCGCCATCGTGGAATACTTCGGCCCCGGCGTGGACAGCATCAGCTGCACCGGCATGGGCACCATCTGCAACATGGGCGCGGAGATCGGCGCCACCACCAGCCTCTTCCCCTTCAATGCCCGCATGGCCGAGTACCTCCGGGCGACCTCCCGCGCTGCCATCGCCGACCTCGCCGAAGGCGCCGCGGACCTGCTCAGGGCGGATGAAGGCTGTGCCTACGACCAGCTCATCGAGCTCGACCTCGGCACCCTGGAACCCCACATCAATGGGCCCTTCACCCCAGACCTGGCCTGGCCCCTGTCCCGGTTCGCCGCCGCCGTGCGGGAGCAGGGCTACCCCGAGGAACTGAAGGTCGGACTCATCGGCAGCTGCACCAATTCCAGCTACGAGGACATGGAGCGGGCCGCCAGCGTGGCCAGACAGGCGCTGGAGCATGGCCTCAAGACCAAGGCCGCCTTCACCGTCACCCCCGGCAGCGAGCAGATCCGCGCCACCATCGAGCGCGATGGCCAGCTGGAGGTCTTCACCAAGGTCGGCGGCGTCGTGCTGGCCAACGCCTGTGGCCCCTGCATCGGCCAGTGGAAGCGCCACGACATCCAGAAGGGCGAGAAGAACAGCATCATCACCTCCTTCAACCGCAACTTCGCGGCCCGCAATGATGCCAACCCCGAAACCTACGCCTTCGTGGCCTCGCCGGAGATCGTGACAGCCATGGCCCTCGCCGGCCGCCTCACCTTCAATCCCGAAACGGACACCCTCACCGGCGCCGATGGCCAGCCCTTCAGGCTCCAGTCCCCCTGGGGCGACAGCCTGCCCGCGCGGGGCTTCGACAAAGGCAAGGCCACCTACCAGGCGCCTCCGGCGGACCGCAGTCGCATCGACGTGAAGATCGACCCCACCAGCCAGCGTCTCCAGAAGCTGGCGCCCTTCAAGGCCTGGGAGGGCACGGACCTGTTGGGCCTCCCCATCCTCCTCAAGGCCAAGGGCAAGTGCACCACCGATCACATCTCCATGGCCGGCCCCTGGCTGAAGTTCCGTGGCCACCTGGGCAACATCAGCAACAACCTCCTCATCGGCGCCACCAACGCCTTCAACGGGACCGTCAACCGGGTGAAGAACCAGCTCACGGGCGTCTACGACGAGGTGCCCAAGGTGGCGCAGGCCTACAAGGCGGCCGGCCTGGGCTGGGTGGTCATCGGCGACGAGAACTATGGCGAGGGCTCCAGCCGCGAGCACGCTGCCATGGAACCCCGCCATCTGGGCGGCCGGGCCATCATCGTCAAGAGCTTTGCCCGCATCCACGAGACCAACCTCAAGAAGCAGGGCATGCTCCCCCTCACCTTCGCCAATCCCGCGGACTACGACCGTCTGCAGGAGGACGACCGCGTATCGATTCTCGGCCTGACCACCTTCGCCCCCGGCGTGCCGCTGACCCTGGTGGCCACGCACAAGGACGGCAGTGCAGACCGGATCACCCTGAACCACACCTACAACGAAGCCCAGATCGGCTGGTTCAAGGCCGGGTCGGCGTTGAATCTCATCGGGGCCATGCACAGGCCGTAGGCCGGCCTGCGCGTCCGGTCACCTTCGGGAAGCTACTTGAGGGCAGCCAGGAGCGTTTCGATGGGAAGCCGCTTCTGATAGTCGGCCTGCACGTAGGACAACTGGATCGTCCCGTCGCGTCCAATGATGTAGGTGGCCGGCATGGGGAGCTCGTGGCTCCCGTCTCCGTTCTGCTTCTCCAGGTCGATGCCGAACTGCTTGTAGATCGGGAGGACTTCGTCCGGGACCTTGAAGACCAGCCCATACGACCGGGCCACCTTGTTCCCGGCGTCGCTGAGGACGGGAAAGGTCAGCGCGTCCTTCTCCTCCGTGGAGACCGTGCCATCCGGCGTCTGGGGCGACACGGCCACCAGTTCCGCGCCCTTGGCGTGGATCTCCGCTGCTCCAAGCAGGAAGGCCATCGAGATGGCGGATCGGAAGGCAGGCATCGGGTCGCGCCCAGAGAAAGGTGGAAACAAATCCTAGAGGGTCCGTTTGAAAAGCCGTGTGGCCAGGGTCAGGGTGACAGCCCCGATGGCGAACAGGTAGAGGAGGTCGGGAACGATGGCGTGGAAGCCTGCGTCCTTGAGCAGGGCGGACTTGAAGCCATGCACCGCGTAGGTGAAGGGGTCCACGGCCGCCACGGCCCGCAGCCAGCCAGGAAAGGCGCTGATGGGATAGATCGCGCCACTGGGGAAGAACAACAGGGTGTTCAGGATGCCGAACATCGCCCGGGGGACCAGGGGGTCCTCGATCCGTACCATCATCAGGAACATCATGGCGTTGAAGGCGAAGGAGGTGGCCACGATCATGAGCAGCAGCTGGGCCAGGATGACCGGATGGAAGATCACGCCCAGCCCCGAGATGAGTGATCCCAGCAGCGTGATGACCACGCCGGCCATCACGGCCTTGATGGCCCCCGAGGCCACCAGTCCAAAAACCAACTCCAGCTTGGTGATGGGCGTGACAAGGAAGCCTTCGTGGACCCCCCGGGCCTTGTCATCGATGTAGAGCAGCCCACCGCCGATCATCACCGAAACGAACATCGCCAGGGTGATGGAGCCGGGCAGGAGATACTTCATGTAGTCGATGAAGGGGTACAGTTCCACGATCTCCAGAGTGATCGCGTTGACCACGCGCGGCTGGACCTGGGGCTGGTTCAGGGCGGTGGTCAGCTCCTGCATCTTGGCTTCGAGGCTGCTGCTCAGAAACTGGTCGGAGTTGTCGACCACCAGGCCCAGACGGGGATTCAGCCCTTCATACACCCGGCGGGAGAACTGGGGCGGGATGATCACGGCTGCGTCGAGACGTCCCGACTGGACGTCCTCCTGGGCCTTCTTGTCGCTTTCGTAGCGGATGGGCGTGAAGGTCCGGATATTGGACGTGACGGAATCGAAGGCCTCCCAGACGCGCCGGGCCTGCGGGCCGCCGTCGTAGTCCACCACGCCCATGCGCGCCTCGGTGATCTTGCCCCCAAAGGCGTTGCCCAGGATGACGAGCTGCACCAGGGGAAACACCATGGCCGCGAGCATCAAGGTGGGGGAGCGGAAGAATTTGCGCAGTTCCCGTTCGATGATGGCAAGCATCCGGGTCATGGCTGCATCCCAGGACGTGGCGGCATGGTGAATCCAAAGGCCTTCACCTGTTCGTCTCTGAGTTGGCGTCCGGTGTAGTGGACGAACACATCGTCCAGGGTGGTGTTCTGGACGCTGAGGGAATTGATTTCAATGCCCATCCGCACGGTCATTTCCACCAGGTTCGTGGTGGTGCGGGAGCCGTCCGTGGTGAGCACCCGGTACATGCCGGAGCCTTCGCTCTGAACGCTGGTCACCCCGGGCAGGCCGTGGAGATTCGCTTCCAGATCCGGGGGTGGCGTCTTGAACTGGACTTCGATCACGCTGTTCCCCGGAACGCCGCGCTTGAGGTTGGCCGGGGTGTCCAGGGCCACCAGTTCGCCGTGGTCCACGATGGCGATGCGGTCACAGAGGCGATCCGCCTCGTCCATGTAGTGGGTGGTGATCAGGATGGTGAGTTTCCGCCGGGCCTTGAGCTTGCCGAGCATCTCCCACACCGCCACGCGCGAAACTGGATCCAGGCCCGTGGTGGGCTCGTCCAGGAAGAAGATCCTCGGGTTGTGCACAAGCCCCCGGGCAATCTCCAGGCGTCGGCGCATGCCGCCCGAAAGGGTGCGCGTCTCGGCGTTCCGCCACTTCAGGAGGTCCACGGCCTCGAGCAGCTCCTCGATGTTCCGCTTCCGCAGGGCCCGGGGGACGCTGTAGAGCTTGGCGTAGATGGACAGGTTCTCCTCCACCGTGAGGTTGAGGTCGCTGGTGAGGGCCTGCGGAATGACCCCGATGCACTGGCGGGCGGCATCGGCCTCCTGCTCCACGTCCTTGCCGTCGATGTAGGCCTTGCCAGACGTGATGGGAATGAGGGTGGTCATCATGCGGATGAGGGTGCTCTTTCCCGCCCCGTTGGGCCCCAGCAGACCGAAGATCTCCCCATCCTCCACCTGGAAACTCACCCCCTTGACGGCCGTGAAGTCGCCATAGCGCTTGACGATGTTCTCCACCCGGATGGCCGGGGGGGCGCTTCCCTCGGCCTCGGGGGGTGGTGGGATCCTGTCGCTCACCGGCGCACCAGCCTGGATCGGGGGATCAGCACCTCGGCGGTCATGCCCGGCACGAACCGCTCGCCGGGATTCTCGATGCTCAGCTTGATGCGGACGGTCTTGATGTCGCGCTTCAGGCGGCCCACATCCCGCTGGGTGGCGAAATCCCCCTCGGCGGTTTTGACGATCACCCGGCCTTCCACGGTGGCTCCGCTGGGCATGCGCACCGTCAGCTGATCGCCCACCTGCAGGGCGTCGGCATCGGTTTCGGGAAGGCCCGCGTAGACCCAGGTCTGGGAAAGGTCCATGAGGGTGATGATGGGCCCTCCGATGTTCACCACCTCCCCTTCCCGGGCGGCGATGACGTTCACTTTCCCGGAGACGGGGGCGAGGATGCGGGTGTACCCCACGCGGGCTTCGGCCTCGGAAGTCTGCGCCCAGGCGGCGGCAGACTGGTGGGTCCTCGCCCGGGCGGCGCGCAGGGCCGCCGCCGCCGCCGCGACCTGGTCCCGTGCGCCTTTCTCGTGGGCCTGGGAGGCCTTCAGGGTCTGGATCGCGGAATCCCGGTCCTGGACACTGGCCACGCCGGTCGCCGCGAGCGAGATGGTGCGCTGGGTCAGGGCCTCCTGGTTGATGCGGTTGGCGGTGGCTTCCGCCAGGGCCGCCTGGGCGGCACTCAGGGTGGCCTCGGCCGTGGCGACCGCGCCGGAGGTATCGCCTTGGGTGCTCTTGGCGGTGGCAGCGGAGGCATCCAGGGCCGAGGTCAGTTCCGCGCTGTCCAGGATCGCCACCAGGTCCCCCGCCTTCACATCCTGCCCTTCCCCCACCGCCAGCCGCACAACGCGACCGGCGATCACGGGGCTCACCACCACCTCATTGGCATCCACGGTGCCCATGAGGACCAGCTCGGAGGAATGGTCGGTGGAGAAGGCGTAGAAGAGCAGGGCCCCGATGGTCAGGGCGCCAAGAAGGATGAAGATGCGGTAGCGCGCGTTCACGGTGGCGTCCTCAGGGTTCGGGTTGATGATCGCACCGGATCGGCGGTTTCAGGACGGCGAAGGGCTCACCCTGGGGATCGAAGGGCGCGGGGTGGCTACCTCGGTTCCGTCACCTCCACCTGATCGCGCGTGATCTCGGCGAGGGTGTTCACACCGGCCAAGGCCATGGCGACTTCCAGCTCGCATCTCAGCGTGGTGAGCAGGTCGCCCAGTCCGGAGGCACCGGCGCCTGCGAGGGCCCAGGCCCAGGCCCGCCCGAGCAGCACCCCCCGGCCACCCATGGCCACCGCCTTGAACACATCGAGGCCGCTGTGCACTCCGCCGTCGAGATAGACTTCCACCCTCCCGCCAGCGGCCTGAACCATTCCAGGCAGTTTGGAGATGGTCGAGGCCACGCTGTCGAGCTGACGGCCACCATGGTTGGAGACGTTCGAGCACGGCCCGCACCACGCCACGATCGCGCAGCATGTACAGCTGGAACCAGAAGGGCTTGACGGTGGCGGCGCGCACCTCGTCGACCGAGCAGGTGCCAACCGTCGAAAGGGTGAACGGCACACCGGCCTCGTGGGCCGCGCGCACCGCCTGCACCTCGCCACGCCTGGCCATCAGGCCCGCCATCCCGACCGGCCCCAGGATCAACGGCATCCTGGCGGGCTCCCCCGCAAGGGTGGTCGACGTATCGAGGTGCGAGACATCACGAAGCACCCGTTGTCGGGTCCGGACCTTCTGGAAATCCGCGACGTTGGCCGCCAGCGTCCATTCGTCGTTGGCCCCGCCATCGATGTAGTCGAACAGGAAGTGCGGCAGCCGTTGCTGCGCCAGCCGCCGGTAATCCATGGCCGTGACGGGGAAGCGGTCCTTCACGAGGCTCATGCAGATCTCTCCATGCAAGCTTCCGTCGATCCTTCCGGCACCAGCCTTCAGCGCAATCATTCCCGGAAGCCAGCTCCCGGGGTCAACCCGTGACCTTCCGCCACAGGGCCCGTCCGATGAACCGGACCTTGTCGCCCAGGGGGAACCGCTTCAGCACCGTCTGGACCACCCCTTCGGTGAAGCGCGTGCGTTTGGAGTAGTCCACGTTCACATCCACAACGACCGGCCGTCCCGCCGCTGCCGCGGCCAGGGCCCTGGCGAGGCCCTCTTCGATGCCGCTGTTGTCGGTGATGGCCACGTAGTCCGAACCGGTGGCGAGGGCCATCCCATCGAGCCGAAGGGCGCCCAGCACCGTGCAGGTCTTCCGGTTGTAGGGGATCTCCTGGCCCTGGGAGATCTGGGACAGCTCGCCGTCATGGAACACGAGGATCACCACGCCCACCCCTTCTCGCCCTGCGGTGAGGAGTTCCATGCCCGTCATCAGGAAGGCCCCATCGCCGACCAGGCCCACCACCACCCGATCGGGATTGGCCAACTTGGCTCCGATGGCCCCCGGAACGCAGTAGCCCATCGCGTTGAAATCCGTCGGCGAGATGAAGGCCCCTGCCCCACGCACCTCGAACAGTTCCGCCGCGAGAAAGGTGTGGTTCCCGTCATCCACCACGAGGATGGCATCGTCCGGCAGGCGCCGACGCAGCGCCTCCAGCAGCAGGCAGGGGTTCACCCGGTCCGTGAGGTGGACCCGCCAGGTTTCCCGGTAGGCCGCCTTGTCGGCAGCGATGGCGGCGGCCCGCGTCGCGCGTCGCCCGGAAGCATCCAGGTGCCGCGCTTCCAGGCGCGCCAGCAGGTCCGGAACCACCCGCCGGGCATCCCCTTCCAGCGCCACTTCGGCCTTGAAGTTGCGATGGAACACCTCCGGGTTCACATCCACATGAATCAGGTGGGCAGGCACGCTGCACCCAAAGCTGCCCGTGGGAATCTCGCCGAACCGCGTCCCGATGGCCAGCAGCACATCGCAGTCCCGGAAGGCCCGCTCCGCGGCCGGAACGGCGGCGGGACCGAACCCCATGCCGACATGGAGGGGATGGTCCCCGGGGAAGGCGCCCATGCCCTGCAGGGTCGTGGCAACGGGCGCGCCGAGGCGCTCGGCGATCCGCTGGATCTCGGCACGTACGCCCAGAGCGCCCCACCCGACGAAGAGGCCGGGCGATTCGGCAGCGACCAGAAGGTCCACAGCCCGATCCAGTTCGGCGGAGGACGCCGCCTGGGTGGGTTCCAATGGCTGAAAGGCCGGGATCGCTCCGACGGGACCCCGAAAGAGCTGGAGGTTGGCCGGGATCTCCACCAGCACGGGGCCTGGGGTTCCCCGGGTCGCGACCCGGTAGGCTTCGAAAATCGTCGGGACGATGTCGCTCTGCCGCTCCACCCGCCAGGCGCCCTTGGTGATGGCCTTCACGAGAGCCAGCTGATCCAGCTCGTGCAGCTGATACCCGAACCGCGTGTCGGTGCTGATCCCCCCGGAGATGACCAGCAGCGGAATGCCGTCCAGGAAGGCCTCGCCAATGCCGCTCATCGCGTGGGTGATCCCCGCGGCGGGAACCACCAGCAGGACGCCGATGCGGCCACCACCGGTCCGGCTGAGGGCATCGCCCATGAAGGCCGCGCCGCATTCGTGGGTCACCAGCACGGGATGAATGCGTTCCGAGTGTCCCAGCTCGTCGTAGATCTCCGTGTTGTGGACCCCCGGAATGCCGAAGGTATGCGACACGGGGAGTTGTTCCAGCGCGTGGCGCACCAGCCAGGCGCCGCTGCGCGATCCATGGATGGAACCGGGGTCCGGGTTGCTCATGGTTCAGGCTCTCCCCGCAAGGGTCCGCGCCGCGGCTCGGCCGGTGAGCACACAGGCCCCCAGGAAGGTGCCTTCCAGCGCACCCCGGCCATGGATGCCCCCGCCTCCGAAACCCGCCGCTTCGCCCACGGCGTACAGCCCTGGGATCGGGGTTCCGTCGTCCCGAAGGACCCGGCAGCCCAGATCCGTCTGGATCCCCCCGAGGCTCTTCCGGCTGAGGATGAACTCGCGGATGGCCACCAGGGGACCGGCCTTGCGATCGAGGATCTTCTGGAACTTGCAGGTGCGGAGACGATCCCCCCGGTAGGCCCGCAGGCCCCTGATCCGCAGCAGCTGGTCGTCCGTGAAGAAGGCGGAGCCCCGGTCGATCTCGGCGTCGTAGGCCAGGAGGTCCTGCTCCATTCCGCTCCGGTCCAGGGCAAGCCCCGCCAGGCTGAGGCGGTCCATCTTGTCCATCAATTCGGGAAGCGTATCGGCGACCACGATGTCCTCCGGACAGTCCCGCACCAGGCGCTCCACCAGTTCCCGGTTGCCGAAGAGCATGTCCCGCACCATGCGCCCCCGGCGTTTGTGCCGGAAGGCGGTCATGAAATCGCAGCCCGAGACGGCCAGTTCCTTGAGGGCGATGCGCCAGTTCAGCACCTGCCAGGAGTACTGGCCGGGCGACTTCAGGATGGCCTCCACGAGGTACCGGGTGTCGGTGTTCCCCACCAGCGGCACGGGGCCGATCCTCCGCCCACGGGCATCCAGCCACAGGGCCGATCGCGGCGGCACCAGGCTGAGGCCGTCGTTCGGCCGTCGCCGGGCGGGGTGGTGGATGCCCGCCGGATAGTGCCACTGGAGATCCAAATGGGTGACCTGGCCGCCGATCTGCTGGACCTGTTCATGGAGCAGCCCATCGCCGAAGGCATGGGCGCCGTTGAGCAGCACCTTGGGCGGCGCACCCCAGGGGGCATGCCAATGGGCCCGCAACCGGCTAAGGTCCCCTCCGCACATGCCGCCGGAGGCGATGACCACCTGGTCGCCGAGGGCCTCGTAGGGCTCGCCGCTTCCCATGATCCGCCCCGTGATGCCCTTCACCACCCCACCCGCAATGGTGAGTCCGGACACCTCGTGATCACAGAGGATCTGGAGGTTCTCCCGCCGGGGATGGGCCTCCAGGGCGGCTCGCAGCCGCGCGATGATCTCGTGACCCGTGCCCCACACGATGTGCCAGCGGGGCAGGCTGTTGCCGGGCTGGAGGAGACCCCGCTCGGCCCAGTTCACCACCGGCAGGAACCGGATCCCCCGGTCGTGGAGGAACCCGTGGATGGATTCGGCGGCGTTCTCGCAGTAGTAGCGGGCCCAGCGCCGGGGCCACACATCTTCCTCCTGGAAGGCCGCGACCCGCTCCCAGTCCCGCAGCGCCAGCCCGGCGTCATCCCGGATGCCCATCCGGCGCTGCTGGGGCGTGCCGATCAGGTGGACGCCCCCGAAGGATTCCTTGGCGAGGCCCCCGAGATCGGCCTCGGCCCCCTTCTCCAGCACCAGGACACGCTGCCCTGACGCAAGAAGGTCATGGGCCGTGACCAGACCGGCCAAACCTCCCCCTGCGATGATCACGTCAGCCCGGTCGCGCTTCACGAACCTTCCACCCATCTATATGAATGCCGGATCCACTGTAACCCTTGCCGGGGTACCGTGCAGCGGCCATCGTCCAGGTGGATGACCGAGCCGGGAGTGAAATAGGGCTGGAGGCTTCGCTTGGCTTTGGCCAAACTTCCCTCGGCGCGACGACCCCGGTCATCCCCATCCGTTCAGGAGGCATCATGGACCACGTCAACCTCGGCAGGACCGGCCTCAAGGTTTCGCGCATCTGTCTTGGCTGCATGACCTATGGCGCGCCCGCCACGGGCGAACTCACGGGCGGCAGGCATGCCTGGTCCCTCAATGAAGCCGAGAGCCAGCCCTTCCTTCGCCAGGCGCTCGATCTCGGCATCAACTTCTTTGACACCGCGAATGTGTACTCCAGCGGCGCCAGTGAAGAGGTGCTGGGCCGGTTCCTGAAGGCCCAGGTCCGCCGCGAAGCCGTGGTCATCGCCACCAAGGTCCACGGTGTCATGCGCGACGAGCCCAATGGCGCCGGCTTGTCCCGCAAAGCCATCTTCTTCGAGATCGACGAGAGCCTCCGCCGGCTGGGGACGGATTACGTGGACCTCTACCAGATCCACCGCTGGGATTACGCCACGCCCATCGAGGAGACGCTGGAGGCGCTGCACGACCTCGTGAAGGCTGGCAAGGTGCGCTACATCGGCGCCTCATCCATGTACGCCTGGCAGTTCGCCAAGGCCCTCTACCTGTCCGAGCGCCACGGCTGGGCCCGCTTCGTCTCCATGCAGAACCACTACAACCTGCTCTACCGGGAGGAGGAACGGGAGATGCTGCCGCTCTGCCAAGCCGAGGGCATCGGCGTGATCCCCTGGAGCCCCCTGGCGCGTGGCCGCCTGGCCCGCCCCTGGCAGACCGAGCGCACCAAACGCTACGAGACGGACCAGTTCGGGATGCAGCTGTACGCCCAGACCGAAGGGGCCGACCAGAAGACCGTCGATCGTCTTGGTGAGGTCTCCGAACGACGGGGCGTCGCCCGCGCCCAGGTCGCGCTGGCCTGGATGCTCAGCAAGCCGGGCATCACCGCACCCATCGTCGGTGCCACCCGACCGCACCATCTCCAGGACGCCGTCGCAGCCGTTGCGCTGCGCTTGGATCCCGAGGAAATCGCGGCCCTCGAAGCGCCGTATGTTCCGCACCCCGTGCTCGGCTTCACCTGAGCACAGGCAAGCCCCCGTCCCCAAACGTGGAGACAGGGGTTCGCGAACAGGGCCTGGGAGGCCCTACTTCAAGTGATCCCAAAGGAAGTTGTAGGCCAGCGCATGCATGGTGGCCGCCTGCTTGTTGTCGGCGCCGGCGCCGTGGCCGCCTTCGAGGTTCTCGAAGAACCACACGTGCTTGAGACCCATGCCTTCCATCTTGGCCGCCATCTTGCGGGCCTGCGCCGGGCCCACGCGATCGTCACTGGTGGTGGTGTAGAAGAGCACGGGCGGGTAATGCGCATCCTTGCTCACGTTCTGGTACGGGGAGAAGGTCTTGATGAAGGACCATTGCTTCGAATCGTCCGGATTGCCGTACTCGGCAATCCACGAGGCGCCGGCGGAAAGGTGGGTGTAGCGCTTCATGTCCAGCAGCGGCACCTCGCAGGCGATCGCGCCGAACAGCTGCGGATACTGGGTGAGCATGTTGCCCATCAGCAGGCCGCCGTTGCTGCCGCCCTCGGCACCGAGGTGGGCTGGGGAGGTGACGCCCCGCTTGACCAGGTCCTCGGCCACCGCCGCAAAGTCCTCGTAGGCGCGGGGACGGTTGGCCTGCAGAGCGGCCTGATGCCAGCCCGGGCCGTACTCGCCGCCGCCGCGGATGTTGGCGACCACGTAGACACCACCGCGCTTCAGCCAGGCCCGGCCGATGCTGCCGCTGTAGAACGGCTGCAGGGAGACCTCGAAGCCGCCGTAGCCGTACAGCAGGGTGCGATTCTTGTGGTCCCGCTTCATGCCCTTCGGGGCAATCTCGAAGTAGGGCACGCGGGTGCCATCCTTCGACGTGACGAAGTGCTGGCTCACCTTGAACTTCGAAGCATCAAAGAACGCTGGGCTCTGCTTGATCGTCTGAGCCTGGCCTTCGCCCAGCACCCCGCGCTCCAGTGACGACGGCGCGAGGAAACCCGAGACGGAAAGCCAGTATTCATCGCCATGGTCGGGGTCGGTGCCCACCACGCTCACCGTGCTCATCGCTGGAGCGCCAGGCATGGCCGCGTGCTTCCAATCGCCGGCCTTGGCGGGTGGGGTCAGCACCTCCAGCTGACTCTTGACGTCCTTCAGCACATCGAGGATCAGGTGATGCTGGGTCCACGCATAGCTCGACAGGGCGGTGTGCGCATCCGGCTTGAACAGCACGGTGAAGGCCCGCTGGCCGGCCATGAAATCGTCAAAGTTCATCGCCAGCAGCGCACCGGACGGATAGGTCGCGCCCCCCACCGTCCACGGCGAGCGCGGCTGCACCAGCAGCCACTCGCGGTGTGCATCGGCACTGGCGTCCGTGGGCACATCCAGCTGGATCAGCTTGCCGTTCTTGCGCTCGTACAGCACGCTGTGGAAGAAATCGGTGGCGACATTCACGAAGTCGCGCTCATAGCCAGAGGTGCGGTCGTGAAAGGCACTGACCGCAAGGTCGCTGGGCTTGCCTTCATAGACGGTCGTGGCCGAGGACAGCGGCGTGCCGCGCGTCCATTCCTTCGCGATGCGCGGATAGCTGGACTCGGTCATCGAGCCGGGGCCGAAATCGGTGCCCACGTAGAGGTGGTCCAGGTCGATCCAGCCGACCTGGCTCTTCGCGATCGGCAGTTCGAAGCCATTCTTCACGAAGGACTTGGTGGAAACGTCGAACTCGCGCACCGTCACTGCATCGCCGCCATCCGGGGACAGCGATACCAGGTAGCGGTCGTAGGTCGGCTTCAGCCCCTGCGCGCCCTTGAACACCCAGCGCTTGCCTTCAGCCTTGTTCAGCGCATCGATATCGAGCAGCACCTCCCACTTCGGGTTGGCCTTGCGGTACTCGGCCAGCGTAGTACGCCGCCAGAGGCCACGCGGATGCGCCTTGTCCTGCCAGAAGTTGTACAGGAAGCCGCCCATCCGCCGGACGAAGGGAATGCGCGCATCCGAATCGAGCACCTGCAGGATCTGCGCGCGGGTCCCCGTGAACTCCGGTGAGTTCATGAAGCGCTTCTCGGTCAGCGCGTTCTGCGCCTTCACCCAGTCCATCGCACGGGCACCGTGGATGTCCTCCAGCCACAGGTAGGCATCGTCGGGGGTGGCCGCACTGCCCGCAGGCGGCGTGTCCTGTGCATGGCTCAGGCCGCTCAGCGTGACGCCGAGCGCCAGGGTCAGCCAGAAGGAAGGCTTCGATGCCATGGTGTGCTCCTGTGCAGGTGCGCTTACGATACCCTGCGAATTCCCGAGTGTGCTATGCCGTAACCTTCACTGGAAATCCACTTCGTCGGAAAGTTCGTTGCGATCCGCTTCCCCAGTCGACGGGAAGTGGGTGGCCAGACGGTCGCCCACCAGGCGAATCACCTCCACCAGCCCCTCCGTGAACGCCTCCTTGCGGAAATGGGAGGCAAGGCACTCCGACGCCTCGTGCCAGAAGGCCTGCCCGACCTTTTCGTGAATGCCCGTGTCGCCGAGAATCGCGAAGCGCTTCCGGCTGGGCACCAGGAAGATGAGTACCCCGTTGCCGTCGGCGGTGTTCTCCATGCCGAGGCGGCGGAACGCCTTCCTGGCCGTCTTCTCCACATCCCCCCAGAAAAAGGAGGCCACCGAAACCCGGATCTCCCCGGAGGTGACCCGCTCGGCCTCCTGGATGGCCGCCACCACCCGCGCCTGGTCCACGCACTTCCTCAGGCTCCTGCGGCTCATGCCCACCATGCGGCCTCCCCGTCCCTCACCATGATCCCGAAGCTCCCCCGCCACCGGAACTTCCGCCCCCCCCGGACCAGCCGCCGCCACCACCACCGCCACCCCCACCACCGCGGCCCCCGGAAAGGATGTTGAACAGGAGCCAGATGGCCAGGCCCGGATGCGTGATGGCCAGCACCAGGAACGCGAGGCCCAGCACGCCAATGACGATCCATCCTCCCAGCCCGATGGGTTGGCCCCCCTGCCGGCCCTGGTCCTGGGGCTCCCGGGCGGAGGCGTCGCCGCCAATCACCTTCAGGATGCGGTCCACCCCCTCATTGAGGGCCCCGTCCCCGTCTCCGGCCTTGAGTCGGGGCAGGATCGTCTCCCGGATGATCCGCGAGGCCAGGATGTCGGGGACCTGGCCCTCCAGGCCATAGCCCACTTCCATGCGGACCTTGTGATCCCCGGTGAAGATGAAGAGCACCAGGCCGTCGTCCAGCCCCTTGCGGCCCACCTTCCAGGCCGCAAAGGCCCGCACGGTCCAGTCCTCCAGGGGATCCCCGCCGGTGGTGCTCCCGATCCACACCAGCACCTGGTGACCGGTACTCTCCTGGTAGGCCTGCAGGCGCCGGTCCAGACCCTCCCGCGTCGCCGGGGAGAGCAGGTTCGAACCATCGGTCACCCAACGCGTGGGCGGCGGCGGCGTGGCCGCCTGGGCCCGCAGGAGCTGACCGCCCCAAAGACCCGCGAGCAGACCGATCAGGACAAGGATTCGCCGCATGTGCGGGGGAGGCTAGAAGGCGACTTTAGGAGCCTTGTCAGCCCCAGGCTGGGCCTTGAAATAGGCCCGTTCCCGGAACCGGTCGCCGAAGAATCCCACCAGCATGACCGTCGGGAAGCTGTTGCGCCGGGTGTTGAAGGCCTGGGCCGCCTGGTTGAAGCGCATGCGCTCCACCGCGATGCGGTTCTCGGTGCCCTCCAACTGGGCCTGCAGGTCCCGGAAATTCTGGGTGGCCTTGAGGTCGGGGTACTTTTCCACCACCACCAGCAGGCGGGACAGCGCCGAACCCAGGCCATCCTGGGCCTTCTGGAAATTGGCCATGGCCGCCGGGGAATCCGGGGCCTTGCCGCCCATGGAAACCTGGCCCACCTTGGCCCGGGCTTCGGTGACTGCCAGGAACGTGTCCTTCTCGAAGGCCGCGGCGCCCTTCACCGTTTCCACCAGATTCGGGACCAGGTCCGCCCGCCGCTGATAGACGTTCTCCACCTGCCCCCACTGGGCGTCCACCGCCTGGCTCAGGCTGTTCAGCCCGTTGTAGGACCCCATCACCCCCAGGCCCAGCACCACCAGCAGCAGCACCGCCAGTCCGCCGCACCCCAACGCGATCTTTCCACCCAAGCCCATGGTTCCTCCTTAAAGGAAGTCCCGTCAGGATACCCACTCCGCCGGCCAGGGTGAGGCAGAGCGTTGCCGGGTCTTCCTGAATGTCGCTTCGCTGAAGCACAGGGAACCCCCATTTCTGGGGGTTCCTAATGCGTGGCAAGCCAAGGCCCTTCCAGGCACTCCGGAAGCGGAGAGGGATGCCCCTCTACAATTCGGCGTGACACCGCTCCAGCACGTAGGCCACGCAGGCGGTGAGGTTCTTCGCCGTCTGCAGGTGCAGGAATTCATTGGGCCCGTGGGCATTGCTCTGGGGCCCAAGCACGCCGGTGATGAGGAACTGCGCCTGGGGGAAGCGTTCACCCAGCATCCCCATGAAGGGGATCGAGCCCCCTTCTCCCATGTAGCAGGCCTCCCTCCCGAAGAAGGCCTGAGAGGCCTCGTTCACAGCGGCCCCCAGCCAGGGTGCCAGCTTCGGCGCACCCCACCCCGAGGCACCATCGACGCCCTCGAACGTGACCTTGGCCCCGTACGGTGGATCCTGTTCGAGCAGCGTCTTGAGGCGCGCCACCACCCTGTCGGCATCGAGCGTCGGCGGGAGGCGCACCGACAGCTTGAGCGTCGTCCGGGGGCGAAGGACATTCCCGGCCTGTTCCACATCGGGCATGCCCTGCTGCCCAGTGACCGACAACGTCGGCCGCCAGGTCCGGTTGAGCATCAGCTCCGCCAGGTCAGAGGTCACCGGCCGCATGCCGGGAACGAAGGGGAACGATTCGTAGATCGACGTGCCCAGGACCTGGGCGGTCCGGCGGGCCTCGTCAACCCGATGGGGGGGGATCTCCACCTTCAGCCAGTCAGGAAGGATCTCGCCGGTGACCGGGTCCTCCAGGCGGCTCAGCAGCTGCCGCGCGATCCGGAAACTCGAGGGGACGATGCCGCTGGCATCCCCCGAGTGAACGCCCTCGGTCAGGACCTGGACCGTGAGCGTCCCCATGACCACGCCTCGCAGGGACGCGGTGCTCCACAGCTGCTCGTAGTTGCCGCAGCCGGAGTCCAGACAGATGACGAGGCCGGGCGTGCCGATGCGAGCGGCTAGGAGATCCACGTAGTATTCCAGGTCGTTGGAACCGCTCTCCTCGCAGCACTCGATCAGCGTCACCAGTCGGGGGTGTTTGATGCCCTGGGCCTTGAGGGCCTTGATGGCGGCCACGGTCGCGAAGACCGCGTAGCCGTCATCCGCCCCGCCCCGCCCGTAGAGCTTGCCGTCCCGGATCACCGGCAGGTAGGCGCCCAGGCCCTCCTCCCACCCTTCCGTCGGCGGCTGCTTGTCCAGGTGCCCGTAGAGCAGCACCGTGCCATCGCCCTCGCCGTCCACTTCGAGCAGCAGCAGGGGCGTGCGCCCCTCGGGTGCCAGAACCTCGAGGCGGCTGCCAGGGATCTGCTGCTTCTCCACCCAGTCGCGCGCCAACTCGACCGCCTGGTGAATCAGCCCGTTGGTCTGCCACGCCGGATCGAAATCGGGCGACTGGTTGGGAATCTGGATGTAGCGAACCAGTGCCGGGACAATTTCATTGTCCCAACATGTGTCGATCTTCATTCGTGCCTGTTCTGCGTCCACGATCGCCTCTCTAGGGTTGGCTGGAAGGGGTCTGGCCCGGGATGCGCGCTCCGCATCGCCATTTCCATGCGGCCGAGGGGAAGAAGGTACCCGGATCTGGCGGGAGCGACGAGGGGGAATTATCCGGCCGTTCCTTATCGATCCCAGCCCCCAACCAGGGGCCTTGATTTGGGTTGCGGTGGTCGCCAACCTTCGCCGGAGCCAGGTAGCCCTTGAGTGGGACGAAACGGGAAAGACGGTCGTCGGCGGGGTCATCACCCTGAAGGAGCACAAGACGGCCGGCAAGGTCGGGACCAAGGTGCTGCCCTTAAACCTGGAGGCGGCCGAAGAGCTAGACCGAGTGTTGAAGTTCAAGATGGCCGAAGGGGCGAAGCTCAGCGCCTTCGTCTTCCCTGGTGAGAAGGCAAACCAACCCGTGTCCTCCATCCAGCGATTCTGGGTGCGGGTTCGAAAAGCCGCGAACCTGGAAGACGTTCACACGCACGACCTCCGGCACACGTTCGGAGCCGCGGCTATCAGCGAGGGGCTGTCCCTCCGGCAGCTCGGCGGATTGCTTGGTCATACCCAGGCCGCCACGACCCAGCGATATGCCGGGCTGGCCCTGGACGCTGCCCGCGAGGCCACCGGGAAGGTGGGCAAGCGGCTGGCGAAGAAGGCGTAATTCCCACACCTGGCGGGGCCGTGGGGTCCAGATGCTGGTCGGGGCCGCGCTCATCGCTGCGAGCTTCATCATTAATCCCGCTGGTGGCGTCCCGTTCTTGACGAACCTCGGCATCACCATGGTTCTTGGCGGCGTGGCTCAAATGCTGGCGGTTGCGCCCAAAATAAACAACAACAGTGGCGCTCCAGATTCCCCCGTCTACAGCTTCGGCTCCCCTACCGTGACCATCGGGCAGGGGCGCCCCGTGCCGCTCTTCTACGGCGGCCCCCTGGAGGTTGGCGGGGCCATCGCCCTTTTGGTTGGGGTCTGGAAGATCCGCGAGGCCCTAGTAGACGCGGAATTCCCTCTGGTGGACCTGAAAGAAGCCGGCCGGCCCTACCGTGTGCGGGTGGTCCGGGTCCGGGGGAACTTCGGGGCGACCTACCAGCTCCCCGGCGGGGAGCCCGTGACGGTTGAACCCAAGTTCAGGGACATGAATGCCGTGCTACACCATGTCCGGAAGTCCGTGGCCGCCTCGTAGCCCACCGCGTCTCAGAAGGCCTCGGCAGGTTGGGCCCCTTCGGGGGCCCTTTCCGTGCCCGCTAAAACCAGCGCAGCCCAGACTGAGCCAGAAGCGCATGGAAGAGCCCGGCCTTCAGCGGCATCCCACTGTGGACAGGGACGGTCAGAAGGGCCATGACGCCAGGCTTCTTGTAGATGTGATGGCTCCCCTTGATCCGGGCCAGGATCCATCCGTTGCGCTCAAGGAAGGCGCAGAACTCCTTCCCGGTCGGGGGGGTCACAGGGAGAGTTCAAACGCCTGGATCGAAGCACCCTCATGCTGGGCCTCAATCTGCTCAAGCACGAAACCCTCGGCCGCCTCCATCCACCCATGGACTGCTTCCAAGAGGTTCACCTTCACCTGATCAAGGGTTTCCCCTTCGGTCATGCACCCGGGCAGACCGGGAACCTCGGCCCAATAGCCGCCCTCCTCTGCCTGATGGATGATCGCCTTGATGGTCAAGGTGTGCTCCTGTGGGGCATACAGCCCAGATGAAGTATCGGCTCCGAGAGCCAAAGAGACAAGCAACCCGACTCCGAATGATCTTATAGAATGGTATTAAACGAACGAAGCCATTCCATTGATTATCCATGAGCCATCAAATGATGAAGCCCCGAAACCTTGCGGCTGCGGGGCTTTGTGGCGGAGAGTGAGGGATTCGAACCCTCGGTAGGCTTTTGACCTACACACGATTTCCAATCGTGCTCCTTCAGCCACTCGGACAACTCTCCAGGGCTCCGCGCGAGCGCGGGGAACAGAAAGGCTAGCATGGGCCGGGGTTCGGGCCAAGGGCGAAGGGTGGGCAGACCCTCAGGCCGCGTAGTGCTTGTAGAAGTACCAGGCGGACAGGCTGAACCCGATGCAGACCACCGCCACTCGCACGGTCTTGCGGCCGACCCGGTGGGCCATGTGGGCACCGAAGAAGCCGCCACCCATGGCGGAGAGGGCCATGAGCAGGACGAGGTGCCACACAACATTGCCGGGGTGGCGCAGGAATTCCATGCCCACGAAGGCGAAGATGGCGATGCCGTTGATGGAGAGGGCCAGGAAGTTCTTGAGGCCGTTCATCTGGTGGATGTCCGTGAGCCCCAGCAGGCTCAGGGCCGCCAGCATGAGGATGCCGATGCCCGCCCCGAAGTAGCCGCCATAGACGCCCACGACGAACTGGAAGGCGATGGCACCGATCCACCAGGTGGTGGTGCGCTCGTGGCCGCCGACCTTCTTGAGGAAGCGACCCATGGGATCGTTGGCGGCCAGGAGCACCGTGGCGGCCAGGATGAGCCAGGGGATCAGCTTGTCGAAGACGGACTGGGGCGTGACCAGCATGAGCCAGGCGCCCAGAAGCCCTCCGAGGAGGGAGGGTGGCACGAGGCGCAGCGCGAAGGTCCGGGTACCCTCCAGGTCCTTGCGGTGGCCCAGGAATCCGCCGATGGAGCCAGGCCAGAGGGCCAGGGTGCTCGTCACGTTGGCCTGCTGCCCCGTGAGCCCGATGCCCATCAGGGAGGGAAACGAGATGAGCGTGCCGCCGCCCGCGATGGCGTTGATGGTGCCGGCGGCGAAGGCCGCGGCCATGACGGTAAGGGTGGCCCAGATCTCCATGGCCTCCACGATGCCATGGACCGCCCTGAAAACCGAAGCGCCCCGTGCGGGGCGCCTCGGCAGTAAATCAACCGGCCGTCACTTCCACTTGAAGGGATAGACCGGCTTCTTGATGGCGTACTGGGGCGGCCAGACGGTCTCATGCTTGCCGTTCTGGATCTGTTCCACGAGCATCTGATGGTGGTTCTGGTTGGTATAGCCGCTGTAGTCGGCGAACTGGACCTCGCCCATGATGCCGTTCCACTTGCCGTCCCTCAAGGCGGCGCGCAGCTTCTCGCGGTCACCGCCGACCTTGGCCGCCGTCTGCGCCATGACGATCAGAGAGGCATAGGCATTGGCCGCGTGGTAGGGCACCTCGTCCTTGCCGAAGGCCGCCTTGTACCGCTTGGCGAAGTCCTTGGCGCC
The DNA here is from genome assembly GCA_021802985.1 of Acidobacteriota bacterium. GTDB lineage: Bacteria > Acidobacteriota > Holophagae > Holophagales > Holophagaceae > Geothrix. Next base: position 4,474 of record JAJZQW010000018.1, on the reverse strand, counting down.
GGGCCAGTTCACATCGGGCGTCCACTGGGTGCTGGAGAAGACATCGTTGGAGATGGCCCGCTCCCGGGCGAACTCGGAGGATGCGAACCCCGCGCCCGCACCCAGGAAGGCCTGGGGTGTCAGACCGACCTCGCGGGCTTGGCGCATGAGCAGGATGCCATCGGCCACGTAGGACACCATGAACACCAGGTCGGGGTTCAGGCTCTTGATCCTGGCCAACGTGGAGCGGTAGTCAGGGGAGCCGGCGGCATAGGCCTCCTCCGCCACGACCTTGATGCCCACCTGGCCCGCATAGGCCTTGGCGGACTTGGCGCCGGAGGTGCCGAAGTCGGTGTTCTCGTTCAGGATGGCCATGGTCTTGGGCTTGCCCAACTTCTGGGCCATGGAAATGAGGATCGAGGCGTAGTCCTCCGTGGTGGCGCTGAGGCGGAAGACGTACTTGAGGTTCTGGCGGGTAATCTCCTCCTTGGAGGCCACGGGCACGAGGAGGGGCACGCGGTACTTCTCGGCCAGCTTGGAGGCCGCACTGGCGCAGGCGCTGCTGTAGGGGCCCACCACGCCGGCCACCCGATCCCGGGTCACCAGTTTCTCCATGGCCGACATGGACACCTGGGGCTTGCCCGTATCGTCCTCGATGACCAGTTGCACGGGGATCCCCTGGTTCTTCAGATCCTCCAGGGCCAGCTTGTAGCCGTTGCTGATGTACTCGCCGATGGGCGCCTGGGTCCCCGTGATGCAGTTGATGATGCCGATCTTGACGGGCGTCTGGGCCTGGAGGGCCAGGCCGAACGCCACCAGCGAAGAAAGGATGCCCTTCCTCATGCGTACCTCCTTGGGGGGGATGTGATGGATCACGCTACCACGACCGGCCCTCTCGGATACCTCGTCTGGTGATAGTCTCAATCTCTCTATGAGGAGAACCCCATGCGGATGCCCTTCGCACGTCTCGCCTCCCTCCTTCTCCTGGCCGCGGCCCCCGCCCAGGCCCAAGGCGTCCACCTGCTCCAGACCCTGAAGGTGGGCGGCCCCGGCGGCTGGGACTACGTCACCCTGGACAGCGCCCACCATCGGCTCTACGTACCACGCTTCGACCGGGTGATGGTGCTGGATCTGGACGGCAAGACCGTCGGCACCCTCCCTGGCACCGAGGGCGTCCATGGCGTCGCCCTGGCCCCGGACCTGGACCGCGGCTTCACGAGCAATGGCCGCAGCCAGTCCGTGACCATCTTCCGGCCCTCCACCCTCAAGGTGATCGGCCACATGAAGGCCACGGGGGCCGGACCCGACGCCATCCTCTATGATTCCTTCACGCGCCGCGTCTTCTCCTTCAATGGCCAGGGGAAGGACATCACGGCCTATGATGCGGAAAAGGGCACGGTGGTGGGCGCCATCCCGTTGGGCCACAAGCCGGAGTTCGCGGTCGCGGACGGCAAGGGCCGCATCTTCGTGAACCTGGAGGATGCCTCCCAGGTCGCCGCCATCGATGCCCAGACGCTGAAGGTGCTCCATATCTGGCCCCTCGCGCCGGTGGAGGAACCCTCGGGCATGGCCATGGACCGGCTGCACCGGCGCCTCTTCATCGTGGGTCGCAACAAACTGATGGCCGTCATGGACGCCGACAGCGGCAAGGTGGTGGCCACGCCCGCCATCGGGGCCGGTGCCGACGCGGCGGCCTTCGATTCCGGGACGGGCACCGCGTACAGTTCCAATGGCGAAGGCACGCTGACGGTGGTGCGCCAGGATGCTCCCGACGCCTACGCGGTGCTGGCGCAGGCCCCCACCCAGCGGGGCGCCCGCACCATGGCCCTGGACGAGACCACCCACCGGCTCTACCTGCCCACCGCCGACTTCGAACCCGCTCCGCCTCGGAAGCCCGGCGAGCCCTGGCAGCGGCCCGCCCTGGTGCCGGACAGTTTCAGGATCCTCGTGGTGGGACGTTAATCCACCTTCACCACGATCATCGCCACGCCCCCATAGCCCGGCACCAAGGCCAGGTCCCCCGATCCGCCGTCGATGCGGAGAAGGTGGCCCTGGCCCAGGTGCAGGTCCAGGGCAGGAACCGATACGACACCTCCGGCCACGAAGGCCAACACGGTCCCGGCATCCAGGTTCAACCGCCGAGGGGCAGCGGCGCGGAACGCCTCCAGCCGGGCGCGGCAGCGGGCCGGATCGGCCATGAGGTTGAAGTCCACGCAGGGTCCGCCAAGCAGGTCGGCCCGGGCCGGCCCGTCGCCGGCGAAACGCACCGAGTCGAGTGGCCGGTCCAGGGTCGCGGTGCCCTGCTCGCCGAAATCCAGGTGGAAGCCATCGCCCGACAGCAGGAGCAGGGTGCGCTCGATCCCGGGAAAGGTGGAGAAGGGGCCCGAAACGGGGACCTCGGCGCTGCTGAGGCGCCAGGCGAAGCCCGTTTCCACCGTGGCACCCGGGGGTTCCACGGCCAGTTCCAGGGTGGTGCCGCCGCCATTCTTCCAGGGCATGCGGCGGGCTTCGCGGGGCGTCAGGTGGGTCCAGCGCATCACGCCTCCAGGTCCCGGGCCTCGGCCCGGCTGAGGGTCTTCCAGGGGAGGGGCAGCAGGCCCGCCACCCGGGCCCGGTAGCGGCGGTAGCGATCGCCGTGGGCAGCGATGAGCTTCCGTTCCTCCAGCCGGGACCCGACGATGAAGTAGGCCGTGATCCACAGGGCCGAAACCAGCCGCATCGCCGTCATGTCCCGGGTCCAGAGCAGCACCAGGGAAAGGGCGTACCACGGATGGCGGACGAACCGATGAAGGAAGCCGATGCGGAAGGGCTCCTCGTCCCCGGCATCCATCCGGCCCTCCCGCCAGGGGCGCCAGCCCAGGAAGGCGCCCGTATCGTAGGGGCTCCCCGGCAGCAGCAGCGCCGCCAGGGAGCTCAGAGCCAGACCATCGGCGGCCCAGCGCCAGGGCCCGGTCCAGTGCCAGAGGCAGGGCCCCGGATCCGCCAGGAGCCAGAACCCGAAGGGCAGCAGCGCGAGGAGGGCCACCAGGTTGTAAAGCAGGCGGTAGGCGGGCATCAGGCCGGGCCAGCGGGCGGCGGTCCAGCGCTTCACCGCCAGGGAGGCCAGCAGCGAATGCAGGCAGCCATAGCCGAGCCAGGCGGCGGAGAGGCCCAGGAGCGGTGAAGCGGAACCCATGGAGGCATGGTGGCCTGGGCCGGCCACGGCGGGAAGGCCCCGGGGAGAAGGGTGGGAAGAAGCGCGGCTCATCCCGGGTTATCCTGGCGCGATGCACTTCGACTGGCCCCCTCCCGCGCGCGCCGCACTGGCCCTCGCCCTCCTCTGGGTGGGCTACGTGATGCTGCGCACCCCGGGGCCCCTTTCCCTGCGGCTGCTGGGGCTCTACCCCAAGCGGCTCGGCTCTGCGGTAGTGGGCTGGGCCGCCAACCGCGACCTGCCGGTGGCCTGGCGAACACCCCTGCTGGGCCGTTTTGCCCGGGCCTACCACCTGGACATGGCCGAAGCGGAGTTCCCCCTCGACCAGTATCCGAGCCTGCAGGCCCTCTTCACCCGCCGGCTGAAGCCTGGCCTGCGGCCCGAGGAGGCCCCGGCCCCCGGCTTCATCAACAGCCCCGTGGATGCCCGGATCATCGCCAGCGGCCCCATCGAACGGGACACGGCCATCCAGGCCAAGGGCCTACCCTACCGCATCACCGAGCTGCTCAAGCATGATCCTGCGGCCCGCCGCTTCGAAGGCGGACACTACCTCACCCTCTACCTGGCCCCCAAGGACTACCACCGCATCCACGTCCCGCTGGAGGGCCGTGTCACCGCCGTTTCCCGCGTGGAGGGCGAGTTGTGGCCCGTGAACGACGCCAGCACCGGGGCCGTGCCGCGGCTCTACGAACGCAACCGCCGGGCCACCTGGACGGCCCTGGGCACGGGCCCGGACGAGGGCCTGGAGGTGGCCGCGGTGCTGGTGGGGGCCACCCATGTGGGCGGCGTGGTGATTGATTCCCGCTGGCTCGCCGGACGGAGGCTGCCGAAGGATGGGGCCTTCCCCGTGGCGATGCTGCCCTGTTCACCCGGCGAGGACCTGGGCACCTTCGAGTTCGGTTCCACCGTGGTGCTGCTGGTGGGGGGGCCGCGGGCCAAGGACTGGGTGGCCTCCCGCGGGTCCGGAGATGTGAAGGTGGGACAGCGGCTGGGAGCTTACCGGTGAACGACACGGAGATCTTTCATCAGGACCCCCTCTGGGAGGAGGGCGGCGACCTACCGGGCGCCCTGGAGGCCCTGTTCACGGCGGCCGGCGAGGTGCTCGACCTGGCCCGGCTGCGGGAGCTGACAGGCCTCGGCGACGGGGCCCTGCAGCAGGGCATCGAGAAATTGCAGGAACGCCTACAGGGCCCCAGCGGCCTGCGGCTGCTGGAGGTGGGCGGCGGCTGGCGCATGGCCACCAGCCCGGTCTACAAGGAGATGATCGCCAAGCTGGTGACTGTGACCCGCAGCGGCAGGCTC
>JAJZQW010000017.1 GCA_021802985.1 Acidobacteriota bacterium | reverse complement strand
AAAGGGATTCCAGGCAAGGAAGCGGGCGCAGGGCGGTGCGGGTTCACCGTTCAAGCCCGATGACGCCGCATGGGAGCCCTTTGCCATCAACCCTTCGGGCTGGGGCGGCAGCCGTCGGGATGCGGCGTCAGGCTCCTCGTCCTTGGAACCGCCAAGGCCTTCGTCGCCTTCCTTGCCTCCCTCGGCTGGCGCCCCAGTGCAGCCCCCACCCATTACTTGGACACGCTCCTAGGCGTGCTATGGTGGGGCACCCATTCTCACGAGGTCCCCATGCGTCCTGCCCGCCTGCTGGCCCCCCTTGCCGTTCTCGCCCTGGCCATCCCGGCTCAGGCCGCCGGCCCGGTCGCCGATCCTGCCGCTACGGAAATGAGCCTGACCACGCCGGACGGCTTTGTCCTCAAGGGCACGCTGGCCCTGCCCCCCACCAAGGGGAAGGCTCCGGTGGTGATCCTCGCCCACCAGTTCCATGCGGATCGCACCGGCTGGGCCCCCCTGGCCGAGAAGCTGCATGCCCGGGGCATCGGCACCCTGGCCCTGGACCTCCGCGGCCACGGCGCCAGCACCGACAAGGCCGGCACCGAGGTGAAGGTCACGGATGACTTCGCGGCCTCCGCCAAGGCGGTGGGCTTCGATCAGATCCCCGCCGATCTGGCCCAGGCCGCCGCGTGGCTCCGCAAGCAGCATGGCGTGGACGGCCGGCGCATCGGCCTGGCCGGCGCCAGCGTGGGCGGTTTCTCCGTGATCCTCGCCGAGCCCCGGGTCCACCCCGTCGCCGTGCTGAGCCTGAGCCCCGCGGGCAACGTGGCCTTCGGGGGCAAGGCCGTGGACGAGTTGAAGGCCGGCATCCTCAACGGCCGCGCCTCCGTGCTGGTGCTGGCCTCCGCGGATGACAAGGGTGCCTTCGACAACGCCCAGGCCGTGAAGGGCCTGCCGGGCGTCGATGTCCTGGTGAGCGATGGCAAGGCCCATGGCTTCGACTTCTTCAAGGACCGCACCGACACCATGGCCGTCTTCTTCGGCGAGTACCTGACCTACCACCACACCGGCCAGAGCCACGTCGCGGCCAAGAAGGCCCCGGCCAAGTCCATCGACGGCAAGCCCGTCATCAACGATCAGACCCTGGCCGAGAAGAGGGCCGCCGAAGCCACCAAGTAGCGCCGTTCCCCCGCAGAGAGGCCGCCCGATCGGGCGGCCTCTCTGCATACGGCCTCGGGGCTAATGAAACTGCTGGGCCTCGGTGGAGCCCACCAGGGCCAGGGTAGAGGCCAGGCCGCCGCTGACGGCCTGGGCCACTTCGTCGAAGTAGCCGGTGCCCACCTCGCGCTGATGCTTCGTGGCGGTGTAGCCAGCAGCCTCGGAGGCGAATTCGGCCTCCTGCAGGCGGGAATAGGCCGCCATGCCCTCGTCCCGGTAGGCGCGAGCCAGCTCGAACATGCCGTGGTTCAGGCTGTGGAAGCCCGCCAGGGTCACGAACTGATACTTGTAGCCGAGCGCCGCCAGCTCCTTCTGGAAGCCTGCGATCTCGGCATCCGAGAGCTTCTTCTTCCAGTTGAAGGAGGGCGAGCAGTTGTAGGCCAGCAGCTTGCCGGGGAATTCGGCGTGGACGCCCTCGGCGAAGACCCGGGCTTCTTCGAGATCGGGCGTGGAAGTCTCGCACCAGATCAGGTCCGCATAGGGCGCGTAGGCCTTGGCCCGGGCGATGGCCATCTGGACGCCGCCGGTGATGCGGTGGAAGCCCTCGGGCGTGCGCTCGCCCGTGAGGAAGGGCCGGTCCCGCTCGTCAATGTCCGAGGTGATGAGGCGGGCCGAATCGGCGTCCGTGCGGGCGATGACGAGGGTGGGCACGTCCAGCACGTCCGCCGCCAACCGGGCGGCCACGAGGGTGCGGATGAAATGGCCCGTAGGGATGAGCACCTTGCCGCCCAGGTGGCCGCACTTCTTCTCGCTCGAGAGCTGGTCCTCGAAGTGGACGCCCGCGGCGCCGGCCTCGATCATGCCCTTCATCAGCTCGAAGGCATTGAGGGGGCCGCCGAAGCCCGCCTCGGCATCGGCCACGATGGGCAGCAGCCAGTCGCGGGTGACCGCACCCTCGGCGCTGTCGATCTGGTCCGCGCGCAGCAGGGCCGCGTTCAGGCGCTTCACCATGGCGGGCACCGAATTGGCCGGGTAGAGGCTCTGGTCGGGATAGGTCTGGCCGGAGAGATTGGCATCCGCCGCCACCTGCCAGCCGGAGCAGTAGATGGCCTGGAGGCCGGCCTTGGCCATCTGCACCGCCTGGCCGCCGCTGAGGGCACCCAGCGAATGCACGTAGCCAGGACCGTTCACCAGGCGCCACAGCTTGCGGGCGCCCTGCTGGGCCAGGGTGTGTTCGATGCGCACGCTGCCCCGCAGCCGGCGCACCTGGTCAGGGCCATAGGGGCGGGTGATGCCCTGCCAACGGGTGGCGAGGAAGTCGTCCTCGAAGGGCGGGATGGGAAAGAGGGGTGCGTTCATGCGGTCACCTCGAGGGTTGCGGGTTGAAGCAGGTGGCCCAGGGCCGGAGCGGTGGCAAAGGGGGTGGAGACGGGATCGAGCACGAGGGCTTCGAACAGCTCGGAGGCCTCGCGGTAGCGGAGGTTCTGGCGCAGGGCGGCGACGGTGCATTCACCTCGAGTCACGGGGTGGGGCTGCTGGACGGGATCGATGAAACGGGAAAGGGGGATCAAGGGGCACTCCCATGGACTGATGTCAAAGATTGACTTATTCTGTGACTGCGCAATGAGTGTATGTTTTGATTGGGGTTAATTAGAAAATTTTTGTCAATCTGTTTATCGCAATCTGTCAATTGATGTCAAAGGATCCCCATGCCCGCCGCCGCTCCCAGCAAGACCGCCGCCCGCCTGGGCGCCAAGATCCGCCTCCTCCGCCGCCAGGAGGGCCTGAGCCAGGTGCAGTTGGCCGAGGCCCTCGGCATCAGCCCCAGCTACCTCAACCTCATCGAGGGGAACAAGCGGCCCCTCACGGCCCCCCTGCTCATCCGTCTGGCCCAGCAGTTCCACCTGGACCTGAAGGCCCTGGCCCCGGAACAGGATCAGCGGATGACCGAGGATCTGCTGGAGGCCTTCGGGGATCCCCTCTTCGAACCCCTCGGCCTCCAGGCCCAGGAGGTGCGGGAACTGGTGCAGAACAGCCCCCAGTTGGCCCGGGGGGTGTTCGAGCTCTACCGCGCCTACCAGCACGCCCAGGAGGGCCTGGAGAGCCTGTCCGCCCGGCTCAGCGACGGCCAGGGCTTCGATCCCGAGGCCACTCGCCTGCCCTCGGAGGAGGTCAACGACTTCATCCAGCAGGCGATGAACCACTTCCCCGACCTGGAGGCGGCCGCGGAGTCGCTCTGGGCCGAGGGGCACCTGGATCCCGATGCCCTCTACCCGGGCCTGGTGTCGGTGGTGGAGGCCCGCGGCCTGAAGGTGCGCATCCATCGGGCCTCGGAGGGGCCGGGGCTGCTCCGGCGCTTCGATCCCGAGCGCCGCCTCCTCAGCCTCTCCGAGCTGCTGCCGCTGCGCAGCCGGGCCTTCCAGTTGGCCCACCAGTTGGCCCTGCTCGATCACAGCGCCCTCCTGGACACCCTGGCGGATCACCCCCTGCTCCACACGCCCAGCAGCCGGGCCCTGGCCCGGGTGGCCCTGGCCAACCACTTCGCCGGCGCCGTGCTCATGCCCTACGAGCGCTTCCTCCAGGCCGCCCGGGCCGAGCGCTACGACATCGAGATCCTGGCCCGCCGCTTCCAGGCCAGCTTCGAGCAAGTCTGCCACCGGCTCACCACCCTCCGCCGCCCCGGCCAGGAGGGCGTGCCCTTCCACTTCCTGCGCATCGACATCGCCGGGAACATCTCCAAGAGCTTCTCCGCCACGGGCATCCGCTTCGCCCGGTTCTCCGGCGCCTGCCCCCGCTGGAATGCCCACGCCGCCTTCCTCACGCCGGGCCTCATCCGCACCCAGGTGAGTGTCATGCCCGATGGGCGGAAGTACTTCTGCATTGCCCGGACGATCCAGAAGGACACGGGCGGCTATCGGGGCCAGCACGCCATGCAGGCCCTGGGCCTGGGCTGCGAGATGGGCCACGCCAAGGAACTCATCTATGCCGACGGCGTGCGCCTGGACCAGCCCCCCGTGCCCATCGGGGTCACCTGCCGCCTCTGCGAGCGCACGGACTGCGAGCAGCGCGCCTTCCCGCCCCTCCAGCAGCCCCTCAAGGTCGAGGAGAACCTCCGCCGGACCAGCTTCTACGCGCGGATCGAAGGTGCCTGAGCCCGGCGTTCACCGCGCCCCAGCTTCCCCAAAGGTGCTTCGATCCAGCGGTGAACCAGGGCCGCGGCCACCAGGGCAAGCAGGAGCGCCAGGGTGAAGCCCGCCATGCCATCGAGGTGCGGCGCCACCAGGCGCTGGGTGAAGGGGTGCAGCAGGTAGAGGCCGTAGCTCCAGGCGCCGAGCCGCGTCAGCCCCACCAGCGCCCAGGAAACCACCCGATTCCAGAATCCCTCCCCGGGTGCACTCGGCGCCAGGTCCCGGGTGAAGGCCGCCAGGGCCACCAGACCCGTGACCACCAGCACGAAGCGATAGCGGGTCCAGCCGGTGACGGCCACCAGATGGTCATAGAACCGGGGGTCGGGCTTCACCAGCACCCAGACCAGGGGCAGGGCGAGGAGCAGCGCCACCTTCGGGTCCAGCCGCCGCCCCGTGTCCGCGTGCAAGGCCGCGAGCAGCCCGCCCCAGGCCAGCAGGAACACCTGGTTGGGCGCCTCCACGTAGGCGTGGAACCGGTTCCACATCGCCTGGCCCATGACGCCATGCAGGGTGGGCGGCAGGCTCCACAACCAGAGGCCCAGGGCCAGGGCCACCAGAAAGGCGATCCCGCCCTTCTCCCGCAACCAGGCCAGGGCCGGGTAAACGAAGTAGAGCAGGGCCACCAGGCCCACGTACCAGCCCCCCGTCACCAGGGCGAGGTTGGGCTGGATGGCGCCGAAGGTGAGTGTCACGTTCTCGAGGACGCGCAGCCAGGTCGGCTGAGGCCCCATGCCCAGACGAAGGACCAGGTTCAGGGCGCAGGCCAGGTAGAAGATCGGGGCCAACCGCAGGAACCGGCGAAGCCAGAAGCGGCCCAGGCCCTCCTGCCGCAGGCGGCTCCAGGGAGCCGTGCGGAAGAGCAGGAACCCGCTCAGCACGAAGAAGCCCGACACGCTGAAGTTCCCCAGCCGGGCCATGGCGATGTTCGCATCGCTCCCCGACTGCGAGATCGCGAACCACACGCCCAGGTGGTACACCGCCACGCAGAGCGCCAGCAGGCCCCGCAGGGGGTCCAGCAGACCCAGGCGGGCGGGGGTGTTCACGGACGGCACGGACACGGAACCCCCTGGTGGAGACGGACTCCAACCAGCATACGGGCGGACCTTCCTACCCAAAAACGAAACCGCGAATGGCGCGAAGGAACGCGAATCAAAAGCAGGTTTGTGCCATGTAAACCTTCATTCGCGCGCCCAGAGGGCGGTTCGCGCCATTCGCGGTTCCAGGTCTTCAGCGGTACTTCACCACGCCGGTCCCGGCGGTCAGTTTGCCGAGCACCCAGGCGGGTTCCTCGTCGGCGTGGAGGTCGGCGAGGACTTCACCCACCCGGTCGGCCTTCACCACCAGCACCATGCCCACCCCCAGGTTCAGGGCCTGGCGGGCATCGTCGAGGCCCAGGCCGCCCTTCTCCATGAGGAAGGTAAAGAGGGCCGGGATCTGCCAACTGGCGGTATCGATCTCGGCATCCAGGTGCTTCGGCAGCACACGGGGAAGGTTGTCGGTGAGCCCGCCGCCGGTGATGTGGGCCATGGCCACCAGCTTGCCGGCCTTCACCAGGGGCAGCACCGGCGCCAGGTAGCTGCGGTGGATGGCCAGCAGGGCCTGGGCCACGGTCTTGCCGGTGCCCGGCAGGGGATCGTTCACGCCCAGGTTTTCAACCTCGAAACAGACCTTGCGGGCCAGGGAGTAGCCGTTGGTGTGAAGGCCCGAGCTGGGCAAACCGAGGAGCACATCGCCCGCCGCCATGTCCGGCAACCGGGGCAGCAGGCTGGCCTCGGCCACCACGCCCACGATGGTGCCCGCCACGTCCACTTCGCCTTCGGCGTAGACGCCGGGCATCTCGGCCATCTCGCCGCCGATGAGGGCGCAGCCGCTCTGCTGACAGGCTGTGGCCATGCCCTTCACGATCTGCTCGATGACCTCGGGCTCCAGGCGCTGGGCGGCCACATAGTCGAGAAAGAAGAGGGGCCGCGCGCCCTGCACCAGGATGTCGTTGATGCAGTGGTTCACCAGATCCTGGCCCACCGTGTCCCAGATGCCGGCCCGGCGGGCCACCTTCATCTTGGTGCCCACGCCATCCATGCTGCTCACGAGGATGGGCTTCGCTTCGGGGAACTCGGCGCTGAAGAGGCCACCGAAGAGGCCGATGTCGCTGCGGACACCCGGGGTCTTCGTGGCCTTCACGTGGGGCTTGATGCGCCGCAGGGCCTCGTCCTGGCGGTTGATGTCCACCCCGCTGGACGCGTACGTGACCTTGGCCTCGCTCATGGCACCCCCCGAATCTGCCATTTTCTCATCAAGGCCGTGGCTTTCCTACTGCGAAGGACGCAGCCACCGTTGCCCATGCGTCTGCACGCTCCTTGGATGTTCCGAAGGCCCCGGTGATCAGCCAGAAACGGCCTATCTTTGAAAGCGCCATGGATCCTCTCCGCATCAGCGCCCTCGGATCGTCCGCCCTGATCCCCCTCAGGCCCCCACCGGTCATTCCGAAGGCCCAGGAGAACGTTGCGGGAATGAGCGGCCTGCCGATCCAGGCGCTGGTCCAGGGGCTGACCCAGAATCTGGTCCAGCAGACCCTCCAAACGGCCGTCACCCCCACCGCCGAGCCGGCGACGACCGGCTCCGATCTGACGCAGAGCTTCGCCGCCTCTCTGCTGACCGCCCTGAATGCCCCCCAGGCCGCCGCCACCACGACCGCCACCACCAGCACCCTCACCAGTCCCGCGGCGGACCCGACCCTGGTGACCCCCCTCCCGGCGACGGCGACGACAACGGCCGTTCCTGCGGATGCCCAGGCCCTCCAGACCACGGTCGAAACCGGCGCGAGCCTGGACTTCGCCCTTCAGACCGCCCTGCGCTTCGGCGCCGGAGTCGCCGCGCAGGCAGCGCCAGCCCTCCAGCCTGCGGATCTGGGCGCGAGCCTGGTGCGGGATGCCGCCGCCGTGCCCCGCATCAACAGCTTCCAGCCCGATGCCGGCCGGCCCGGCCCCGAGGCCTTCACCGGCCGCCTCCAGCCTCAGGTCCAACGGGCTCTCCAGATCTACCAGGGCACCCCGACCGCCGCCGCCCCGGGGCACCTGGATCAGCTCGCCTGAGCCGCCGCCCATGGCCTTGGACCATCGGGCGTAGACTGGCGGGACCATGTCCGACCGCCCCCGCCCGCCCATCGACCGTCCCGCCGCCGAGGCCGCCGTCCGCGCCCTGCTGCTGAGCCTGGGGCAGGATCCGAAAAGCCCCGAGCTGGCGGACACCCCGGCCCGCGTGGCGGAGTTCTGGGCCGACCGATTGGCGGGCCACGCCATGGACCCGGCAACGGACCTGAAACCCTTGCCCGGAGAACTGGCCCCCGTGCCGGTCATCCTGGAGCGCATCCCCTTCGTGAGCACCTGTGAGCACCACCTGGCCCCCTTCGAAGGCCACGCCACCGTGGGCTACCTCCCCGGCGAGGGCGGCACCGTGGGCCTCAGCAAGCTCGTGCGCCTGGTGCAGACCTACGCCTGGCGCCTGCAGGTGCAGGAGCGCATGGCCCAGCAGATCGCCGACGCCCTCCGCATCCACCTCCGCCCGGCCGCCTGGGGCGTCCAGCTCGTGGCCATCCACACCTGCATGGCCCACCGCGGCGTGAAGACCCCCGGCGTGCCCGTGCGCACCACCCTGCTGGGCGGGCATTGGGAAGCGAATCCACCCGCCCCGTTCCGGTAAGCGGGCACCCCGTTCCCATCCATCTCTGGATATCTGATGTGAATTCCCCGCTTCCATTCCGCACCTTCCGGGGTTCAATCTGGTGGCGAGGAGAGCCCATGCCCCCCCGACCCGAACCCCTGAGTCCGAGCGTCAACCTCCAGGTGAACGGATCCCACGCCAGCGTGCTGGATAAGTGCACCGATTTCACCCGCGCCGATGAGCTGAAGGCCCTGGGCCTCTATCCCTACCTGCGCGTCATCGAGACGGGCCAGGCCACGGAGGTGGAGGTCAACGGGCGGCCCATGCTGATGCTGGGCTCCAATTCCTACCTGGAGCTCACCAGCCACCCCCATGTGAAGGCCCGGGCCATCGCGGCCATCCAGCAGTACGGCACCGGCTGCGCAGGCTCCCGAGTGCTCAACGGCACCCTCCCCCTCCACATCGAGCTGGAACGGCGGCTGGCCGACCTGGTGGGCAAGGAAGCCGCCCTGGTCTTCCCCACGGGCTTCCAGACGAACCAGGGCGTGGTCTCCAGCCTGGTTCAGCGGGGCGAGCACATCGTGGCGGACAAGTACATCCACGCCTGCATCCTGGATGGCGCGGGGCTGTCCCCCGGCCTCCTGCACCGCTACAACCACAACGACATGGAGGATCTGGAGGCCACGCTTGCCGGGCTGCCTGCGGGCGCCCCGGCCCTGGTGATCACCGAAGGGGTGTTCTCCATGGAAGGGGATGTCTGCAACCTGCCGGAGATCGTGCGCCTGGCCAAGGCCCATGGCGCGCAGGTGATGCTGGACGACGCCCACGGTCTGGGGGTGTTCGGGCCGGGGGGATCGGGGACGGTGGCCCATTTCGGCCTCACGGACGAAGTGGACCTCATCATGGGCACCTTCTCCAAGTCCCTGGGCGCCATCGGGGGCTTCATCGCCGGCCCCGAGCGGGTCATCAACTACCTCATGCACCATGCCCGCCCCTTCTTGTTCTCCGCCTCCGCCTCCCCGGCGAGCGTGGGCGCGGTGCTCGGCGCCCTGGAGGTCATGGCGGCCGAGCCGGAGCGCATCCAGCACCTGTGGGAGAACGCCCGTTTCCTGAAGCAGGGGCTGGATGATCTGGGCTTCGATACGGGGGACAGCGCCTCGCCGGTGATCCCGGTGGTGATCGGCGACTTCGAACGCTGCCTCCAGGCCTGGCGCCTGCTCCAGGACCAGGGGATCTTCGTGAATCCCGTGGTGCCGCCCGGCGTGCCGCCCCATCGCAGCCTCATCCGCATCTCCGTGACGGCGGGCCACACCCGCGCCCAGCTCACCCATGCCCTGAAGGTCTTCGAGGGCGTCGGCCGCCAGCTCCACATCCTCGACAGCCACGCATGAAGGAGGGCCTCCACGTCGAGCCTGTTTCCGATGTGGAACCGTTCATCCGGTTCCCCTTCCACCTTCACCGGCGCGAGCCCCACTGGGTTCCACCCCTGCTCCTGGAGCGGAAGGAGTTCCTGGATCCACGCAAGAATCCGGTCTTCGAATACGCCAAGGTGCAGCCCTTCGTGGCCCGCCGGAATGGCGAGGTGGTCGGCACCATCGCCGCCGTGTGCAATGACCGGTACGGGCAGTTCCACCCGGACGAGGCCCACGTGGGCTTCTTCGGCCTCTACGAAGCCATCCCCGACCAGGCCGTGGCCGACGCCCTCTTCGACGCCGCCGCCGCCTGGCTGAAGGCGGAAGGCAAGACCGTGCTGCGCGGCCCCGTGAACCTCACCACCAACGACGTGGTGGGTCTGCTGGTGGACGGCTTCGAGGACGATCCGGCCATCCTCATGCCCTACAACCCGCCCTACTACGGCCCGCAGTTCGAGGCCGCCGGCTTCACCAAGGCCAAGGATCTCTACGCCTACTACATGGCCGTGAAGGACTACCACGGCCAGTTCGACGCCGTCGCCCAGCGCCTGCAGCAGAGCGGCCGGTTCCGGATCCGGCCCGTGGACCTGGCCAAGTGGACCCAGGAACTGGAGTTCGTGCGCAGCACCTACAACGTGGCCTGGGCCAACAACTGGGGCTTCGTGCCCTGGACGGATCGCGAGCTGGCCTTCATCGCCAAGGAACTGAAGCCCCTCATCGATCCGCGCCTCGCCTTCGTCGTCGAAGTGGATGGCACGCCCGCCGGGTTCCTCATCGCCGTGCCCGATGCCCACGAGGCCATCAAGCTCGCCAAGGGCCGCCTGCTGCCCTTCGGCCTGCTCCGCATCCTGTGGAAGCTCAAGGTGCAGGGCTGCCGCCGCATCCGCACCGTGGCCATGGGCGTGCTGCCCGAATTCCGCCGGAAGGGCCTGGATGCCTTCCTCGTGCATCACCTGTCCGTCCAGGCCCGGAAGCTGGGCTTCGACGGTTCCGAGCTGAGCTGGATCCTGGAGGACAACAAGCCCATGCGGGCCCACCTGGACCACCTGGGCGCCCAGCTCACCAAGACCTACCGCGTGTACGACCGGGCCATCTAGGAGCGTGTCCAAGTAATCGCTAGGAGCCTCGCCATGCTGGCACTGGTCACCGGGGGGCACGGATTCATCGGCTCCCACCTCTGCGAACGGCTGGTCGCGGAGGGGCACCAGGTGCGGATGCTGGCTAGGTCGGGCAGCGATCTGTCCCACCTTTCAGGTCTGAAGGTGGAGGTCTTCCACGGCGATCTCCTGGGGCCCCTGGACCTGTCCGAGGCCCTGCGGGATGTGCACTGGGTCTTCCACCTCGCGGGCGCCCTGAAGGGTTTTTGCGAAGAAGACCTGCTGGCGGTGAACCGGGACGGCACCCGGCGACTCACGGAGGCCTGTGCCACCCACGCCCCGGCGCTGCGCCGGTTCCTGCTGGTGTCCAGCCTCGCCGCCGCGGGCCCCAGTCCCGGCGGCGCCGAACCCCTGGCCGAGGCGGCCCCGCCCCGCCCCCTCACCTGGTACGGCCGCAGCAAGCTGGAGGGCGAGCGGGTGGTGCTGGCCTCGGGACTGCCCTGCGCCATCCTGCGCCCGCCGGTGGTCTTCGGGCCCAGGGACCGGGATGTGCTGAGCGTCTTCCGCCTCGCCAAGTGGGGCCTGGTGCCCCTCCCCGGGCGCCGGGCGCGGCACTACTCCTTGATCTTCGCGCCAGATCTGGCGGAGGGCCTGCTTCGCGCGGCCGAAGCTGCCATGCCCTCCGGCGAGATCATCCCCCTCGTGCACCCGGAGGTGGTGACCTGGGCGGACCTGGGCCAGCGCATCGCCCGGACCCTGGGGCGGCGGGGGCGGGTGGTCCCGGTGCCCGAGGGCGTCCTGCGCGTGGCGGGCCGCCTGGCGGAGGCCACCTCGCGCCTCCGGGGACGACCCGGGATCTTCAGCACCCAGAAGGTGGAGGAGATGCTGGCCCCCGCCTGGGTGGCCAGCCCGGAGCCGGCTCGGCGGCTGTTGGGCTGGACGGCCGCCACCCCCCTGGATGAAGCCCTGGCCCGCACGGCCCGCTGGTACCGGGACCATGGCTGGCTCTGAGCGGTCGCGCCCCTTCGGCCTCCAGGGACCCCTGGGCCTCTGGCGTCCGCTGGACCGCTGGCTGGCCGGCTATGCCAGCCTCTGCGCCCTGCTGCTGGGCTGGGGCTGGGCCCGCGGCCGACCCGGGCTGGGCGAACAGGCCCTCCTGGACCTGGCCATCCTGGCCGTGGCCGCCGCCCTCCGCCGCTGGAGCCGGGACACCCGCGCCCCGCTGCCCACCTTCCTGCGCCTGGCCTTCGTCCCCCTCTGCTACTGGACCTTCTACCACCAGGTCCAGGACCTGTGGCCCCTCTTCCACGCCGCGCCCCTGGATGGCCTGCTGGCACACCTGGACCAGGGGCTCTTTGGGTGCCAGCCCTCCCTGGCCTTCCGGGCGGCCTTGCCGTTCCGCGGGCTGTCCGAGCTGTTCTGCTTCGCCTACTTCGCCTACTACCTGTTCGTGCCCGTGGTCGTCCTGGGGACCCTCGTCCAGCGCGGCTACGCCGCCGCCGAGCACATCCTCGTGGCCACCACCGGCACCTTCTTCGCCTGCTACGCCTTCTTCTGGCTCTTCCCCACCGTGGGCCCGCACTTCTGGTTTCCGCCCCACCTGGGGCCTCGCCTCTACGACGGCTACCTGTTCAACCACCTGTTGTACTTCCTCACGGGTCCCGGCGAGATCCGGGGCGGCGCCTTCCCCTCCTCCCACATCGCCATGGCGCTGCTCCTCACCCTGCACGCCCGGCGCTCCGTTCCCAGGGTCTGGCCGGCCCTGGCGGTCATCACCCTGCTGATGGTCCCGGCCGTGGTCTATCTCCGGGCCCACTACGCCGTGGATGTGTTCGCGGGGATCCTCGTGGGCCTGGGCGCCTACGCCCTCACCCGCACCCAGGCCTCGGCATGAGCGAGGCTCCCCCCCAGCCACCGGGCATCCGCATCTTCGTGGACGCGGACGCCTGCCCGGTGAAGGAGGAGATTTTCCGCGTGGCGACCCGCTGCGGGCTGAAGGTGATCCTGGTCTCCAATTCGCCCCTGCGGATCCCGCGCAGTCCGCTGTTCGAGTCGGTGGTGGTGGCCAGGGGCCAGTTCGACGGGGCGGACGACTGGATCGTGGCGCAGATCGGCGACACGGATATCGCCGTGACGGCGGACATCCCTCTCGCGGCCCGTTGCCTGGAAAAGGGCGCGCGGGCCCTGGACGCCAAGGGCCGCGTCTATTCGCCCGATTCCATCGGGGACGTTCTGGCGAGCCGCGAACTGATGGCCCACCTGCGGGCCATGGGCGAGCTGGGGGGCGGCCCCCCGCCCTTCACGGCCCGGGACCGATCCAGCTTCCTGCAGCGCCTGGACGACCTGATCCAGGCGCTCCGGCGTGCGAGACGGTAGACTTGGACCAGGACTGGATCGGCTTTCACCTTTTTTCGGATCGGATTCGCCATGGCCAAGAAGCCCAACTACAACTTCGAGAAGCGTCAGAAGGACCTGGCCCGCATCAAGAAGAAGGAAGAAAAGCTGCAGAAGAAGGCCCTCAAGAAGGTCGAGACCGACGAAGACCCCGAGGCCGAATCCGACGCGGGCGAGGTTTCCGTCGAGGGCAATCACCCGGCGGAGTAGACCGCCCCGACGCCCCATGAGCCGCTTCGTGCTGGAGAAGACCCTGGGCCTGCTGGCCATGCCGGCGGGCCTGATCTGGCTGTTCCTGCTGGCCAGCGCCGCCCTCACCCTTCTCCGGAAGCAGCGGCTCCCCGCCGCGCTGTTCCTGGCCGCGGCCCTGCTCTATGCTGCCGCCGGAAACGTGTACCTGGGCTCGGCCCTCATGGCTCGGCTGGAGGCGGCGGTGCCGCCCGTGGACGTGGCCACCGTCACGCCCTTCGATGCGGTTCTCGTCCTGGGCGGAGGCAGCCAGGAGGACCCCTTCGGGCGGCCCGAGGCGGGCCTGGCTAGCGACCGCCTCGTCCTGGCGGCCCGGCTCTGGCATGCCGGGAAGGCCCAAGTGCTGGTGGCGAGCGGCATGAGCCGCGACAGCGCCGCAGGCGTACGAAACCTGGGCGAGGAGAGCCGCGTCCTGTGGCGGAGCCTCGGCGTGCCGGATACCGCGATCCTCGTGGTGGCCGAGCCCTGCTGGAACACCCGGGACGAGATCCTGGCCGACCGTCGGCTGCAGCTCCAGCACGGCTGGAAGCGCGTGGGGCTGCTCAGCTCCGCCTCCCACCTGCCCCGGGCCCTGGTCCTGGCGCGGAAGGCGGACCTGAGGGTCACGCCCGTGGGCGCCGACTGGCGGGGCCGGCCGCATCCCTTCCAGCTGCAGCTGCTCGTACCCCAGGCGGAGGGCTTCCTGGAGGTCCAGCGGGCCTGCTGGGAGTTCCTGGGACGGCGCGTGGAGCGCTGACCGGCCTCAGCCCAGCCACCGGGAGAGCAGGGGCGCGAGCAGCACCAGGGTCACGCCCGCAAGGATCATGGCGAGGCTCCGAAGGAGGCCCCCGTGGCGCCGGCGTTCCCTTGCTCCGCTCCGTCTCACGACATGCCGAGAAAGGGGCTCTCGGCCCGCCGGGAATGGCGGCGGTGCCCCTGCCTGCGTAATTATGTAAATACATGCAGTAATGATATTTGTTGCTTTGGCACGGACGTGGCACTACCTTGACGCCGGCATTCCGGCCCCAAGGAGACCCCATGACCTTCACCCAGTCCAAAACCTTCGAGAACCTCAAGGCCGCATTCGCAGGCGAGTCCCAGGCGAACCGCCGCTACACCTGGATGGCCCAGGTGGCCGAGAAGGAGGGCCTGCCTGAGGCGGCGGAGCTCTTCAAGCACAGTGCCGATGGCGAGACCGGCCATGCCCTGAAGCACCTGATGTTCCTGGCCGAGAAGGCCGGCGATCCCGCCACGGGCCTGCCCCTGGGCAACACCCTCACCAACCTGAAGTCCGCGGTGGCCGGCGAAACCTACGAATACACGGACATGTACCCCGAGTTCACCCGCAAGGCCCGGGAAGAGGGCTACACGGAGATCGCCGCCTGGTTCGAGACCCTGGCCAAGGTGGAGCGCTTCCATGCCGGCCGCTTCCAGGACGCCCTCACCAAGCTCCAGGCGGGTGCGCCCGCCACCGGGTTCAGTGCCCCCGACGCCGACATCGCCAAGCTGGTGTGAAGTCCCCCCGATGAATCCGACCTTCGATCCCGCCACGGAGCACGCCCGTTTCGAGGCCCGCCAGGCCTTCCTGGCCCGGCAAGCCTCGCTCCGCCTGGAACTGGCGGAGGGCATCACCTTCCAGCCCGAGACCGCCGAGAGCGTGGCGGACCAGGTGGTCGAAACGCTCTGGGCGGAGGGCAAGACCCTGGATACCTGCTCGCCCGACGAACTGGCCGAGGCCCGGGCCTCCTTCAGTGTGCTCACCCCCCGGCGCGAACCCGGTGGCCAGAGCCTAGCCGCCACGCTCTACTTCGGCTTTCCCGAGGCCACGCGGGACCGCCGCCTGGCGGCCCTGCACGGTTTCCCGGAGCAGCTGCTGCTGGAATGCTCGGATGGCTCCCGGGTGGTGCCCGCGGTGGACCGGGGCACCGCGGGGCCCGACGACCGGCTGCCCTCGGTGCTGGCCCTGCGCTACCTCATCCCGGACGGCCGCAGCATCGCCGCCCTTGTCTCCAACCACGCCGGGACACCTGGGCGCTGGGCCGCTCCAGCGGCCTGGTCCACCTGGGCGCTCTAATCCGGCCCTTCCGACAGGAGCCCACCATGGAGATCAACATCGGCATCCCCGCCGACGACCGCAAAACCATCGCCGACGGCCTTTCCCGCCTGCTGGCGGACAGCTACACGCTCTACCTCAAGACCCACAATTTCCATTGGAACGTGAAGGGTCCCATGTTCCAGACGCTGCACCTGCTCTTCGAAACCCAGTACACCGAGCTCGCCCTGGCCGTGGACCTGGTGGCGGAGCGCATCCGCGCCCTGGGCTACCCGGCACCCGGCACCTATGCCGAGTTCGCACGGCTCTCCAGCATCGCCGAACCCAAGGGCGTGCCCGTGGCCACCGCCATGATCCGCGAGCTGGTGGAAGGCCAGGAGGCCGTCACTCGCACCGCCCGGTCCCTCCTGCCCCTGGTGGAGAAAGTCAGTGACGAACCCACGGCCGATCTGCTCACCCAGCGCATGCAGTTGCACGAAAAGAACGCCTGGATGCTGCGGAGCCTGCTGGAGGAGTAGGATTCGGAAGGTTCCATATTCTTGACCCATTTGGTAAACTACTCACCCGCGCACGGCGCTGCCAAGGAGGCACTCATGGCCTATTCCGCAAAGAACTACGACCACCTGAAGGGCGGCAAGGTGAAGGGCCTCAGCGACGCCCAGCTGGACCAGCATTTCACGCTGTACAAGGGCTATGTGGCCAAGTACAACGAGATTGAGGAGAAGCTGGCGGGCATCGACAGCAGCAAGTCCAACTACTCCTTCAACGAATACAGCGAACTGAAGCGTCGCCAGGCGGTGCCCTTCAATGGCACCTTCCTGCACGAGCTCTACTTCGAGAACCTGGGCGCAGACAGCGAGATCAGCGCGGGCCTGAAGGCCGCCATGGACGCCCAGGGCGGCCAGGACAAGCTGATCGCCGACCTCAAGGCCACCGCCCTCTGCGGCCCCGGCTGGGCCCTGCTCACCCGGAACCAGCGGGACGGGAAGCTGCACACGATCTTTGTCGCCGAACACCACCTCGGCCTGCCCATCGAGCAGGACCTCCTGCTGGTGCTGGATAGCTGGGAGCACGCGTTCATGGTCGACTACGGCATCGCCCGCGCGAAGTACCTCGATGTCTTCGTCGAGAACATCAAGTGGAGCGAAGTCAGCAAGCGCTTCGGAAAATAACGCAGAAGAACTGATTCACCACGAAGCCGCGAAGCCACGAAGAAAAGCAGTTTCTTCGTGGCTTCGTGGTTGATCCTTGCCGCTTCCGGTTCCTCAGCAGGCGCAGTCGTCGCCGCAGGCGCCCTTCTCCTTGCCTTCGGCTTCGCAGGCGCAGGCGCCACCGCAGCAGCCCCCGCCACCCTCCACGAGGCTCGCCTCGGCCAGGCCGAGGATCATCTGGTGGGGATCGCCCTTGACCCGCAGGGCGATGTTCACCGCCTGGATCATGTCCTCCTTGGAGGCGCCCAGTTCCACCAGCTGGGCGTGGTGGGCCTGGAAGGCACGCTCGGCGTTGGAGGCCACGGCCGCACCCAGGGCGACGAGGTGCAGGGTGATGTCGTCGAGGCCGACGGGCGCGCCGGGACGGGTCTGTTCTGAAGCGGAAGCGTCGGTCGGTGCGGTCACGGGAGATCCTTGGTGGGGTGGGCAGAGCCGGAGGGCTCCGCACGCTGTCCACTTTATCCCCCTCCGGACGTGCCGTGCGTCAAGGCTGAACGAGGGGTCCAGGGCAGTGGAAGGTCCGGAACGCTCAGCGTCCCTGGGCGCTGCGGGAGGCCCGCAGGACGGACCGGAAGACGTCCTCCACCCCCTGGGGATCGAGCCCCGCATCCTGCGCCCAGGCGCGCCGGGCCCGGAGCTGGGCGGCCTCCCGGACCGGGTCGTGGACCGGCAGGCCCAGCTCGGCCTTGGCCCGACCCGCCCGGAGGATCAGTTCGGTGCGCCGGGCCAGCAGGTCCACCAGTTCGCGGTCGAGGGCGTCGATGTGATCCCGGGCCTCCTGGAGCCCGGGGGAGCGGACGCCCAGGTCCGGGATGGCCAAGTGTTCACCCAGGTCCTCCCCCGAGGCGGCAGCCTCCGCCAGATCGCGGTGGATGGCCTGAAGCGCGTCCAGGAATCCGGCACGGGCTCCGGCGGCGAAGGGGTTCTCGTTCTGCAGGGCGGCGAACAGATGGCCCGCATCCTCCCGCACCGACTCAAGGGTGCGGGCCACGGCGTGGAAGGAGGGCGGCGTGAAGGGCAGCTCGGCCCCCGCGCCCACCTGCAGGAGCCCCTTCGCCAGGAAGAAGGTGAGGGCGTGGGTCTGGGCCATCACCCGGTCGTGATCCTCGGGCGCCTGGTCCAACACCTCGCAGCCCAGGCTGCGGAACAGGGCCCTGACCCGCTCGGCCGCTGCGGGATGCTGGGGCGAAGGGCAGAGCACCACCCGCAGGGGCCGCTCGGCCCGGGCCAGGCTGACGGGACCGAAGAGGGGATGGGTGCCCGCATGGGGCACCGCCGTCCCCAACCGTTCATCCAGGAGCCGGCAGGGGCCCACCTTCACGCTGCCCACGTCGAAGACCGTGTGATCGGGACGCAGGTAGGGTCCCAGGGCGGTCAGCGCCTGCCCCAGGAAGGGCACGGGCACGGCCAGGACCAGCGCCTCGCTGCGCCCGGCCAGGTCGGCCAGATCCCGGGCCCGGCGCGCTTCGGGAATGTCGGCCACGGGATCCCAGGCCCGATGGGCATGCCCCGCCTCCGCCAGGAGGTCCCCCAGGGCGCGGCCGAAGCGCCCGAAGCCGAGGATGCCGATGCGCATGCCGCCTCCTGGGAGCTGGGGATTTCGGATTCTACCCCAAACCCTCAATTCATGAGGCATTTGCTCTCAGCCCCGCCCCAGCGTCCGCCAAGGGCCGCTGGGACCCCCCCTGACAGGGATAAACCCGCGGAGCCGACCGCAGTATCCCTAGCATCCGATCCGCATCGGAGCTCACGATGACCCTCCTGCTTCTGCCCGCAGCCCTGTTGGCCACCACGCCGGCGCTGACCCCCGCCGAGGTACTGACCGAAGCCCTGGAGGGCGTGCCCGAATGCCTGGTGGAGGGCCGGGGCGGACACCTGGAGGCCCGCCTCCGCTACGCCCGGGAGGCCTGGGCGGCCCGACGGGACACCCTGGCCAAGCGGATCCCGCCTTCGGATCTGGCCCGCCTGGACCTCGCCTTCCTGCACATGGAGGGAACCGGACGCGCGGTCGCCTGGGCGGCCCTGGACGGCCTGGAGGTGCTGGCGGACCAGCTGCCGCTCGGCCCCGCCCGGCACCGGAGCGCGGCGCGCCTCGTCTGCCTGCAGGCCTGGTTTGCCGCCGACAGCAGTCACTGGGCGACGCCGCCGGATCTGGAGGCCGCCTTCGCCCCGTTGCTGGGCCGGGGCCGCCCCGGCTCCGCCGGCATCCAGACGCGGATGGCCCTGGACCAGCACCGGCAGGCCTGGAACGCCCGGAACGCACCCCGCTGCAAGGGCGCGGCGAGGACCCTGTACGGGTTGGTGGGAACCCTCGACTAGACCCCGAGCGCCAGCCGGGTGAGCGTTTCCAGGGCCTCCGCGGGGCCCATCACCAGCAGCTCGTCCCCGGCCTGGAACCGCTCATCCCCGGACGGGTTGAAGCGCAGGCCGGCGCCCGAGTGGACGAGGCCCACCAGCAGGGCGCCGGTCGCGTGGCGGAGCCGCGCCTCGCGCATGGTCTGGCCCACCAGGGCGGAAGCCGGGGCGATGGCGATGCGCTCCAGGCCCAGTTCCAGCTGCTCCGAGTGCAGCACCACATCGAAGAAGTTCATCATCTCGGGCTTGAGCAGGAGCGCGGCCATGCGCCGTCCGCCGATCTCGTAGGGGCTCACGATGTGATCGGCCCCGGCGGCCCGGAGCTGGCGCTCGGTGCCCAGCTTGGCGCTGCGGGCCACCACGGGAATGTCGGGCCGGATCTGCTTCACCGTGAGGGTGACCAGCACGTTGTCGGCATCCGTGGTGAGGGCCGTGATGAGGCCCCGGGCCCGGCGGATCCCCGCGCGCTCGAGGATGAGCTCATCCATCGCATTGCCGTAGAGGATCAGTTCGCCGGCGAAGCGGGGGCTGCGACCCTTGGTCTCGTCCTGCTCCACGATGACAAACGGGATGTGTGCCTTCTTCAGCTCCCAGGCCGCCTGGAAGCCCATCTTGCCGAACCCGCAGACGATGATGTGGTCCTTCAGGTCGTCCATGCGCTTTTCCATGCGGCGCTCCAAGAAGTAGCCACGGAGATCCCCCTCCAGGATGAGGGCCGTGAGGTTCGACAGGGCGTAGGTGGCCACGCCCAGGCCTGTGATCAGGTAGAAGATCGTGAACAGCTTGGTGGAGTTGTTGACGTCGCCCATCTCCCGGAAGCCCACCGTGAACAGCGTGGTGATGGCCATGTAGAAGCTGTCCAGGCCATTCAGGTGGGCCAGGAGGTGGTAGCCCACGGCCCCCGCCAGCAGCACGGCCATGAGCAGGACGAGGGTGTTCCGCAACCGCTTGAGGGGACCGTCCTGAGCAGGTGGCTCCGCCGGGAAGGGCTGGGGACGCGCCATCTCAGCCCCCGAGGCCGGGCTTGATGGCGAAATAGGCCGTGCAGAGGGATACCGGCTTCCCGCAGCAGTGGAGCCGGCATTCCAGCACGGCGCCCCGATTGGAGATGCGCACCACCTGGGCCTCGCCCACCACCTCGCCCTTGGCGGGCTCCAGGTAGCGGATGTGGAGATCGGAGGTGGCGAAGGGCATGGCGCCATCGAAGGCGGTGCTGAGGGCCAGGGCGGAGACCATGTCCGCCATGGTGGCCAGCACGCCGCCGTTGACGGTCCCCCGGGAACCGTTCAGCACGGCGGGCGTGGAGGGCAGGCGCATGGTCGCCATGCCCGGCGCCACGGTTTCGATGGTCAACCCCCAGTCCTTGATCAGCGGCCAGGGGTGGAAGCGGGCGCGAAGCCGCTCCAGGAGATCCGGAGCGAGCGTCTCGGGGATCTGGGGCTTGGGCATGCGCCAGTGTAGCCCAGCCTCAGGCCCTCACGGGACCGGGATCAGAGCCCCAGCGCGGACTGCAAAGTTTTGGCCATCGCCTGGAAGACCTTCGTCTGGGGACTGTCCGGATGGGCCGCCACCAGGGGATGGCCGCTGTCACCCCCCTCGCGGATCGCCAGATCGATGGGAACCTCGCCCAGGAAGGGCAGCTTCATGCGCGCCGCCGCGTCGCGCACGCCGCCGTGGCCGAAGATCTGGGTCTCCTGGCCGCAGCCGGGGCAGATGAAGCTGCTCATGTTCTCGATGATGCCCACCACGGGGACCTTCACCGTGTTGAACATGCCCATGGCCTTCTTGGCGTCGAGGAAGGCCACGTCCTGGGGCGTGCTGACGATGACCGCGCCATCCACCTGGGCGTTCTGGATGAGGGTGAGCTGGGTGTCGCCGGTGCCCGGCGGCAGATCGATGAAGAGCACGTCCAGATCGCCCCAGGCCACATCCTTGAGGAACTGCTGGAGCGCCTTGTTGAGCATGGCGCCGCGCCAGATCACGGGCCGGTCCTCCTCGATGAGGAGCCCCATGGACATCACCTTCACCCCGAACTTCTCCAGGGGCAGGATCTGGCCGTCCGGCGTGCCCAGCGGCGAATCCTTCAGGCCCAGCATCATGGGGATGGAGGGGCCGTAGATGTCCGAATCCAGCAGGCCCACCTTCAGGCCGCGCTGGGCCATGGCGATGGCCAGGTTGGCGGTGACGGTGCTCTTGCCCACGCCGCCCTTGCCCGAGCCGACCACCACGCAGCGCTTGATGCCGGGGATGAGATTCTTGAACTCCATCTGGGCCGTCTTCTCCCAGGCAATCTCCACGTCCACCGCCTCGACGCCCGGCTGGCCAAGGATCAGCTCCTCCAGGGCCTGCTTGATGACCTGCTCCCGGTCCTGGTAGGCATCCAGCATCTGCAGCATGACCGTCACCCGGCCCTCGGCCACATCGATGCCCTTCACGGCCTTCAGGACCACGAGTGTGGCGCTGGTGCCCGGCACCGTGTAGCTGTTGAGGACATCGAACAGGGCGGCGCGGCTGATCTTCGGGCTCATGCGGCTCTCCAGCCCCCCAGTGTGCCACGGCCGGATGGGCGTCGGAACACGGGGATTCCGGACCTCACCCCTCCGGCGGCAGGGGCGGCAGCTTCTGGGTCATGGCGCCCACGCCGCTGCCCAGGAGGGTGTGCTCGTAGATCCGGAGCTGGCTCCGCAGGGGTGGATCATTCGGATCCAGGCCCCGGCGCAACACCTCGCCTTCGGGCCCGAGCACCCGGCCCTTCAGGGTGTCGTGGAGCTGCAGTTCCAGCATCTCCACCACCTGGGCCGCGAGGAGCGGATCGGCCAGGGGGAAGGCCAGTTCCACCCGGTGGTCCAGGTTCCGGGGCATGAGGTCCGCGCTGGCCAGCAGGGTCTCGGGCTGACCGTCGTTGGCGAAGTGGTAGATCCGGGCATGTTCGAGGAACCGGTCCAGGATGGAGATGGCCCGAATGTTCTCCGAGAGGCCCGGGACACCCGGGCGCAGGCAGCAGGTGCCACGCACGATGAGGTCCACGTCCACGCCCTCGCGGCTGGCCTCATAGAGCAACTGGATCACCTGGGGGTCCACCAACGCGTTCATCTTGAGAATCATGCGGGCCGGACGGCCCTGGCGGGCATGGGCGATCTCGCGCAGGATCCGGGTCCTGAGCCCCTTCTTGAGGTGCTGGGGCGCCAGCAGGATCTGGTGGAACCGCGGCGGCCGGGTGTAGCCCGTGAGCATGTTGAAGAGGTTCGACAGATCCTCGCCCAGCTCCGGCCGCGCCGTGAGCAGGCCCAGGTCCGAGTAGACGCGGCTGGTGCGCTCGTTGTAGTTGCCCGTGCCCAGGTGGCAGTAGCGGCGGATGCCATTGCGCTCCTGCCGCACCACGAGGCAGGCCTTGCAGTGGATCTTGTGGTTGGGCAGTCCGTAGACCACGTGGACACCCACCTTCTCCAGGCGCCGGGCCCAGGCGATGTTGGCGGCCTCGTCGAAGCGAGCCCGCAGCTCCACGATGGCCGCCACCTGCTTCCCCCGCTCCGCCGCGCGCTCCAGGGCCGCGGCCACGGGGCTGTTCTGGGTGACGCGGTAGAGGGTCATCTTGATGGCCAGCACCTTCGGATCGTCGGCGGCCTCGCGCACGAAGCGGACCACGCTGTCGTCGAAACTCTGGTACGGATGGTTCAGCAGGATGTCGTTGCGGGAGATGGCATCGAAGATGCTGCCCCCCTGGTCCAACTGGGGCACGGGAAGGGGCGGCAGCGGCTGGTCCTTGAGGCTGGGCAGGTCCAGCTGGACATAGAGCTGCATGAGATCAGAGAAGGCCGTGAGGCCGGTGCTGGGGTAGAGATCCTCCGGACTCAGCTCCATCTCCTCGATGAGCAGGTCGAGCACCTTGGCGGAGAGGCCCTTCTCGTACTGCAGGCGCACCACTGCCCCGCGGCGCCGGTCGCGGAGGCTTTCCTCCACGGTCTTGAGGAGATCCTCGGAGGGATCCTCTTCCACCGGCAGATCGGAATCGCGGGTGACCCGGATGGCATGACAGCTCGTCACGGTGTAGCCCAGGAAGAGCCGGGACAGGTGGTGGCGCACCACGTCCTCCAGCATCACGAAGGCATGGACACCCGGCTGGGAGGGCACCCGCAGGAAGCGCGTGGCCAGGCTGGTGGGCACATGGATGAAGGACAGCTCCGAGGCCGGCAGATCCCCGTCCAGCAGATCCTCCTCCGGCTCCAACTCGGCCACCAGCACCAGGACGCGGTTGCCCAGGCGGGGGAAGGGGTGGCCGGTGTCCACGGCCAGGGGCGTAATGAGGGGCAGCAGGGCCCGCTCGAAGTGGTCCAGCACGAAGGCTGACTGGCCTGGATCCAGGTCCTTGGGATCCAGGATCACGATGCCCTCGGCCTCCAGTTGCGGTTCGAGGATGGCGTGGAAGAGCTCGTGCTGGCGGGCGGAGTAGGCGTGGATCTTGGAGGACACCCGCTCCAGCAGCTGCCGGGGCGTGAGTCCATCCGGGCCCGGCTGGGTGATGCCGGCATCGATCTGCCGCCAGATGCCCGCCACCCGCACCATGAAGAACTCATCCCAGTTGTTGGAGACGATGCTGAGGAACTTCACCCGCTCCAGCAGGGGCACCGTCGGATCCTCGGCCTCCTCCATGACGCGGGCATTGAAGTCCAACCAGCTCAACTCCCGGTTCAGGAGGTCTTCGGGGCGGGGCGTGGGCTGCAGCACGGGGATCCTCTGCCGCCATGGTAGCCCGGCCCGGCGACCCCATCGCGCCCCAGGCCCGAAACCATCCCTTTGATGGCAAGGGTTTTTCGGGCATGATCGGAGGTTCGGCTCCCCACCGGGGGAGGCCCGAACGGTCCGCCCGGACCCGCCCCAACGAGAGGGCAGTGAGGCCCCCAAGGGCCGACGCTGCCAGGTAGGAGGAATTCATGTCCCAGGAAGTCCTGATCGTCCCCAAGCGCGAGAAGTTCGGCAAGGCCGCCATCCGCGATCTCAAGAAGCAGGGCATGATCCCGGCCGTGGTCTACGGCCTGAATGAGCCCCCCGTCGCCATCGCCATCAGCCCCAAGGCCGTCGCCCGGGTGATCGCCAGCGAGAGCGGCATGAACTCCGTGATGTACCTCCAGCGCGAGGGCACGGACATCCAGCGCCACGTCATCCTCAAGGACATCCAGCGCGATCCCATCACCAGCCGGCTGCGCCACGTGGACTTCATGCGCGTGGACATGAGCCTCAAGGTGCGCGTCAAGGTGCCCGTCCGCCTCCTCGGCACGGCCATCGGCGTGAAGAGCGAAGGCGGCATGCTCGACTTCGCCCACCGGGAGATCGAGGTCGAGTGCCTGCCGAGCCTCATCCCCGCCCACATCGACGTGGACGTGAGCAACCTCCAGATGAACGAGAGCATCCGCTTCGATCAGCTCTCCCTGATCCCCAACGTCACCCTGGTCGGCGATGCCCACCAGGTGGTCTGCTCCGTCCACGGCAAGGCCCCGGAGGAGGAGGTCGCCGTCGAAGCCGCCGCTGCCCCCGCCGCTGCCGCCGCCGAGCCCGAGGTGGCCAAGAAGGGCAAGAAGGAAGAGAAGAAGTAGGGCTCAGTCCTCAGGTATCAGTCCTCAAGTATCAGTCCTCAGGTATCAGTCCTCAGTGCGGGCGCCTTGCGGCGCCCGCTGCTTTTACTGAAGACTGAGGGCTGAGGACTCAACCATCCATGTGGACGCTCGTGCCTTTGGGCAATCCCGGCCCCGACTACCAGGACACCCGGCACAACCTGGGGCGGCTCCTGCTTCAGCGGTGGATGGCGGATCGCGGCCTGGCCCCGGCGCCGGCGAAGCGCTTCCCCTCGGGGACGCTCTACCCCCTGGCCGACGGGCTGCAGGCCCTGGTGCCCACCACCTACATGAACCTGAGCGGCCAGGCCTGCGCCCAGGCGGCGGCCTCGGGCCTCTACCCCCGGCGGATGATCCTGCTCCATGACGACAAGGATCTGCCCCTGGGCACCGGCCGCTTCCGCCTGGACGGCTCGGCGGGGGGGCACAACGGCCTGAGTTCTGTCTTCGAACACCTCGGCACCCAGGAGCTCGCCCGGCTGCGCCTGGGCATCGGTCCCTTCGAGCGCCCCCTGGCGGATTTCGTCCTGGGCCACTGGACCGATCCCGAGTGGGACCGCATCGATGCCCTGGACGCCCCCTTCGCGCGGTTCCTGGATCTGCTCGCCGGGACCGAGGACCTGGGCGCGCTGGCCAATCGGGTGAATCCCGCCGCGTTCTGGGCCGATCCTGGGCTGGAGAGCCAGACTTCTCGTTGATCTTCCGGCCTTTTCGCGCGAAACTGCCTGTTCGCGTCCTCCGCTGGAGGGCGTCTTCCTTGCTCCCGAAGACTGGGGGCTTCACATCCACAAGGAGGACAGATGCGTCGCTATGAGACCATCTTCATCGCCTCCCCCACGCTGACGGACGAGCAGAGCGATGAGCTCGTCAAGCAGTACGAGGGGATCATTGCCGAGCAGGGTGGCGAGCTGCTCAAGACCGACAAGTGGGGCCGCAAGCGGCTGGCCTACGAGGTCCAGAAGTTCAGCGAGGGCTACTACACGCTGTTCGAGATGAACGCCGGACCCGCGCTGGTCGCCGAGCTGGAGCGCCGCTTCCGCAACAACGACGCCGTGATCAAGTTCCTCTCTGTCCGCATGGACGAGGCGGACAAGGCCGCAGGCCGCGCCAAGCAGCGCATCGAGCGCGAGAGCAAGCGCAAGGCCCAGGCCGGTATCAAGGATCGCGCACCTGAGGAGGTGGCCGGATGAAGCGCCGAGCTGACACAAAGAAGGGCAAGCCCAAGAAGAAAAAGGCCTTTGGGGGCCGACGCGCGAAGTTCTGCAAGTTCTGCGTCGAGAAGTCCATCCTGATCGACTACAAGGACGTGAAGACCCTCCAGGCCTTCACCCCCGAGCGCGGCAAGGTGCTGCCCCGGCGCACCAGTGGTGTCTGCACCAAGCACCAGCGCCTGCTCGTGGAAGCCATCAAGCGGGCGCGCAACATCGCCCTGCTGCCCTTCGCTTCCGACTAGCACGCACCACGCATGTGCTTTGCAAAGGGCCGCCGCGAGGCGGCCCTTTGCGTGCCGGCCATGGACTCATGACCGTACCACCCGGAAGGTAACCTTGGGAGCGACACAAGCCGCTTCACCCATCTGACCCGTAGCTGCCAAGCTGGGCGGACTGATGACCTTTCCCGGGAGGAAGACGCCATGAACTGGGCGCATGCGCACCTGATCATCAACCACGCGCCTGTGATGGGCGCGGCCTTTGCGCTGCTTCTGCTCCTCTGGGGCATGGCCCGGAAGCAGGAGGACGTCCAGCAGGCGGCCCTCTGGGGCATGGTCCTCACGGGCCTGGCCGCGGGGGGCGCCTACCTGACGGGGGGCTACGCCGGGGACCTGGTCCAGGTCCTGCCCGGCGTCTCTGTCGCGCGGATCAACTCGCATGAGGACGCTGCCCTGCTCGCCCTGGTGGCCGCCATCCTCACGGGAATCCTGGCGGCCACCGGCCTCTTCCTGGCCCGGCGGCGAAAGGCTCTGCCCCGCTGGTGTCTCCTGGGCTGCCTGCTCCTCGGCCTGGCCACCGGGACCCTCATGGCCCGGGCGGCGAACCTCGGCGGTGAGATCCGGCTCCCCGAGGCGCGGCCAGGCTTCCAGTTCCCGACCCCGGTCGCCGCGCCCGCCCAGGCCGGCTGAGGGAAAACACTCGCATCCCCGGTGGAGCTGCGCTTGGCTGTCTGTCCCGCAGCTTCGCGCGCCCAACAAAACCCCACTGAGGTAGCCTAGACGCATGGCCGACGAGAAGCCCCTCCCGAAACTCCCCCTGCCCCTCCGCAAGCAGAAGGCCCTGAAGGCCGCCTGGAAGCCGCTGCTCCTGCAGTGGCTGGTGCCAGGGGCCGGTTACTGGGTCATCGGCCAGAAGGGGCGGGCCAAGGCCTTCTTCGGTGTGTGGCTGCTGTTCTGCGTCCTCGGGGCGCTGCAACTCCAGTTCGGCGCCGTCAACGGCATCAAGGGCGGCGTCTTCGTCTTCACGCCCGGGGCCTGGCTGCCCACCCTCGGGGCCCTGGCCACGACGGGCATCGGTCCGGTCTATGGGGCCTTCGCCTGGGCCTTCGGCGGGACGGGAACGGAGCCCATCCGCACCCTCACGCAGGAGTACGGCGCCAGCTACGTGATGGTGGCGGGGCTGTTGAACTGGCTCTGCTGCTTCGATCTCTGGGACCGCGCGACGGGCCGCTGGGTCTTCCGCCTGCCCAAGGACGAGCAGGAACAGATCGCCAAGAGCGAATAGCTGTCTCAAGAAGCTGGTCGCGGGGCTCAGCCCTCAGTCTTGAGGCTCTTGGCCAGGAGCTGGGTGCGGATGAAGACGTCGATGTCGCCGTCCAGCACCTTCTGGGTCTGGCTGGTCTCGGCGCCGGTGCGGTGGTCCTTCACCATCTGGTAGGGCTGGAGGACGTAGCTGCGGATCTGGCTGCCCCAGGCCACATCGGCCTTGTCGCCGCTGGCGGCGGCCACCCGCTCCAGGAACTTGCGCTGTTCCAGCTCGTACAGGCGGCCCTGCAGCACCTTCAGGGCCGTCGCCCGGTTCTTGATCTGGCTGCGCTCGTTCTGGCAGCTGACCACGATGCCGGTGGGCAGGTGGGTGAAGCGCACGGCGGATTCGGTACGGTTCACGTGCTGGCCGCCCGCGCCGCTGGCCCGGAAGACATCGATCTTGAGGTCCTTCTCGGGGATGTCCACGTTGATGGTGTCGTCCAGTTCGGGGCTGACGTACACGGCCGCGAAGCTGGTGTGGCGGCGCTTGGCGGAATCGAAGGGGCTGATGCGCACCAGGCGGTGGACGCCCGCCTCGGCCCGCAGGTAGCCGTAGGAGAAGGGGGCATCCACGATGAAGGTGGCGCCCTTGATGCCGGCCTCCTCCCCATCCTGGTAGTCGATCATCTCGGTGGCCCAGCCCTTGGCCTCACAGAAGCGCAGGTACATGCGCAGCAGCATGGCCGCCCAGTCCTGGCTTTCGGTGCCGCCGGCGCCGGGGGCAATGGCCACGATGGCGTGGTTGTGGTCCAGATCGCCGCTGAGCATCATGCGCAGCTCGGCATCCTCCACTCCCTTGCGCAACTGGCCTTCCAGGGCCTCGGCTTCGAGGAGCATCTCCTGGTCGTCCCGGGCCAGTTCCAGGGCCGTCTCCAGATCCTCCTGCCCGCCGGACAGTTTCTTGGCCAGAGCCATGTCGTCGCTCAGGACGCCCCGCTTCTGGAGCAGGGGTTTGGCCGCCTCGGGATCGTCCCAGAAGCCGGGCGCCGTGGTCCGCTCCTCGATCTGCTCCAGTTCCAGGGCCTTCCGCTCGGGATCCAGATGGGCGACCAGCTGGCGGACCCGGGGCTCCAGCTCATTCTTGGCCCGCACCAGGGTCTCGAAGTCCATCGTCCGCATCTCCGGTCCCGATCATCGGGGGAACCTTTGAGTTTAAGCCAATCCGGGATGGGCCGTCCGCACGGTATTCTGGGGGGATGCCGGAGATCCTCCCCGTCCTGCCCGCCGATCTGGAACCCACCATCCGTGGGGTCCTGACGGGGCATGGCGGAACGCCCCTGGCCTGGGCCCGCTGGGAACACCCCAGCCCCAAGGGCCGGGTGGTCATCTCCCACGGCTACGGCGAGCACGGCGAGCGCTACCGCCATACGGCCCACTGGCTGCACGGCCTGGGCTGGTCGGTTTCCAGCATGGACCACCGGGGCTTCGGCCGGTCCGGCGGCATCCGTGGGGATGCGGTGGGCATCCGGGCCTTCGTGGATGACTTCGCCCTCTTCCTCCGCCAGGAGCGTCGCTATGACGCCGACCGGACCGGGGCGAAGCCGCGGCTCGTGGAGGGGGTGCCCATGCCGCCGCTGCCGGTCTGCCCCCAGGTGGTGCTGGGCCACAGCTTCGGCGGCCTGGTGGCCCTGCTCACCCTGCTCTGGCACGCGGACACCCTGGACGGCCTGATCCTTTCCAGCCCCAGCGTGACGCTGCGGCCCAACACCCGGGCCCTCGTGGTGCTCTCCGGGATCCTCCGCTGGCTGGCGCCCCACCGGCCCATCCGACTCCACGGGGACAAGAGCGAGGTCTGCTCGGATCCTGTGCTGGTGCAGCGCTACGAGGCCGATCCCCTCTGCCACCGCATGGCCACGGCCGCCTTCGGCGCCGCCCTGGCGGAAGGCCGGGCCGAACTCCTGCCCCTGGGCCACGAACTGGACCGGCCCATGCTCCTGCTGGAGTCGGGCGCGGACACGGTGGTGGACCCGGATGGTTCGGAAGCCCTGTGGTCTGCGGTCCGGCCGGATCTGCTGGCGCGGCACCGGCTTCCCGAGTGCCTCCATGAGATTTTCCATGACCGGCACCGGGCCCGGGCCCAGGCGCTGGTGGAACCCTGGCTGGAAAGCCTCCGGCAGGCATGGAACCCTTCGGTCCGTCCCGCCATGCCTCAAGTGCCCGCTCTCCCGAGCCCCCCCGCGATGTTGAACCTGATGCCCCCGGAGTCCGCATGAAGCGCACCGTCACCGTCCTGGCCCTCGCCGCCGCCCTGGCGGGCCTCGGGCTGGGCTGCCGCAAGCCCAAGACCACCGAAAAGGGGGTCACCGCCGCGCAGCTGCTCAGCACGGCCGACCGCGAGATGAAGCTGGGCAAGTACGAGGATGCCCGGCGCAACCTGCGCACCCTGGAGGAGAACCTGCCGGGATCCGCGGAGTTCCCGCGGGCCAAGATCATGCTGGGCGACAGCTTCTTCTTCCAGAAGAGCCCCAGCTACCCGGAAGCCGAGGTCGAGTACACAAGCTTCCTCAACTACTTCCCCCACAGCGAACTGCGGGACTACGCCCTGTACCACAAGGCGCTCTGCCACTTCTCGTCCATCGAGAGCGCCGAACGCGATCAGGCCGAGACCCGGAAGGCCCTGGCGTCCTTCCAGCAGCTCCTGGCCGAATCGCCCGGAAGCCCCTACGCCACCGAAGCCAAGTCCAAGATCGTCCAATGCTGGCGGCGGCTCGCCGAGCACGAGCTGCAGGTGGGCATCTTCTACGTGAACACCTACGACTATCCCGCCGCTGAACACCGCCTGAAGGATCTCCTGGTGACCTACCCCGACTATGTGGACCGGGAGCGGGCCTACTACTACCTGGGCGAAACCATGCGGCAGCGCACCCTGTCCCCGGCCGAGCTCAATCAGTTCAACAAGGACTACCTCGCCCGCGTAAAGAAGGACTCCTTCCAGGAGCTGAACCAGAAGGAGGGCTCCGCCTACGAGAAAGAGTTGCAGGCCTTCGGCAAGGAACGCATCGCGACTTTCCGGGCCGAGGCCAAGGACTACTACCAGAAGCTGGTGGAGAGCTATCCCAACTCCGAGTGGGCCACCCGGGCCGCCGACCGTCTCATCACCATGGGCACCGCGGGCGTGAAGGAATCCTTGGACAGCTGACACGGGCCCACGCCCTCCCCCGGCCGGAGTCATCCATGCGCCTCAGCACCCTCGGCCTCGGCACCTACCTGGGGCCGCCCACCGACGCCGCCGACAGCAGCTACCTCGAAGCCGCCCGCACGTTCCTGGCCGCGGGGGGAACGGTCTTCGATACGGCCGCGAACTACCGGAATGGACGTTCCGAACGGGTTCTGGGCGCGGCCCTCAAGGGCCGGCCACGGGGGGATTTCTTCGTCTCCACCAAGGCCGGGTACATCCCGATGCCGGAGGACGCGCCGGAGGAGAGCCCCCGCAGCTGGTTCCATCGCGTGCTGGAAGCACCGGGCATCCTGTCCGTGGACGATCTGGTGGATGGCTGTCACGCCCTCACCCCGAAGTACCTGGCCCATCAGCTGGATCTCAGCAGGGCCGCCCTGGGCCTGGAGACGTTGGACCTGTTCCATCTGCACAACCCGGAACAGCAGCTTCCACATCTGGGACCCGAGGCCTTCTACGCCATGATCGGCCGGGCCTTCGAGGCCTGCGAGGGCTTCGTGGCCGCCGGGAAGATCCGCGCCTACGGCGTGGCCACCTGGAATGGGTTCCGGGTCCCGCCGGACCAGGCGGGACATCTCAGCCTCGCCCGCCTGCTGGAAGCCGCCACCGCCGCCGGGGGTCGCGACCATCATTTCCGCTGGATCCAGCTCCCCCTCAACCTGGCCATGCCCGAAGCCTACCTCGCACCGACCCAGCGGATGTCCGGCACGGCGATGACCCCCCTGGCCGCCGCCCAGGCCAGCGGACTCTCGGTACAGACCTCGGCGTCCATCCTGCAGGCCCGCATCCTCCACCAGCTTCCGGACGGATTCGCGGAGGCGTTCGGCCTCCAGACGCCCGCGCAGGCGGCCCTGCAGTTCACCCGGTCCTGCCCCGGCGTCACCACGGCCCTCTGTGGCATGGGCCGGGCCGCGCATGTCACCGAGAACGTGGCGGTGCTGGCCCTTCCCAAGCTCGCCCCGGCGGCGCTGGAAAGCCTGTTCGGATGATCCTGCTGGCGATCACGCCGGGGCTCGGGTTCGACCCGGAGCGGTGGGGCCCCGTCCTCCGCTCGGGCATCGACGGCTTCCTCATCCGCGAGCGGGGCCTGGAGGCCCGGGCCCTGCTGGAGGCCGCCCGGTGGTGCCAGGAGACCGCTCCCGGCGTGCGTCTCTGGGTGGGCGGACGCCTGGACGTGGCCTTCGCCGCCGGCTGCGGCCTCCATGCCCCGGAGGACCACCCCGAGGTGGAGCCCGGGTTGTTGCCGCTGTCCCGCCCCCTCCACGCCGAAGGCCAGTGGACGGACCGCTCCGGCTGCGAGCAACTGCTGGTGTCTCCCCTCCTCCCCAGCCCCGGGAAGGGCCAATCCTGGGGCGTGGCGCGCCTCCACCGGTTCCTGGACACCCTGCCCGTGGCAGGCCCCCGGCTCCTGGCCCTTGGCGGCCTGGACCCCTCGAACGCCCCGGCGCTTCGGCATCCACGCCTGGCGGGCCTGGCGGCCATCCGATCCTTCTGGGCAGGCGATCCCGTTGACGCCGTGGCGAGGTTCCGGGCGGCCTGGGAGGCCTAAGCCCAGGAACCCGCTGCTACCATGGGGGGCCCGGAGGCCCCATGGAACTACCCGAGCGCCTGCACCACCTGGTGAGCGAGCTGGGGGATTCCCTTGTGAAGGCCTTGGCCGAGGATGATCACTGCCGGAACCTGGCCATCCAGATTCAGGCGGATGGCTACGGCTTGGTCCTCATCCTCGAGGCCGCGCCCCTTCGCCTCCCGTTGGAACCGAGGGAGGCGGGTTCCGCTGAGCCGGAATCCGCCCTGCCGTTCTCCGAGGACGACAAGAGCCTCATGAAGTCCTTCAAGATCCGGATGGACTGAGCTTGAAGCCAGCCTGGGACCTGCCCGCCCCCGAAGCCGCGACCCACGCCCGTCCGGATGCGGCGGGGCTGGGGCTGGCGGAGCTGAAGGCCCTGGTGATCTCGCTGGGGGAGCCGGCCTGGCGCGGCGCCCAGCTCTTCGAGGGCCTCTACCGCCACCGCTGGGCCCGGTGGGACCAGTTCACGCCCCTGTCCAAGGAACTGCGGACCCGTCTCGAGGCCTCGGTGGACCTTTGTTGGCCGGAGATCGTGCAGAGCCAGCCCTCGGAGGACGGTGCCACCAAGCACGTCTTCCAGCTGGCGGACGGGAAGCAGGTCGAAGGCGTCTTCATGCCGTACGAGAAACGGGTGACCCTCTGCCTCTCCAGCCAGGTGGGCTGCGCCATGGGCTGCACCTTCTGCGCCACGGGCCAGATGGGCATCCTGCGCAACCTCTCCGCCGCGGAAATCGTGGGCCAGGTGGTGGCCATGCTGAACCACCACGGCCATCCCGAGGGCGTGCCCGTGAACCTGGTGTTCATGGGCATGGGGGAGCCCCTCCACAACCTGGACCACCTCATGGCCGCCTTCGCCATCCTCACGGATCCGAAGGGCCTGGCCATCCCGCCCCGCCGCATCACGGTGTCCACGTCGGGCCTGGTGAGCGGCATCGAGCGGATGGGGGCCTTCCCCAAGCGCCCCCGGCTGGCCCTCAGCCTCAACGCCACCACGGACGAGCAGCGCTCGCGCATCATGCCCGTGAACCGCGTCTGGAACCTGGAGGCCCTGGCCTCGGCCCTGGGCCGCTTCCCCCTCCAGTCCGGCGAGCGGATCACCCTGGAATACGTTCTGCTGAAGGGAATCACGGACAGCCTGGAGGACGGCCGCCGCCTGGCCGCCTTCGCCCGCCGCTTCCCCAGCAAGATCAACCTCATCCCCTTCAACCCCCATGAGGGCGGAGCAGGAGCGGAGCCCCACGGAACCGGAGGTTCCGCCCAACGGGTGCGCGCCACGGAAGGCGCGCATGAGGGGAACGGCTTCGAACCCCCGGACGAGGCCCGCGTCGGCGCGCTCTGTCACCTGCTGGCCGAGGCGGGACTCTCCGTGAGCGTGCGCCGCTCCCGGGGCCAGGATGTGGCCGGTGCCTGCGGCCAGCTGGTACGCAACCCCCGGACTGAGGACTGAGGACTGAGGACTGAGGCCCGAGGCCTGTTTTCAGTCATCCTGGTTCCGTGCCTCCCAAGCCCAAGCCTTTCTTCGAGACCCTCCACGCCCTCCTGGACGCGGAGGGGAAGGTTACGCTCGGCGAGCTGCTGGACGCGGCGGGGGAGCAGGTCTACGGCCTGCTGGTCCTGCTCCTCTCCCTGCCCAGCCTGATCCCAGGCCTGAATGTGGGCCTGGCCCCTTTGGGCGGACTCGGCATCGTGGCCATGGGGCTCCAACTGGCCTGGGGGGTGCCCCATCCCTGGGTGCCGCGCCGGGTGCAGGCCCAGCCCCTCCACAAAGGCCACATCAAGCGCGCCCTGGCCCGCTTCGAGACCCAGCTGAACCGGCTGCGGTGGCCGGGCGCCGTGAAGCGGCCCCTGAACCGCCGCTGGGTGGGCCTCGTGACAGCCTGGACCGGTTTCCTGCTGGCGATCCCGGTCCCCCTGCCCTTCGGCAATCAGCTCCCCGCCGCCATCCTCTGCCTGCTGGGCGCCGCGCTCCTGGAGGAGCGGCCCCTCTGGGCCTGGACCGCCGCGGCCGCCTCCCTCGGCAACACCCTCTACTTCGCCTCCAGCTTCGGGCTCATCGTCCAGGGCACCCTGAAGGTTTTCCACGCGATCATGCACTGATGCGATTCGATGCGCTGACCCTCTTCCCCGAATTCTTCGAGGCCGCCCGCCTCGGGATCACGGGGCGCGCCTTCCGGGAGCTGGGACACGGCCTCCACACCCACAGCTACCGCCCCTTCGCCGGCAACACCTTCGGCCACGTCGATGATGCCCCCTTCGGGGGCGGCCCTGGCATGGTGCTGCGGCCCGAGGTGCTGCGGGACACGCTGGCCTCCGTGCCGCGGAGCGGAAGGGGCCGCATCATCCACTTCAGCCCCGCCGCGCCGCCCCTCACCCACGCCAAGGTGCTGGAGCTGGCCCGCCTGGATCAGCTGATCCTCGTCTGCACCCGCTACGAAGGCCTGGACCAGCGGGCCGTGGACCACCTTGTGGACGAGGAACTGAGCGTGGGCGAGGCCGTGCTGAGCGGCGGCGAACTGCCGGCCCTGATTCTCATCGACGCCGTGGCCCGCTGGCTGCCGGGCGTGCTGGGCAACGAGGCCAGCGCCGAGCAGGACTCCTTCGCCACCGGCCTGCTCGATCACCCCCACTACACCCGGCCCCCGGTCTTCGAGGGGCTGGAGGTCCCGGCGGTGCTGCAGGGCGGCGACCATGGCGCCATCCGCCTCTGGCGCCTGCGCGAAGCCATGGCCCGGACCCAGCGCCTGCGGCCCGACCTCTGGGCCGCCTACCTGCGGGACCGCCTCCCGGCCCTGGACCGCCCCGCCCAGTGGTGCGCCTGGCAGGTGGAGCATCCCCAGGACTGGGAGCGGCCCAAACCGAAGGGCTGGAAGGGGTGGAAACCGGGAGCCGGGTCCGGAGACTGAACCCTTCCCTTTTCCCACCCTTCCGCTAGACTGGTGGACTCCCCCTCTGGGGAGTTTCGAGCCATGTCCGCCGCTTCGGCACGGGACCGCTGGCCCAGGAGCCCACATGAGCCACATCATCGACCGCCTCGAAGCCAGCCTGCTGCGCGCGGACCTTCCCCGGATCACCCCCGGCGACACCATCAAGGTGCACGTCAAGGTGAAGGAGGGCGAGAAGGAGCGCATCCAGCTCTTCCAGGGCATCGTCATCGGCATCAAGGGCGGCGGCATGCGCACCTCCTTCACCGTCCGCAAGATCGCGAGCGGCGTGGGTGTGGAGCGCATCTTCCCCCTGCACAGCCCCACCATCGACAAGATCGAAGTGATGCGCCACGGCCAGGTGCGCCGCGCCAAGCTCTACTTCCTCCGGGACAAGCTCGGCAAGGCCGGCCGCCTCAAGGAACGTCGCGAAACTGCCGAATAGGTCCACCGGACCCCAGGAAGGGCGCCTTTACGGGCGCCCTTCCTGCGTACGGATCGGCGTGCCGAAATGTTGCAACTCTCAATTTAACCCAAAGTAAAGCAACTGTTTGAATCCAATAAAAACGAGTTCCATGACATTCCTGCGACACCTTTCCGGGCCTTCGGGGGAAAATCGGCTTCGACGCGAGGGGTCCGCGTACTGCGGACCGGCGCCACATGGAGGATGCATGCAGAGCCTTTCCCGTTTCGCCCTGGCCACCCTGGCCGCGGTCGCCCTGGCGGCCCCCCTCAAGGCCGAGGAACCCCGTTTCGGGGTCCAGGGGCTGGTGAACGCCCCCCTGGGTGACCTCAAGGACTTCGTGGACAGCAAGCCCGGTGTGGATCTGGGCATCCACGGCACCTTCGACCTGGGCGCCGGCAACATGATCCGCCCCCGCCTGGACTACAACTACTTCCCCGACGCCACCCTCTCCGGCATCAAGAACACCGCCTACAACTTCGGCCTCGGCGTCGACTACCTCTACTTCATCGCCGGCAAGCCCGAGGGCTTCTACGTCACGGGCGGCCTGTCCGCGGTGCGCTGGTCCTTCGAGACCAAGGATCCGGTCCTCGGGAACGGCACCACCGATACCACCAAGCTGGGCCTGGCCGTGGGCGCCGGCTACCAGTGGAACGCCACCCTCGGCACCGAGGCCCGCTACACCTACTCCAAGGTGTCCAGCGGCTTCAACGCCGATGCCCTCCAGGCTGGCGTCACAATCCGGTTCTAGGCTGTGCCTCGACTCCGCTTGGGCCCCTTACGGGGCCCGAGTTATTAAAGGCCGTAGTCCTTCCAGCGCCTGTCAACGCGCGCCAGCACTTCGTCCGGGAAGACCAAGTCCCTGGGCCACTCGCGAGGGAAGGCGTCGAAGGGCCGGTTCTTGCGGGTGGCGTCGATGCCCACCTTGGAGCCGAAGGCGAAGCGGTCCGAGCTGTGGTCCAGCACGTCCAGCGGGCCCTCGGTGAAGAGCATGTCCCGCTTCGGATCCACGTTGCTGGTGAGGCGGAAGAGCACCTCGTTCAGGTCGTGGGGATCGATGTCCTCGTCCACCACCACGATGCCCTTGGTGAACATGATCTGGCCCGTGCCCCAGATGGCGTTCATGACCTTCTGCGGGTGGCCCGGATACTCCTTGTGCAGGGAGAGGATCACGAGGTTGTGGAAGGCGCCGGCGGCGGGCAGGTGCATGTCGCGGATCTCGGGCAGCACCATGCGCAGGAGGGGCAGGAAGATGCGCTCTGTGGCCAGGCCCAGGTAGGCGTCCTCCTGGGGCGGCCGGCCCACGATGGTGGCGGGAAAGACCGGATGCTTCCGCATCGTGATGGCCTCGACGTGCAGCACCGGATAGTCGTCGGCCAGGGAGTAGTAGCCCGTGTGATCGCCGAAGGGCCCTTCCCGGCGTCGCTCGCCGGGGTTCACGTAGCCCTCGATGACGAGCTCCGAATCGGCCGGCACCTCCAGGTCGTTCGTCACGCAGGACACCATCTCGATGCCCTCGCCCCGCAGGAAGCCCGCGAACATGACCTCCCCGAGGAAGGGCGGCAGGGGCGCCGTGGCGGCGTAGGTCAGCGCTGGGTCACCCCCGAAGCTCACGGCCACGGGCATGCGCTCGTCCCGGCCGTAGCCGTGGCGGTTGCGGGCGCCGTCGTGGTGGAGCTGGGTGTGGAAGCCCAGGGTGCGATCGTCGAAGACCTGCAGGCGGTAGAGGCCCAGGTTCCGATGCCCGGTGTCCTTGTTCCGGGTGTGGCTCAGGCCCAGGGTGATGAAGGGGCCGCCATCCTCGGGCCAGGTGGTGAGCACCGGCAGCTCAGAGAGCC
This sequence comes from Acidobacteriota bacterium, assembly GCA_021802985.1. Classification (GTDB taxonomy): domain Bacteria; phylum Acidobacteriota; class Holophagae; order Holophagales; family Holophagaceae; genus Geothrix. The sequence continues at coordinate 4,659 of JAJZQW010000017.1, read as the reverse complement.
GCACCTGGTCACCCTTCAGGACGATGTCCTGGCAGATCCCCTTCCGCACGGACTTCGGCATCCAGTTGCCGACCTCCGCCAGTACCGGCAGCTTGGCCAGTTTCTCGAAGAAGCCGCTGCCGGGCTTGGGCATGGCCTCCTGGACCAGCTTCTCGATGCGGTCGGCGATGGCATCCAGGCCGCGGGGCTCCTGGTCCACCCCCAGGGCCATCTCCATGCGCTTGAGACTGCCGAAGGCGTTCATGACCACGGGCATGGATTTTCCGAGGGGCTGCTCGAAAACCAGGGCCTTCCCGCCCCCCGTCTGCTTGGAGACCCGGTCGGCGATGGCCCCCATCTCCAGCACCGGATCCACCGCCACGGAGACGCGGCTCAACTCGCCCGCGGCCTCAAGCTGCTTCAGGAAGGTCTGGAAGTCGCGGCCCATGGACATCTCCGTTTCCCGATCTTCCCATCCCCCGCCCGGTCCTGGAACCCGATCCCCAGCCCCGTCATGAATTTCCCTTGATCCGACAGGGATTCTTTAGGATACTGGTGGGCCTTGCCCTGGCTGCGGGCACCCAAGCGCCTCCGATGGAGAGCCGCCCGCGAGCCCCAAACCGAAGAGGTTTCCATGTTCGCAATCATCCAGACCGGCGGAAAGCAGTATCGCGTCGCCGAGGGCGACGTCGTCCGCGTGGAACTCCTGGAGCAGGATCCCAAGCAGGCCGTCACCTTCGAGCAGGTGCTGCTCATCGACAACGACGGGGACCTGAAGGTGGGCCAGCCCACCGTGAAGGGCGCCACGGTCGAGGCCGAGGTCATCACCCACGACCGCGCCAAGAAGGTCATCATCTTCAAGAAGAAGAAGACCACCACCTATCAGCGCACCCAGGGCCACCGGCAGGGCTTCACGGAAGTTCGGATCAAATCCATCAAGGCCTAGCCCGGCTTTTTTCGCCGTAGGCGAAAAAAGGTAGAGAAAAGCTCCATTCTTTCGACATTCAGCTGAAGAGGTACTTCCATGGCTCACAAGAAAGGCGTCGGTTCCAGTCGCAACGGCCGCGATTCCCACTCCCAGCGCCTGGGCGTGAAGGAGTTCGGCGGCGAGCTCGTCACGGGCGGCTCCATCCTCGTCCGCCAGCGCGGCACCAAGTTCCACGCGGGCGTCAATGTCGGCATGGGCAAGGACCACACCCTGTTCGCCCTCATGGACGGCAAGGTGCGCTTCCAGGACAAGGGCCAGCACGGCCGCTTCATCCACATCGATCCCGTCGAGGGCTGATCCAGCCTCAACCTCAAGATCCACCACGGAGACACGGAGTCCACGGAGGAGATCACGGAGAAGATGCGACTGGTGCCTGCAACCCCACCGTCCCAACTCCGTGCATCATTCGCCCGTGTGGCTGCGTTTTCCGTGGTGCTTTCTATTTCATCCCAATCTGATTCTCCGTGCCTTTCCTCTGTGTCCTCCGTGCCTCCGTGGTGGATCCTTTCTTGATCGAGCCCCATGTTCCTTGACCAAGTCCAGCTCCGCATCGCCGCCGGTCACGGTGGCTCCGGCGCCATGAGCTTCCGCCGGGAGAAGTTCGCCCCGGAAGGCGGGCCGGACGGCGGTGACGGCGGCAAGGGCGGTTCCGTGTTCCTCCGGGCCAACGGGGCCCTGAACACCCTGAATCCCTACCGCCACAAGCGGGAGTTCGCCGCCGAGCGCGGCCGCCAGGGCGAAGGCTGCATGCGCCATGGCAAGGATGGCCTGGACATCGTCCTCGACGTGCCCCTCGGCACCGTGGCGCGCGATACAGAGACCGGTGAGATCCTGGCCGAGCTCATGGCCGAAGGCGAGGTCGTGTGCGTGGCCCGCGGCGGCCGCGGCGGCCTGGGCAACACCAACTTCAAGAGCTCCACCAACCGCACGCCGCGGCATCACCAGCCGGGCGAGGACGGCGAGGAACGCACCCTCGACATGGAGCTGAAGCTCATCGCCGATGTGGGTCTCCTGGGCTTCCCCAATGCCGGCAAGAGCACCCTGGTGAGCCGCCTGAGCGCGGCCCGCCCGAAGATCGCGGGCTATCCCTTCACCACCCTGGAACCCCAGCTCGGCGTCGTCAGCCTGGACCGCTTCGGGGGCGACCTGCTGGACAGCTGGGTCATCGCGGACATCCCCGGCCTCATCGAGGGCGCGGCGGAGGGCGCGGGCCTGGGCATCCAGTTCCTCCGGCACGTGGAGCGCACCCGGATGCTCCTGCATCTGGTGGACCTGTCCGATCCCGTCACCGAACCCGCCGAGGCCATCCGCGTCATCGAAGGCGAACTGGCCGCCTTCAGCCCCGTGCTGGCAGCCAAGCCCCGCTGGCTGGTGGGCACCAAGCTGGACGCCCTGCAGGACGACGAGCGGAAGGCGGCCTTCACCACCCTCTGCGCCGAACGCGGCCTGAAGCCCATCTTCATCTCCGGCGTCACCGGCGAAGGCCTCAAGGAGCTGGCCTTCGCCGTGGATGCGGCCCTGAAGGCGGGGGGCCCGAAGGCGTCGATTCAGGCGGTGGGCGCATCGGAGGCGGAGGCGTGACCACGCGGCGCGTCGGGCTGCTGGGTGGGGCCTTCAACCCCCCGCACGAGGCGCATCTCAAGCTCGCGCGCCTTGCCCTGGCGTATCTGGACCTGGACGAACTGCGCTTCGTTCCCACGGCCCTGTCCCCCCACAAGCCCGATCCCGGCGGCCCCGATGGCCCCACCCGCCTGCGGCTGCTGGCGGGCCTCCTGGCCGAAGCCGGCGACCGCTGCCGCATCGAGACGCTGGAAGTGGAACGCGGCGGCACCAGCTACACCGTGGACACCCTGGAGGCGCTCGCCGCCCGGGAGCCCAACACGGGCTGGATCCTCGTCATGGGCAGCGACCAGCTGCCGGGCCTGCCCCGCTGGCACCGCGCCGAGCGGATCTTCCAGCTCGCCTCGGTGGCCATCGCCCCGCGACCGGGCGTCGTGTTGGAGGGCCTCGGCCTGCCGGGCCTCCGACCGGTCGAGCACTGGTCCGGCCTCCCCGGTGAACGGGTGTGGCTTCCCCCCACGGAACTCGACCTGGCTTCGACGGCCCTCCGGGACCGCCTCGCCTCGGATCCGGCCCGGAATCCCGAGGGCCTTCCTGCTCAAGTTCTGGCTGCCATCCGTTCCGAAAACCTGTATCGTTAGCCCTGCTCTGGAGCCCGCATGACCCTTGATTCCCGGCTCGCGACGGTCGTCGACGCCGCCCGGTCCAAGAAAGCCTTCCGGATCCGCCTCGTGGACGTGAAGGACATCGCCAGCTTCACCGATACCTTCGCCTTCATGAGCGGCGGCAGCGACCGGCAGAACCGGGCCATCGCGGATGCCGTGGAGGACGCCCTCCGGCTGACGGGCGAGCGCCCCATCTCCAGCGAAGGCGGTTCGAACGGGACCTGGGTCCTGCTGGACTATGGCAACCTCGTGATCCACGTCATGGACGAGGACACCCGCCGGCACTACAACCTGGAGGGCCTCTGGGGCGCGGGCCGCGAACTGGAACTCCCCCCCGAGGAACACCCCGCTTCCGCACCGCGATAGGAGCACCTCTCCATGCAGAATCACACGAACCCCTTCGAGGCCATGCAGGCCCGTCTCCGTGTGGCCTCGCAGCTCTACGGCCTGGACGACGCCCTCTTCAAGGTATTCATGGCGCCCAGCCGGTCCATGATCGTGAGCCTGCCCGTGCTCATGGACAACGGTCACTGGGAGGTCTTCACGGGCTACCGGGTGCAGCACAACATCGCCCGTGGTCCCGCCAAGGGCGGCATCCGCTACGACATGAACGTGACCCTCGACGAGGTGAAAGCGCTCGCCGCGTGGATGACCTGGAAGTGCGCCGTGGTGGACGTGCCCTTCGGCGGTGGCAAGGGCGGCATCGTGTGCGACCCCTCCCGCCTGAGCCTGGGAGAGAAGGAGCGGCTCACCCGCCGCTACATCGCCGAGATCATGGACATCATCGGCCCCGACCGCGACGTGCCGGCGCCGGACATGGGCACCGACGCCCAGACCATGGCCTGGGTGCTGGACACCTATTCCATGCACGTCCGCCAGACGGAGAATGCCGTGGTGACCGGCAAGCCCCTGGGCCTGGGCGGCAGCCTCGGCCGGACCGAGGCCACCGGCCGCGGCATCCTCATCACCGCCCGGGAGGCCATGCAGCGACTGGGCAAGCCCCTCGCCGGCGCCACCGTGGCCGTGCAGGGCTTCGGCAACGTGGGCAGCCAGGCCGCCCGCCTCCTGCATGAAGCGGGTGCCCGCATCGTGGCCGTCAGCGATCTCCAGGGCGCCATCAAGAACGACCGGGGTCTGGACATCCACGCCCTGCTCAAGCACGTGGCCGAGGCCCATACCGTGGCCGGCTTCAAGGGCGCCGAGCCCATGGACCCCGCCGCCCTCCTCACCCACGCCGTGGACATCCTGGTGCCCGCCGCCATGGAGAACCAGATCACCGAATCCAATGCCGCCCAGGTGCGGGCCAAGGTCATCGTGGAGGGCGCCAACGGCCCCACCACGCCCGAGGCGGATCCCATCCTGCTGGAGCACGGCGTCCTCGTGGTGCCCGACATCCTGGCGAACGTGGGCGGCGTGACCGTCAGCTACTTCGAGTGGGTGCAGAACCGCCAGGGCTTCTACTGGCGC
>JAJZQW010000016.1 GCA_021802985.1 Acidobacteriota bacterium | reverse complement strand
TCTCCCTTCGTCGCGGCTATACCCCGGGGGTCACACCCGTTCCCATCCCGAACACGGCAGTTAAGACCCGGAGGGCCGATGATACTGCTCCTCACAGGAGTGGAAAAGTAGGTCGCTGCGACGTTAAATCATGATCGGGCCATCCCTTGGATGGCCCGATTTGCTATCCGCTGATACCCTTGAAGTCCTTTCCGAGGAGCCCATGTCCATCGCGGTCCGCCTTCCCGACGACTCCCTCCGGCAGCTGCCCGACGGAGCGACTGGGGCCGACCTGGCGGCGGGTATTGGAACGAGGCTCCTGGACGCGGCTTTGGCCATTCGGATGGATGGTCGACTGAGTGACCTGAAAACGCCCCTTAATGACGGGGCCAGCGTCGCAATCATCACCAACAAAGATCCAGAGAGCCTGGAGCTCATCCGGCATTCCACCGCCCACCTCCTGGCGCAAGCCGTCAAGCGCCTCTATCCCTCGGCCCGGGTGGGCATCGGACCCGTGATCGAGGATGGCTTCTACTACGATTTTCTGGTCGAAAAGCCGTTCACCCCGGAGGATCTTCCGATCATCGAGGCGGAGATGCGGAAAATCGTCCAGGAAGGCGTGGAGGTGGTCCACGAAGATCTGGGCCGGGACGAGGCCATCGCCCGTTTCGAGGCCATGGGTGAGCCGCTGAAGGTGGAGGTGGTGGCCACCATTCCGCAGGGCGACCGCATCTCGGGCTACCGTCAGGGCGACTTCTATGACCTGTGCCGCGGGCCCCACGTCCCCAACACCGGGAAGCTGAAGGCCTTCAAGCTCCTCAGCATCGCCGGGGCGTACTGGAAGGGCGATGAGCGCAACGCGATGTTGAGCCGCATCTACGGGACCGCCTTCCACTCGCAGAAGGAGCTCGAAGAGCACCTCAAGCGACTGGAGGAGGCCAAGGCGCGGGACCATCGGAAGCTGGGCAAGGAGCTTGGCCTCTACTCGTTTCACCCGGAGGCTCCGGCCTCACCGTTCTTCCACCCCAAGGGCACGGTCGTCTACAACGAGCTGGTCACCTACGTCCGCGAGCTCTACTTCAAGTACGGCTACAGCGAAGTGATCACGCCCCAGATCCTGGACGTGGCCCTCTGGAAGACCAGCGGCCACTACGAAAACTATGCGGAGAACATGTACTTCACCACCGCCGAGGAGCGGGAGTACGCGGTGAAGCCCATGAACTGTCCGGGCCACTGCCTCATGTTCGGCAGTCAGAAGCACAGCTACCGCGATCTGCCGATCCGCTACGCGGACTTCGGGCGGCTGCACCGCTATGAGCGCAGCGGCGTGACCCACGGGCTGACCCGGGTGCGCACCTTCTGTCAGGACGACGCCCACATCTACTGCACGCCCGAGCAGATCAAGACCGAGATGGCCGCCTTCCTCGCCCTGCTGAAGGAGGTCTACGACACCTTCGGCTTCGAGGGCATGCGGGTGGCGCTGAGCACCCGGCCCGAAAAGCGGCTCGGATCCGACGCGATCTGGGATGCCGGTGAGGCCGCCCTGGGCGCGGCCCTGGATGAGGCCGGGATGCCCTACACACTGAATCCCGGCGAGGGTGCCTTCTACGGACCGAAGATCGAGTTCCAGATCCTGGATGCCCTCAAGCGCCCCTGGCAGTTGGGCACCCTCCAGGTGGACTACATGATGCCGGAGCGCTTCGAACTGGCCTACACGATGGCGGATGGCACCGAAGGGCGCCCCATCATGCTCCACCGTGCCGTTCTCGGCAGCCTGGAGCGGTTCATGGGCATCCTGGTGGAACACACCGCCGGAGCCTTCCCGGTCTGGCTGGCGCCGGTCCAGGTGGCGATCCTGCCCATCACCGACCGGGCCCACGCGTTCTCCACAGAGGCGGCAGCTCGGGCGAAGGCCCAGGGGCTCCGGGCTGACCTCGATCTCCGGAACGAAAGCCTGAAGGCCAAGATCCGCGATGCCCAGTTGGCCAAGGTCCCCTACATGCTGGTGATCGGGGACCGGGAGGCGGAGGCCGGCACGGTGTCCGTGCGCCACCGGCATCGGGGCGACTTGGGCGTCCAGTCCCTGGATGATTTCCTGGCTGGACTCGCCCAAGAGTCTCGGGAGCGCTGCCGGTGATCCGGGATTCTTGGCTTGGCGGGAACCGGATCAAGTGATAGACTCTTTGTCCTTGTGTAAATAAGGGAGGAACCATTCGTCCTAACGAGACCCGCATCAACGACGGCATTCGGGCTGCAGAAGTCCGCGTCATCTCCGAGGATGGCGAGCAGCTCGGCCTGATGCCCCCGCATCAAGCCATCCGCATTGCCGAGGAGCGTGGCCTCGATCTGGTGGAGGTCGCCGGAAACGCCAATCCGCCCGTCTGCCGGATCATGGACTACGGGAAGTACAAGTTCATGGAAGCCAAGCGGGAGCACGCCGCCCGCGCCAAGCAGAAGAACATCGTGATCAAGGAAGTGAAGTTCCGCCCCAAGACCGACGATCACGATTTCGATTTCAAGGTAAAACACATCCTGCGGTTCCTTGAAGAGGAAGACAAAGTCAAAGTGGTGGTCATGTTCCGGGGCCGCGAAGTGGTCCACCGCGACATCGGCTACCGGATCATCGAGGAAGTCATCCACCGGATCGGCGAGAAGGCCATCGTTGAGAAACCGGCCGGAATCGACGGACGCGACATGCACGCCATCCTTGCTCCCAGGCCCTCCGAAATCCCCAAGCAGCCGAAGAAGCCCAAGGCGCCATCGATTGAAACCCCGGCTCCCGAAGCCCAGCACTGAAAGGCAACCCATGAGCTACAAGATCAAGACTCACAAGGGCGCGCAGAAGCGCTTCAAGAAGACCGCCAGCGGCAAGTTCAAGCGTGGATGCTCGCACCAGCGGCACATCCTCACCAAGAAGACCGCCAAGCGGAAGCGCCAGCTCGACATGGGCCGCATGGTGAGCAAGGCCGATACGAAGGCCGTGTCCGCAATGCTTCCTTACGCCTGATCCAGGGCGGGATTCCCTGCGGGAATCCCGTTATAACGCGCTGGCGGAGCCCGCGCGGTCTTTTCTTCCCACGCCCCCGGTCCTAGAATCAGGGGTTCAACCCGGTGGCTGAGGCCACCCCCGATGAGGCCTTCAAAGCGCCCCGCAGATTGGACGCGCTGCCTCGAGGAAAGGAAACACCATGACTCGCGTCAAACGTGGTTTCAAGCGCGCCCAGCGCCGCAAGCGCATGATGAAGTTCGCCAAGGGCTTCTACGGCGCCAAGTCCCGGCTGTACCGCTCCGCCAAGGAAGCCGTCGAGAAGGCCCTCGGCTACGGCTACCGCGATCGCAAGGTGAAGAAGCGTGACTTCCGCCGCCTCTGGATCGTCCGCATCAGCGCTGCCGCCGTGTTGAACGGCATGTCCTACAGCAAGTTCATGGGCGGCCTCAAGAAGGCCCAGGTGAGCCTGGACCGCAAGATGCTGGCGGACCTTGCCGTCCGCAGCCCTGAAGCGTTTAGCAAGCTCGTGGCCGTGGCCAAGGGCTGATCGCGAAGACAGGACATCGCAGACACCCGAAAGGCCGCGCAAGCGGCCTTTCTCTGTATCGAGGCTCCCATGGACCACCTGCTGCCGCCGGAGATCGCCGACGCGGATCGAGCCTTTCCGGAGGCCCTTGCCGCCTGCGGCGATCTGGATGCCCTGCTGCGCCTCAAGGGGGCGTACATCGGCCGTGAGGGCAGCCACGCCGCCCGGCTCATGGACCTGTTGAAGGCCGCACCGAAGGAGCAGAAACGCGACCTGGGCGCTGCCATCAACGGCCTCAAGAACCGCTGGGAGGAAGCCCTCAAGGCCCGCCAGGCCGAGGTCGAGGCCGCGAGGAAGGCCACTGGAGCTCAGCTGTGGGACAAGTCGCTCCCGCCGCCCCTGCCCCCCCGCGGGGCGCTGCATCCCCTCAACCGCCTCATGGACCGCCTGGTGGATGTGTTCCGTCCCCTGGGCTTCCATGTGGAGGAGGGCCCCGAGGTGGAGACCGAGGCGCACAACTTCGACGGGCTGAACATCCCGGCGGACCACCCGGCCCGTGGGAGTGCCGATACCTTCTACCTCGCGGGTCATCCGGGGCTCCTGCTGCGGACCCACACCAGCCCGGTGCAGGTGCGCACGCTGAAGAACCTGGCCCCGAAGATCCTGGAGATGGGCGGGATCCGGTTCCTGGCGCCCGGCCGCGTCTATCGCAAGGACGAGATCGATCCCACCCACAGCCCCATGTTCCACCAGGTCGAGGGCATGCTCGTGGGCCACGACATCGGCATGCACCACCTCAAGGGCACGCTGGAATACGCACTGCGGGCGCTGTTCGGTCCGACCACGGAGATCCGGCTGCGCCCTTCCTATTTCCCCTTCGTGGAACCCGGTTGCGAGGTGGATGTGAGCTGCCCGCTCTGTGGAGCCAAGGGCTGCCGCGTCTGCAAGGGCTCCGGCTGGGTGGAGATCCTGGGCGCGGGCCTCATCCATCCGAACGTGCTCTCCCTGGCGGGCATCGATCCGGCTGAGTGGTCCGGCTGGGCCTTCGGCATGGGCGTGGAGCGCATGGCCATGATGCTGAGCCAGACGCCAGACCTGCGCCTGTTCTTCGAGAACGACCAACGCTTCCTCAAGGCCATGGGAGGGCTCGACTGATGTGGATCGAACGCAGGGCCCTGGCCGCAGAGCTGCCCGCCGTCGCCAGCCTGGGCACCCGCCCGCTGGCCGAGACCCTGGCCTCGCTCGGCTTTCCCGTGGATGCCATCGAGGCCCGTCCAGGCACGGAAGTGCTGGACGTGGACATCACCGCCAACCGTGGGGACGCCATGTCCCATCGGGGCCTGGCCCGCGACCTGGCGGCCCGCCTGCAACAGCCGCTGGCAGTCCTGCTCCCATCACCGGTGGCAGAGGGTGAACCTCAGCTCCCGGTTCGCCTGCTCGCCCGGGCCTGCCCCATCTACGCCACCGCGCTCCTCACCCTCGGGAAGGGACGAACGCCGGAGATGGCCCAGGCCTTCCTCACCGCCCTGGGGGCCGCGCCCAAGCTCCTGCCTGCGGTGGATGCCTCCAACGAACTGCTGCACCGCTACGGTCATCCCACCCACGCCTTCGACGCCGACCGCATCCGGGGCGCCGTGAGCGTGCGCATGGCCCGTCCCGGCGAGACGCTGGTGACCCTCGATGGCGTGGAGCGCAAGCTGTCTCCGGAGGATCTGGTCATCGCCGACGAAGGCGGGCCAATCGCCCTGGCCGGTGTGATGGGGGGCGAGGGGAGCAAGGTGACGGCGAAGACCCGGCGCGTCCTCCTGGAGAGTGCCTGGTTCGAGGCCCGGACCGTCCGCGCCACGGCCCACCGGCACGGCCTGCACACAGACGCCTCCCAGCGCTTCGGCCGGGGGGCAGATGCCGCCATGGTCCCCGTGGCCCGCGACCTGCTCATCCACCGTCTGGAGGATTGGTCCGGTGCGACCCTCGAAGGGGCTTGGACCGCCGGGGCGATGCCACCCCCCCCTTCGACGGTGGACCTGCCCAAGGAGCTCCTCACCCGCGTGGCCGGGGAGCCGCTCCACCTGGCCGAGGCCGCCAAGGCGCTGAAGGCCCTGGGCTGCACGGTCGAGGCGGAGCCGGGCCACCTGCGTGTGCTGCCGCCCACCTGGCGCCACGACCTGACCCTGCCCGAAGACCTGGCCGAGGAGGTGCTGCGCCTCCGGGGCTACGAGCACATCCCCGCCGTGCTGCCGCCGCTCGAAGGGCCACCCCAACCCCTGTCCCGGGACTACCTCCAGCGCCAGGCCCTGGCCCGCCGCCTGGCCCACCTGGGCTTCCATCAGACGGTGACCTACGGGTTCGTCAGCCCGGAGATGGATGCGGCCTTCCCGGGTCCACGGGGCGAGGCAGCCGACGAGGACCGCGCTGGACGCACCCTGACCAATCCCCTGGGACTGGAATACTCCATCCTGCGGCGATCCCTGGTGCCCTCCCTGGTGGAGGTGGCCAAGCAGAACCTGAAGCAGGGCCAGCGGGAGGTCCGCCTCTTCGAGATCGCGCCGACCTTCCGGGGGCTCTCCCGCGGCCCCGTAGAGACCTGGACCGTAGCCCTGGTCTGGGCGGGCGAGCGCTGGGACGCCGATCCCGAATCCAAGGCCGGGCCCGTGATGGCCAAGCACCTGCTGGGCACCCTGAAGGATGTCCTGAAATCCACCAACCAGGAGCTCGCCATCCATCCAATCGAGGACGGCGCCTTCCTGGTGGCCGAGTTCCCCATCCAGGCCTTCCGAACCCCCGATGACCGGATCATCCCCGCCTTCACCCCCCACAGCCGCTTTCCTGCCGTGGAACGGGACCTGTCCCTGGTGGTGCCGGCGACCTTGACCTGGCAGGCCATGCATGACGCGGTCTGGATCGCCCTGGTGGGCACGGTCCTTGTGGATGTGGCCTGTGCGGACCTCTACCAGGGCAAGAACCTGCCGGCCGGAACCAAGGCCTGGCTCCTGCGCCTGACCTTCCAGGCCATGGACCGCACGCTGGTCGGGGCGGAGGTGGATGCCTGGGTGGCCAGCGCCTTGAACGCGGCCGAGTCGCTCGGCGCGCAGCTTCGGGCGTAGAATGGGCCTCACTCGAGGCCGCCATGGATCTGCTGAAACAACTCGAATCGAAGGTTCAGGCCCTGGTCCAGCAGCGCAACCAGCTGAAGGAAGAGCTGGAGGCGCTGAAGGCCAATGGCAGCCAGGAGGTGCAGTCCCTCCGGGCCCGCCTGGAAGAGGCTCAGGCCGAACGGACTGCCTTGCAGAAGGACCGGGACACGGTGAAGGACCAGGTGGCGGCCATCCTCCGGTCCCTGGAGGCCCTGGGATGAAGGCACCGGCGCCCCGGCCGGACACCCGTCCGGCGACCCTGGAGGTTCTGGGGCGGGCCCTGCTGGTCCATACGGACCGCCCCGAGCTCTTGGCGGCCGCCCAGGGGATCCTGGAGGAGACCTTCCAGGCCATGGAAACGGAATGCCGGGTAAGATGGGGGAGCGTTCCGGAGGGCCTGGACACCCCGTCCTGGTACCTTCTGGGCGCCCTGAACTTGGCGCACCGCGTGGCGCGCCTCGAACGGGAAGCCAACCAGCACACCCAAGACCTGGAACAGACCCTTTCAAAGCTCCTGCACGATGTTCCGGACCAACCTTCCGCCCCCGTGCCCTTCCTCGACGAGGACGAAGACTGATTTCCCTGCGAGGCGCGTGATTATGGCCAAGCGCTTGTTCCGTAAGTCGATATGGGAAACCTTCCCCCTGGCCTGTGCGTTCCGCGCGTCGGCGCGCCTTAGCCAGGGAATCTGGTCTCCCCCCTACCTGATAGGGAACTCGGCAAGCCTCCACGACTGAGCGGGGATTTTGATATCTGGTGCTGGTGGCTCCTGGAATTTCCTCCACGGAGTCGCCCATGAATCTGATCAGCTGGATCTTCCTCTTCCTGGCTCTCGTGGCCGGTGCGGTGGCGTACGTCATGTCCGTGCGGGCCCAGAAGGCCGCCCTGGACAGCTCCCAGGCCCAGGCCCGGGCCGAGCAGGAGGTGAAGGCCGAGCGGGAGCGGCTCCTGGCCGAAGGGGCCCAGGAGGCCCAGCGGCTCCGCAGCCGAGGCGAGCAGGAGGCCGAGGCCTTCCGCAAGGAGGCGGAACTCAAGGCCAAGGAGCAGGCCCTCCAGGCCCGCCAAGAGGCCGAAAAGCTGCTCGCCGATCGCCAGCGGAACCAGGAGAAGCAGGAGCAGCGTCTCCTGAGCAAGGAGGAAGGGCTGGACAAGAAGCTCCAGCAGGTGGACCAGAAGGCCAAGGATCTGGAAGCCCTGACGGAGCGCCGGAAGGCCGATCTGGAGAAGCTGGAGGCCCAGCAGGCCGAGGCGAAGCAACTGGTGGAGGCCCAGGCCCGCCGCTTGGAGGAGATCGCGGGGCTCACCCGGGAGGATGCCAAGAAGGAGCTCACCGCCCAGCTCGAATACGCGGCCAGGATGGATGCCGCCAAGCTGGTGCGCCGCATTGACGAAGAGGCCCAGGAAGAGGCCATGAAGAAGGCCCGCTGGACCATCGGCGCGGCCATCCAGCGGGTGGCCTCGGATGTGGTGGCCGAGCAGGCCGTCAGTTCCGTCCAGCTCCCCAGCGATGATCTCAAGGGCCGCATCATCGGCCGCGAGGGCCGCAACATCCGGGCCCTGGAGAAGGCCACGGGCTGCGACCTGATCGTGGACGACACACCCGAGAGCATCGTGGTCTCGAGCTTCGACCCCATCCGGCGCGAAGTGGCCCGGCAGGCCATTCTCAAGCTGCTGGCCGACGGCCGCATCCACCCCGCCCGCATCGAGGAGGTGGTGGAGAAGGTCAAGGTCGACATGGACCAGCACCTGAAGGAGATCGGCGAAGCCGCCTGCATCGAGCTGGGCTTCCCCGACGTCCACCCGAAGCTGCAGAAGCTGGTGGGGCGCCTGAACTATCGCACCTCGTACGGGCAGAATGTCCTGGAGCACACCAAGGAGGTGGCCCGCATCGCCGAATACATGGCGGGCGAGATGGGCGCCGATGCCCGGCTGGTGCGCCGTGCAGGGCTCTTCCACGACATCGGCAAGGCCATCGACCGCGAGGTGGAGGGCACCCACATCGAGATCGGCATGCAACTGATGCAGCGCTATGGCGAGAAGGAGGACGTGATCCATGCCATGAGCTGCCACCACGGGGACTTCGAGCCCCGCACGGTGGAGGCCATGCTCGTCACGGCCGCAGACGCCCTCAGCGCGGCCCGGCCCGGCGCCCGGCGGGAGATGCTGGAGACCTACGTCAAGCGCCTCGAGAAGCTCGAGGAGATCGCCAACAGCTACAAGGGCGTCCAGAAGAGCTTCGCCATGCAGGCGGGCCGCGAGATCCGGATCATGGTGGATGCCGGCTCCGTGAATGACGACCAGGCCTACTGGATCGCCAAGGACGTCTCCCGGCGCATCGAAAGCGAGATGCAGTACCCCGGTCAGATCAAGGTCACGGTCATGCGCGAGCTTCGCGCCGTGGAGATCGCCCGTTGAGTCGCAGGCTCTGATAGAGTTCCCGACAGGAATCCCGGACCTCCCTTGGATGAACCTGTCCCGAACCCATCCACGCCTCCCTTCCTCCTGAGCGAGGGGGTGGAGGCGGCCCCCCAGCGCCACTTGGCGGAGGGGATCTACGCCCTCAGCCTCGCCCGGACGGTGGAGGAGGCCTACCAGGTGCTCATGGGGCGCGCGGCGGCCATCCTGCCCTCGCCCCACTGGTGTGTGGGCCGGGTCCGCGAGGACGAGCAGGGCCCCCGAGTTGAGATCGTGGGCTGGACGCCGGACCTCTGGTCGCGCTTCGGCGAGGTGCTCCGGGGGCTGAGCCGCCCCATCTCGGATGGTGCCTTCGCTCGGGAGGTCTATGGGTACCGGCGGATGTGCTTCGTGGCGGATACCGGCCAATCGCCCGAGATGATCGATCCCCAGCTGGTCGGAACCTTCGGGGTCCAGAGCCTGCTCGGGCTGCCCCTGGTCTTCGAGGGACAGATCATCGGCGTGCTGTACGCGATCTCCCTGAAGGGGGAAGCCCCCCTCGCTCCAGCCGAGGCCCAGCTGTCCATCCTGCAGAGCCTCGCTCGCATCGCGGCCTTGGCCTTGGAGCGGCTGCGGGCCCAGTCCGCGCTGGAAGCGTCCGCCAGCCTGGCCCAGGATCTGGCGCAGGGTGTGCGGGACCTGGCCGAGGCCCATGACGAGGAAACCCTCGCCACCGTCCTGTTCCATTGGGCTGGACGCCTTGTCCCCCTTCCCGACTGGTGGCTGAACCGCTTCGATCCAGAGGCCCGGCTCAGCACGACCATCCACTGGACGCCCGGACTGGAGGCCACCGGCAGCGTGGAAGCCATCCGCGAGCCTGTCCCCGTGAAGGCACACTCGCTCATGGAGGCCCTGCACTTCGGGCACCAGAGCCTGCATATCCCCGACTGCGAGGGGCATGCCGAGATTCCCGATCTCGCCGAATGGCCCTACCGGACCCTCGTGGGTGTCCCCCTGGCCCATCAGGGGGAGATCGTGGCGACCCTCTTCGGAGCGTCCTTTGGCGATCAGGGCCATGTGGTGATTTCGGACAAGCGGATCAAGGCCTTGGAGAGCCTGGCCGGGGCCGCGGGTCTGGCGATGAATCGCCTGAAGGCCCGGAGGGACCTGGAGGCCGAGGAGGCGCGATTCCACCAGCTCTTCGAGCAGACCTCGGATGCGCACTTCCTGCATCAGGGGGATCGCTACGTGGATGTGAACGAGGCGGCGGTGCGGCTCTTCGGCCTGCCGCGGGAACGGCTCCTCGCCATGTCCGCCTGGGAGCTCAGCCCCGACCATCAGCCCTCGGGCCAGTCCAGCCGGGAAGCGGCCGAGGGCTACATCCGCGGCGTGCTCCGGGGAGAGCCCCAGCGGTTCGAGTGGTACCACAAGGCCGGCGACGGCCGCGAATTCCCCGCGGAGGTGAGCCTGACCCTGATGTCGCGCGAGGATGGCCCCTTGATCCAGGCCATCGTGCGGGATATCAGCGTCCAGAAACAGGCCGAAGTGGAGCGCGCAGCCCTGGAACGCCAGCTCTTCCAGGCTCAGAAGATGGAGAGCCTGGGGGTACTGGCCGGTGGCATCGCCCACGACTTCAACAACCTGCTGATGGGCGTGCTGGGCCACGCGGGGCTGGCCCTGGAGCAGCTGAATCCCCTGCATCCCGCCCGACGGAACCTGGAGTCCATCCAGAAGGCCGGCCAGCGGGCCGCCGACCTCACCCGGCAGATGCTCGCCTACTCGGGCAGAGGCCAGTTCGTGGTGCGGAACCTGGACCTGACGGCCCAGGTGGAGGAGATGGCGCACCTCCTGGAGGTGAGCCTGCCCAAGACGGTGGTCCTCAAGCTGGACCTCCGCCGGGGGCTGCCCTCCATCTCGGCGGACGCGGCCCAGATCCAACAGGTGATCATGAACCTGGTCATCAACGCCGCCGAGGCCATCAACGAGGCTTCGGGGCTCATCACCCTGGCCACTGGAGCCCAGCACCTCGACCAGGCCATGGTCCGGGTGATGCTCGTGGGTCAGGACGTCGTCCCGGGCACCTACGTCTACCTGGAGGTCTCGGACACGGGCTGCGGCATGGATTCCGAAACCATGGCCCGCATCTTCGAGCCCTTCTTCACCACCAAGTTCACGGGCCGGGGCCTCGGCCTGTCCGCGATCATGGGCATCGTCCGGGGGCACAAGGGGGCCCTCAAGGTCTATTCAGAGATCGGGCGGGGCACCACCTTCAAGGTGCTGTTTCCGGCCCAGGGGCCGGCGCCCGAATCCCTTCGGGCCAAAGCGGGCGATCCGGCCTGGGAAGGCACAGGTCTCATTCTCGTGGTGGATGACGACGAGACCGTGCGCTCCGTGGCCCGGCAGGCCCTGGAGCTCAAGGGCTTCGAGGTGCTGGAGGCGGAGGACGGGCTGGTGGCGTTGGAACTGCTCCGGCTGCGGGGTGGAGACATCGCCCTGGTGCTCCTCGATATGACCATGCCTCACATGGGCGGCGAAGCGGCCTTCCGCGAGATGCGCCAGCTCCAGCCCGCCATCAAGGTGATCCTCAGCTCGGGCTACAACGAGCAGGAGGCCATGAGCCGCTTCCAGGGGAAGGGCCTGCGGGGGTTCATCCAGAAGCCCTATGGTCCGAGGGACCTGCTGGCCAAAATCCAAGCCGTGCTGGGGAGCTGACGGATGCGGACCGTCCTCCTGCTCATCCTCAGCAACATCTTTATGACCTTCGCCTGGTACGGGCACCTGAAGCACCGGGACTGGCCGGTGTGGCTGGCTATCCTGTCCGGCTGGGGCATCGCGTTCTTCGAATACTGTCTGGCGGTCCCGGCCAACCGGATCGGCTTCGGGCGGTTCACCCTGCCGCAGCTGAAGGTGATCCAGGAGGTGGTGACCCTGGCGGTGTTCGGGGCCTTCACCGTGCTCTGGATGCGGGAGCGGCTGCACCTGAACCACCTGTGGGCCGCGCTGTGCCTGGTGGGCGCGGTGTTCTTCACCTTCCGGAGATAGGCCGGGGATCAGGATTCCAAGTGGATCAGCCCCCGGCGGAGGGCCACCACGGCCGCTTCGGTGCGATCCTTCACCTCGAGTTTCCGCAGCAGGTTGTTGACGTGGACCTTGATGGTGGGCTCGGCCAGGTGGAGGGCCTCGGCGATCTCGCGGTTCCGCATGCCCTTGGCCAGGAGGGCGAGTACGTCCAGTTCCCGCGGGGTGAGCCGTTCGGATTCCATGGCCTCGACCAGCCGGGCCGCGGTGGCCGGGGGCAGGTAGCGCTGGCCGGCCGCCACGGCGCGCACGGCCTCGATGAGGATGGCCCTCCGGACGCTCTTCAGGAGGTACCCCCGGGCGCCGGCCTCCAGGGCCCGCTGGATGTCCGCATCCCCGTCGAAGGTCGTGAGCACCAGGATGCGGGCCTCGGGGTCCTCCCGCCGGATGGCCACGATGGCCTCCACACCGGTCTGTCCCGGGAGCTGGAGATCCATGATGGTCACGGTGGGTCGCAGTTCGCGCCACCGGGTCACGGCCTCCCGGCCATCCCCGGCCTCCCCCACCACCTCCAGATCCGGTTCGCCCTGGTGGAGGATGGCCACGAGTCCGTCCCGGACCACGGGATGGTCGTCGACGATGAGCAGGCGGATGAGATCGGTCGTGGGGGTCATGGACGCCACCTCCGGAAGGGCAGGGTGATGGTGATGCGGGCGCCGGCGCCGGGGTGGCTCTCCACGTCGAGGCGGCCCCGCAGCTGCCGCAGGGTCTCACGGATGCTGCGCATGCCGTAGCCGGTGGCATCCGCTGCGGGGTCGAAGCCCAGGCCGTCGTCCTGGATGCTCAGGCGCACCTGGCGCCGCTCGTAGGCCAGGAGAACCTGGATCGAGCGCGCCCGTCCGTGCCGGAGCGCATTGGTCAGCGTCTCCTGGGCCATGCGCAGCAGGTCTTCTTCGAGGGCATTGCCGAGGACGCGGGGCTTCCCGCTGCGGGCCAGGTCCACCTGGATGCCCGTGCCCACCAGGAGGCGATCCGCCAGAGCCCGAAGGGCCCCCAGGAGGTCGGTGCCCTCGGGCCTCCGGGGGCGCAGGGCCATCACCGAGCGTCGGGCCTCCTGGAGGCTGTCCGCGGCCAGGTTGCGGGCGTGCTCCAGGCGGGTGAGGACGGGCTTTGGATCCCCCTGCATGCGGCCCAGCAGGGCCTCGGCGGCCTCCATCTGCAGCAGCACCCCGGTGAAGCCCTGGGCCAAGTGGTCGTGGATCTCCCGGGCCATGCGGTTGCGTTCGGCTAGGACCGCAGACCGAGCCTCCAACTGCTGGAGCCGCAGGCGGTGCAGCCAAACGGCGAAGGCTAGGAGCGCGAGCCCGCAGAGCACCCAAAAGATGGGGCGCTGATGGAAGTAGGGCTGCAACCGGAGGTCCAGGCCCACTTCCCGGGGGGGCGCGTCGTCCTCGGGGTTCCAGGCCTGGAGGAGGAAGCGGTAGGTGCCGGGGGGGAGGTTGGAATAGACGGCGAACCGGCGGTGGCCCACCTCGTTCCAGGTGCGGTCGAAGCCCTGCAGGCGGTACCGGAAGCGGATCTTCTCTCCGGCCGAAAGGCAGGTCGCGGTGTAGTGGATCTCCAGCCGGTGGACACCCGGGGGAATCACCAGATCTGCCGCTGGATCCAGGCTGGTCTCGTCGCTGAGGATCCGTTCGAGGTGCAGTTGCAGACGGGGTGCGACCGGGTTCCGCAGCCGGGCGTCCATGAACGCGAGGCCGCGGCCCGTGGGGAAGTAGAGATCCCCGTCCCGGGTGCGCCAGGCAGCGGGCTGGGGCCCCCGGTCCATCTCGCGGCTGGGGAGCCCGTCCCGCTGGTCGAGGACGGCCACGGGGATGGGCTGGGGCTTTTCCAGGGTGGCCAGCAGAGCCGCCTTGTCCACCCGGACCACGCCCTGGCTGGTCCCCAGCCAAAGCCGATGGTTTCGATCCTCGAGGATGCTGTGGATGGGCATGCGGAGGGGTTCGGGGAGGGCCGGGAGCCGTTCCAGGGCCCCCTCGCGGTAGAGGCGCAGGCCATCCTGGGTGCCGATCCAGAGGGCCCCATCTTCGTCCAGATGCAGGGACAGGGCCGAGGTGGCTTCGAGACCCTCCGGCACCCCCAGCCAGCGAACCCGATTCGCTTCCAGGATGCCCAGGCCCCGGCTGCGGCTTGCGAGGATAAGCGGCCCCTGCCCCCCGCCGGTCATGGCCACGATTCCATGCTCCGTGGGGAAGAGGTGCTCCACGGTCCCCCCGGGATCGAGCCGATGCAGTCCTTGGTGGGCGGTCGCCATCCAGAGGACTCCAAGGGGATCCTCGTACAGGGACAGGATGGGATCGTGGAGGGTCCGGTCCGGAGGTCCCATCCGGCGCGGGAGGCCGCCATCCAGGAGGAACAGCTCCCCGGTCCGGGTGCCGATCCACAGCCCGCCGGCCCGGCGGGGCCAGAGGGCCGTGGCCACGCTGCGATCCAGCAGGGGACCGCTGGCGACCCGCTCCACCCGGCCCCCAAGAAGGCGTCCCAGCCGGTGGTCGCCCAGGAGGCACCAGATCGAGCCCACCGCATCCTGGCAGATCATCTGGAGGGGATCCTGGGGATCATCCCCGGCCACGGCCACGGGCTGGAAGGGCACTTCGGAGATGAGGTGGAGGCCGCGATCCTCCGTGCCCACCCACAGGGCGCCAGCGCTGTCCTCCAGGAAGGCGACAGCCGCCCAGGGATGCTGGGCCTCCCAGGGGGGCTTCTCCAGGCGACCATCCGGTGTCCGCCGGAAGATCCCCTCCCGTTCCGTGCCGATCCACAGGCTGCCCTGGCGATCGGTGAGGAGGGTCAGGATGGCGGTGGCGGGGAGCTGCCGCGTCCAGGGCGGGGCCTCCAGCCGTCCCTGGGTCAGGGTGAGCAGGCCGTCCGAGCGCGTCCCCACCCAGAGCTGGCCGTCCGCCGCCACATCGAGGGCGCTGATCTCGCCCCGGGCGAGTGCGGCCAGGACCAGCCGTCCGCGCTGGAGCCGCCAGAGGCCGGAATCGGCGCTCCCCACCCAGAGGGTGCCATCCGGAGCCTGGGTCAGCGCCCGGATCCGCAGCCGGCCCGCGTCGGAGGGCACGGGTCGGAAACGATCCCCCTCCAGGTGGAACAGCGGCCCGTCGTCGGGTGCCACCCAGAGCGTGCCGTCTCGCCCCCTCAGCAGGCGGCGGATGGGCGAGTCCGGCAGGCCCTGTTCAGGGCCGAGCAGGGTGAAGACCCCCCGGTAGAAACGGAAGAGCCCTGGCTGGGAGGTGCCGATCCAGAGGGCCCCGTCCGGCGTGTCCGCCAGACAGCGCACTTCGTTGTTCGTAAAGGCGGGGGCATTGACCCGGGAATAATGGGTGAACCGCGCGCCATCGAAGCGAACGAGGCCCTCCTCCGTGCCGATCCAGAGGAAGCCGTCCCGCGATTCCAGGAGGGCCGAGGCCGTGTCTTGCAGGAGCCCGCTCTCGGCGCTCCAGACCCGGTGGGCACAGGTGGAAAGGGGGCGCCCGGGATCCAGAGCCCGGGCGGGGGTGGCCGCGAGGGCGAGGACCAGGAGGACAGTCCACCAGCCCCCGCGAACGCGGGCCCCTGGTGTCCGGCCTCTTTCCCCCTGCATTTCCATGAATGGGGAAGCGTAGGCCATCGACGGGCCCGGATCAATGACGAAGGAGCGCGATTGAAAGCAGGAAGCGGGCGGCGTCTACCGCTTTCGCCCCAGCATCTCCGCCATCAGGGCCAGCAGCCGGGGCATCTCGAAGGGCTTGGGCAGCAGGCTGACCTTCGGATCCAGCGCGAGTTCCTTCTCCATGGTTTCGAGGCCCTGGCCGCTCACCAGGATGAAGGGCATGTCGGAGCCTGCGGCCCGGATGCGCTGGAGCAGTTCGTAGCCGGTGCAGTCGGGCATGCGGTGGTCGCTGAGCACCAGATCGAAGGTTCCGGCCTGCCAGGCCCGCCAGGCCACCTCCCCGTCCTGGGCGGCGGTGACCTGGGCCCGAGCCAGCGTGAGGGCGTCCGCCAGCATGTCGCGCAGCAGGGGTTCATCCTCCACCACCAGCACCCTCACGCCGACGAGCCGAGTCTCCGCGCGCAGGCCCAGCTTCCGGGCGGATCCGGAATCCTCGGGCCCGCCCGCGGGGGGCAGGGTGATGCGGAACAGGGCGCCCCCTCCGGGCGGGTTTTCTGCCTGGATCCGCCCCTGGTGGGCCTTTACGATGCCGAAGGTCATGGCCAGGCCGAGGCCCGTGCCCTTGCCCAGCTCCTTGGTGGTGAAGAAGGGTTCGAAGATGTGGGGCAGGGCCGAGGGGGGGATGCCCGTGCCCGTGTCCTGGACTTCCAGACAGACTTGCCCGGTCTCATCGCATCGGGTCTGCAAGTCGAGTGCCCCGCCCTCCGGCATCGCGTCCCGGGCATTCACGGCCAGATTCATGAGGACTTGCTCCAGTTGCACGGCGTCCCCCCGGACCCAGGGCAGGTCGGCGGCCAGGCTCAGTCCGATGCGGATGCGCCCCCCCAACAGCCGGTCCAGGATGGCGGCCGTTTCGCTCACCAGGGCATTGAGGTCCAGTCGCTTCAGCTCCGGTCGGGACTGGTGGCTGAAGGAAAGCAGGGCCTTGGTGGTCTGGGCGCAACGCCGTGTGGCTTCCTCGGCCCGTTGGAGACGAGCGAGGACGGAGTGACCCTCCGGGAGCACCTCCCGGCAGAGATGGAGCTGGCCCAGGATGGCGGCCAGCTGGTTGTTCACGTCATGGGCGATGCCCCCTGCCAGGGTGCCGACGGTCTCCATGCGCTGGCTGTGTTCCAGCTGGCGCTGAAGGCGCGCCTGTTCAGCGAGGCTCTCCTGGGCCCGGCGGAGCGCCCGGTCGAGGCTGCGGATCTCGCGGATGTCGGATTCGATGGTCGGGGGCAGCTCGCCCTGGCCCAGGGACTCCGCGGCGATGCTGAGGCGCCGCACGGGCGCGGCGACCCGGGCCGCCAGGCGCCGGATGCGCCAGGCGGCCAGAGCCAAGGTTGCCGCCGCCAGGCCGAGGAGACCCAGGGCCCGCCGCCGGACGGGCCCCATCAAATCCTCTTCAGGGATGGCCAGGGCGAGGCGCCAGTGGATGCCCGGCAGGCCCTCGAAGGCCTGGACGCGGCCGATCAGGGCTGAGCCCTCAAAACGGAAGTGGGCGCTGCCGCCCTGTGGGGCCGCGCCGAGGAGGCGGTGGGGGAGGCCCAGGAAGGTTGCGCTCAGGGGCTGGAGGAAGGCCTGCCGACGGGCCCCCTCGGAGGCAAAAGCCGGGTCCTTGGGCAGGATGAGGGCCCGGTCCTGGGCATCCACCACGAGGCAGCGGCTGTTCGCGGTGGGCTGGGCGGCCCAGACATCCTGGGTGAGATCATCCAGGAGGAAGTCCAGGGCGGCTACGCCGCGAAGTTCCGGGCCGGGGCCCTGGACGGGAAGGGAGAAGGTGATCCCGGGATCATGCGTGGTGTAGAAGGCGTAGGCTTCGGTCCAGGCCTTGCCCTTGGCGCCCGCCAGGTACCAGGGGCGGGTCCGCGGATCGTAGGCCATGGGCGTCCAGGGTTCGGTATCGAGCACCCGCCCGCTGCTGTCCAGCCGCCGCCATCGCACCTGGGCAGAAGCCCCGGCGGGGCGCAGCTCGCGCAGGGACCAGGCCCCTCCGAGGTTCAGGAAGAGCAGGGAACGCTCGTCGGTTCGGGCCAGGTTGAGGCTGGTGATGGCGTTCTGTCCGCTGAGGAGGGGCGTCACCAGACGCGCGGCCCCTTCGGGATCCACGGGATCGAGCGCGCCGGTCTTCCACCAGGTCTGGATGATGTCGCCAATGGACTGGACCCGCTCCAGGTCGGTCCGGAGCGTCCGGTCGAGGTGCTGGAGGGATTCCGTGGCCCGGGCATCCGCCTGCTGGCGGAGGGCCTGCTGCTGTTCCCACCAGGAGGCCCCGAGGATCAGCGCCGTCACACCTCCGGCCAGGATCAGGAGATCCCGCAACAGCAGGCGTCGGATGGGGATCATCGAGGGGGGGCTTCCGGGGTCGGCGTACCTTCTAACTGTCGGCGCCGCCGGCCGGGAGGGTGAATCTGGAACAGAGCTACAAGGCGTTCTTCAGGGCCTCGAAGGCCTGGGGGATGCCGCCGGGATTCGCCCCGCCACCCTGGGCCAGGTCCTTCTTTCCGCCGCCGCGGCCGCCGAGGGCCGGGAGCATGGCCTTGAAGAG
Source organism: Acidobacteriota bacterium (assembly GCA_021802985.1). GTDB lineage: Bacteria > Acidobacteriota > Holophagae > Holophagales > Holophagaceae > Geothrix. Next base: position 24,358 of record JAJZQW010000016.1, on the reverse strand, counting down.
GGCGCCGGCATCCTGGGGAAGATCCGGGGAGACCGAGACCAGCGCGGCGACCTTGTCCTCCGCGACCCGGGAGGCCAGGGCGATCACGGCGCTGGCGTGCCGGGTCCGGACCTGGTCCATCAATTCCCGCAGGGCGTTCCCTTCCAGCCCCTCGACGGAGGCGAGGACGAGGGTGAGCCCCTTGATCTGCTCCACCTTCTCCGTGGCTGCGCCGCCGCTGGCGGCCTTCAGCTTGGCCTCCTTCAGCTCACGTTCGAGCTGGGCGATGCGGTGGTCCTTCGTCGTGAACAGCTCGGGCAGGGCCTCGCGGCCGATGTTCGCATGCCGGGACAGGCCCTGGATCATGGCCTCGTCCGCCTGCAGCAGCTCCAGGGCCATGTCCCCGGCTACGGCCTCGATGCGGCGGACGCCGGCACTGACGGCGCCTTCCGAGATGATCTTCACGAGGCCGATCTCGCCCGTGTTCGCGACATGGGTGCCCCCGCAGAGTTCCGTGGAGAAACCGGGCACCTGGACCACCCGCACCACCTCGCCGTACTTCTCGCCGAAGAGGGCCATGGCCCCCGAGGCCAGGGCTTCATCGATTTCCATCTCATTCACCCGGGTGGGGATCGACTTCATGGCCTGGCGAGTGGCGATGCGCTCGACCTCGGCGATCTGCTCGGGTTCCAGCGGCGCGAAGTGGCTGAAGTCGAAGCGCAGCCGGGTGGCGTCGACCACGCTGCCAGCCTGCTTGACGTGCGTGCCCAGCACCTCGCGCAGGGCGGCGTGGAGGAGGTGGGTGGCGGTGTGGTGAGCCTGGATCCGGCGGCGGCGGATGGCGTACACCAGCGCCGTCACCGGCATGTTCTCCACGATCTCGCCCTGGACGGACACCTTGTGCAGGTACCGCTTGGGGGCCGGTGTGGTGCAGTCCAGCACCTCGGCGTGGCCGCCCTCGAAGCGGAGCTGGCCCCGGTCGCCCACCTGCCCGCCGGATTGCGCGTAGAAGGGGGTGCGGTCCAGCACCACGTAGCCCTCGCCCGAAAGCTGCTTGACCCGGCGGCTCTCCGCGTCGAACAGCGCGACGACGTGGCCCTGGCTCTCCAGGTGCTCGTAGCCGGTGAACCGCGTGGGCGGAACGTCGGCGAGCAGGGCCAGATCCCCGCTCAGGCGGAGATCGTGGGACTTCATGGCCGCCCGGGCGCGGGTGCGTTGGGCGTTCAGCTCCTGCTGGAACCCGGCGGTGTCGGCGATGACGCCCCGCTCCCGGCACCAGTCCTCCACCAGGTCGATGGGGAAGCCGTAGGTGTCGTAGAGGCGGAAGATGTCGCTGCCGACGAGGGTGCCGGAGGACACATCGCTGGCTTCGAGGATGCGGAGACCGGCCGAGAGGGTCTGGCTGAACTGCTGCTCCTCGCGGTGGAGGGCCTTCTGGATGCGCCCCATTTCGCCCAGCAGCTCGGGGTACTGGTCACCCATGGCCTGGAAGACGGCCGGGGCGAGGTCGGCGAAGAAGAGGCCCTCGATGCCCAGCTTCCGGCCGAAGCGCAGGGCCCGGCGGATGATCTTGCGCAGTACGTAGCCCCGGCCCTCGTTGCTGGGCGCGATGCCGTCGAAGCTCATGAAGGTGGCGGCCCGGATGTGATCGGCGATGACCTGGGAGGCCGTCCGGTTCGTGACCTCGCGCCGGTCCTCCGGCTTCACCTTCGCCACCTTCCAGATGGCCTCGAAGATGGGGTGGAAGAGGTCGATTTCGTAATTGGTGTCCACCCCCTGGAGGATGCTGGCGGTGCGTTCCAGGCCCATGCCGGTGTCGATGCTGGGCCGGGGGAGCGGCGTCAAGACGCCGTTCCCATCCCGCTCGTACTGCATGAAGACCAGGTTCCAGATCTCCATGTTCCGGTCGCCCGCGCCGTTGGGGAGCGCGTCGCCGGGAATGTGCGCGCCGCGGTCATAGTGCATTTCCGAGCAGGGGCCGCAGGGGCCGGTGTCGCCCATCTGCCAGAAGTTGTCCTTCTTGCCGAAACGCAGGATGCGCTCGGGGGGTACGCCCGCGGCCTTCCACAGCTCCTCGGCTTCGGTGTCCGCGGGGATGCCGTCGGCGCCTTCGAAGACCGTGATCCAGAGGCGCGAGGGGTCCAGCCCCAGGTTCCCCTCGGCCACCGGGCCGGTGACGAACTCCCAGGCGAACCGGATGGCGTCGGCCTTGAAGTAGTCGCCGAAGCTGAAGTTGCCGAGCATCTCGAAGAAGGTGTGGTGGCGGGCCGTGAAACCCACCTGGTCCAGGTCGTTGTGCTTGCCCCCGGCCCGCAGGCACTTCTGGCTGGTGGTGGCGCGGCGGTAGTCACGCTTCTCCTTGCCCAGGAAGAGGTCCTTGAACTGCACCATCCCGGCGTTCGTCCACATCACGGTGGGGTCGTCCGCCGGCCCGATGACCGGGCTGGAGGCCACCCGGCGGTGCCCCTGGCGCTCGAAGTACTGCAGGAATCGCTGGCGGAGTTCAGAAGTTTTCATTGGGGAACCGCGAAAGACGCGAAAGGTCGCGAAATTAAAAGCTATCAGGCATTGGTGTGGACAACCCGCTTCCATTCGAGCTTGCCCGGAGCGCTGAAGTTGAGGATCAGGGCCAAGGGGTGTCCAGTGGCCTTGAGATAGTTGAGTGTCTGGGCCAGGTCAATGTCGGTGATGCATCGAATTGCCTTCAGTTCCACGATGATCCGATCGAATACGATGAGGTCGCAGACATAGTGCTTGTCGAGCGGACAGCCTTTGTAATGAATCACCAGGGGCACCTGACGGCGAAACGGGATGTTCCGGGTGACCAATTCGCGGGCCAGGGCCTCCTCGTAGACCGCTTCAAGAAAACCCGGCCCCAGTTCTTTGTAGACCTCGAAAGCAGCGCCCATGAGGGCATAGCTTTCATCTGGAAGGATCAGGCCGGCGGCTGCGGATTCCTTTGGTGTCATTTGCGTCTTTCGCGGTTTCAATGTCGAAAATGTCGCATGCCGGTGAAGAAGAGCCAGACGCCGAGTTTCTGGGCGGCCTCGATGACCTCCTTGTCGCGCAGGCTGCCGCCCGGCTCGACGAAGGCGGTGACGCCGTGGCGGGCGGCCAGTTCCAGGCCGTCGGCGAAGGGGAAGAACGCATCGCTGCCCAGGGCGGCACCCCGGGCCCGGTTGCCGGCCTTGCGGCAGGCGATCTCCACGGAATCCACCCGGCTCATCTGGCCCGCCCCGATGCCCACCGTGGCGCCGTCCTTGACCAGGACGATGGCGTTGGACTTGACGGCCTTGGCCACCTTCTGGGCGAGCATGAGGTCCTCGGCCTTGGGTCGCGGGCCGTTGCCGCTGGCCTTCACCTCCCAGTCCTCGAAGGGCACGAAGGCATCGTCGGTCCGCTGCACCAAGTAGCCGCCCCCGATGGAGCGGGTGTCCAGGCCCTCGGCGCTCTGGGGCCAGTGGTCCGGGGTCTGCAGAATGCGGAGCTGTTTCTTGGCGGCGAAGACCTCCAGGGCCTCCCCGGTGAAGGTCGGCGCCAGGATCACCTCCCAGAAGTTCTGGGCCATGACGCGGGCCACTTCCACGCCGACGGGGCGGTTGAAGGCCACGATGCCACCGAAGGCACTGAGGGGGTCCCCCGCCTGGGCCTTCGTGAAGGCCTCGAGGGCATGGGGTCCTTGCCCTACGCCGCAGGGGTTGTTGTGCTTGACGATGACGCAGGCCGGGGCGGGAAACTGCCAGACCAGGCGGGCGCAGGCATCGGCATCCAGGAGGTTGTTGAAGCTCAGCTCCTTTCCCTGGTGCTGGTGGCAGGCGGCGATGCCCGAGGGTACCCGTCCGGGCTCCACATAGAAGGCGGCAGGCTGGTGGGGGTTCTCGCCGTAGCGGAGGCCCTGGTGCTGGGACAGGTTCACGCAGAGGTGGTGGGGCAGGCCGGTGGCCTCGTCGCCCGTGGCCTGCTCCCGTTCCATCCACCCGGCGATGGCGGCATCGTAGGCGGCCGTGCGGCGGAAGGCCTCCAGGGCGCAGTGCCGGCGGTCCTCCAGGGTCCAGGTGTCGGCCTTCAGCTTCTCGAGGAAGGGGCCGTACTGGTCCGGGGCGGTGAGGACGGTCACCGCGGCGTGGTTCTTGGAGGCGCTGCGAATCATGCTGGGGCCGCCGATGTCGATCTGCTCGATGGCCTCGTCGTGGGTCACGCCCTCCCGGGCGATGGTGGCCTCGAAGGGGTAGAGGTTGATGGCGACCAGGTCGATGGGCTCGATGCCCAGACGGGCGGCATCAGCAGTGTGGGCCTCGAGGTCGCGCCGGAAGAGCAGGCCTCCATGGATCCGGGGGTGGAGGGTCTTCACCCGGCCGTCGAAGCACTCGGGGGCCCCGGTGTAGGCGGCCACCTCCTGGGCCTCCAGCCCGGCCTCCTGGAGCGACCTCAGCGTGCCGCCCGTGGCCAGCAGACGCCAGCCCAGGCCGAGCAAGCCTTCGGCCAGACCCAGCAGGCCCGTCTTGTCGTAGACCGAGATCAATGCCGTCGGCATGCCATCCCCCCGAACCTTCGATTTTTCCACGCCGTTCCCTCCCGGGGAACACCAGGTTTGGGTTTTGGCCCTGATCGGCCGAAAAGAACTCCAGGAGGACGACATGGATGTCCAGGTCGAGGTCCAGTTCACGGTCCAGCACACCCTGGCGCAGCTGAGGGAGGAATTCGTGACGCGGGGCCACATCCCCCCCTGGCACACCCTGGAGGGGGGCAGCGCGCCGGATCTTTTCTTCGAGGCCCGGACTGTGAGCCTCACCCTCTCTTCCGAGAAGGACCGCCTGGCCTGGTTTGTCTTCTCCATGGAGGCCACCGGGGAACTCCGTAGGCAGGTGGTGATCTCGAATGTGATTCCCGCCACAGTGAACCTGGATATCCCGGATCTGGAGGATTTCCTCGACTTCTGCCGGCAGTGCATGGTCGGGGCGGTCGGAAGGCCCTGAGGCGTCCTACTTTACCTACAGGGCATGAAGCCCCATCCTGGAAGGCCTGGAGCGGGTATGCCGACCATCAAGATCAATGACGTTGAGATGAGCGTGAACCCCGGCACCCTGGTGCTGGACGCCTGCCGCAAGGTGGGCATCGACATTCCGCACTACTGCTACCACCCGGCCCTGACCCCCGTGGCCACCTGCCGCATGTGCCTGGTGGAGATCAAGGGCCAGCCCAAGCTGGCCACCAGCTGCACCACCACCGTTCCCCCCGCGCCCAAGGACAACCATGAGGCCGTGGTGATGGAAGTCTTCACCAACACCCCCGCCGTGGCCGATGCCCGGGCCGGGGTGATGGAGTTCCTCCTCATGAACCACCCCCTGGACTGCCCCATCTGCGACCAGGCGGGCGAGTGCAAGCTGCAGGACTACTCCTACGCCTACGGCAGCGGCGACTCCCGCATGGCCGAGGTGAAGCGCCGGTACCGCTACGAGGACCTGGGCGCCAAGATCGTCATCGACAAGAACCGCTGCATCCACTGCACCCGCTGCGTGCGCTTCACCCGCGAGATCAGCGGCGGCGGCGAACTGACCGTGGCCCAGCGCGGTGCGCACCTGGAGGTCACCACCTTCACGGGCAAGAGCATGGATCAGAATCCCTTTGCCGGGAACGTGGTGGATCTCTGCCCCGTGGGCGCCCTCACCAGCCGCGACTTCCGCTTCCGCAAGCGGGTCTGGTTCCTCAAGAGCACGCCCTCCATCAGCCGCCACTCGGCCCTGGGCAGCCCCATCTGGGTCGATCACGAGGGCAACCGGGCCTACCGCTTCCGCCCGCGGCCCCTGGAAGGCCGCAACGACACGCACTTCATCAGCGACGAGGAGCGCTACGCCTACGCCCTCTACAATCGCCCGGACCGTCCGGCCCAGCCCCTCCTGAAGGGCGCCGAAACCACCCTGGAGATCGTGCGGGAGGCCCTGCAGTCCGCCGGTCCCGCGGCCGTGATCGGCCAGGGCACCTTCGGCTGCGATGCCGCCCAGCGCCTGGGTGAGCTGGCCGCGTCCCCCGACCTGCGCTACGGCAGCGGCGACAGGGTGATCCCGGTGGTACTGCCCCTGCTCCAGAAGAGCGCCGATGGCATCGTCAACCGGCGCGGTTTCTCCGAGCGGGGCTTCCGCTTCGGGGCCCTGGAAGAGCTGCTGGCCAAGGTCGAGCGCGGCGAGGTGAAGGCGGTGGTGCTGCTGCACGACGCGGCGTTCACCAGCACGAAGGAAGCCGAACTGCTGGGGCGCATCCTGAAGGCAGCGTCCTTCAGCCTGGCCCTGGAAGTGGAGGCCTCCGACCTGGGCCGCGTCGCCACCGCCTGGCTGCCCATCACCAGCTACGTGGAGGAGAGCGACTTCATCGTCAACCACGACGGCGACCTGCGGCGCTACCAGAAGGCCCTGCAGCCGCCCAAGGGCGTCCGGACCGTCCCCGCCTGGGTGAAGGATCTGGCCGCCGTTCCCGCCGCGGTCTAGGCGGGGCCCGCGGGAGCCCCGGTGTTCCTGCACGATGCCCTCGCCCGCGGTCTCCTCCGCTACCTCACCACCGAGCGCCCCGCCTATCAGCGGCGGGTGCCGAACGACCCGGATCGTCTCCTGGCCCAGCTCCGTCCCGGGGACGTGGTGCTGGTGGAGGGCAAGACCCGCATCAGCCGCGTGATCCAGGTCCTCACCCAGAGTTCCTGGAGCCATGCCGCCATGTACCTGGGGGATGCCCTCCTGCGCTGGGGCGGTCCCCAGGCCGAGGCGGCCCTGGACCGGTTCGGCCCCGAGGCCACCCGCCTGCTCATCGAGAGCGACATCCGGGAGGGGGTCCAGGTCGTGCCCCTGGCCACCTACCTCGCCTACAACCTGCGCGTCTGCCGGCCCCAGGGGCTCAGTCCCGGGGAGCTGGATCAGGTGCTGGACGAGTTGCTCCGGCATCTGGGGCAGCACTACGACCAGCAGAACGTCTTCGATCTGGGCCGCTACCTCACGCCCTTCCACCTGCTGCCGGCCCGCCTCCGGCGTCGGCCCCTCTACCTGGGCAGCTCCTCCAGCCGGGAGGTCATCTGCTCGGCCCTCATCGCCAAGGCCTTCTACAAAGTGGACTACCCGGTCCAGCCGGAACTGCGGGGAAGCGGTCTCGGCAAAGGCCTGCTGGCCCGGCATCCCAGCTACATCATGCCCCGCGACTTCGATCTGAGCCCCAACTTCCAGGTGCTGAAGTTCAACCTGCCCGTGGGGCAGCGGATGTCCGTTGCCGAAGCCCCCTGACGCGCTACGTTCTGAGGGGATCATCCCAGAAGGGGTAGAAGCAGTACCACTGGCTGGGGTGCTGGCGGATGAGGGCCTCCAGGTCGGCCACGTAGGCCCTCAGCCCGGCCTCGATTTCGGCCATGCGCTCGCCCCGGCCTCCGCGGATCCAGATGGGCTCGCCGAAGCGGGCGTGGAAGCGACCGGCCTCGTCCGCAAAGAAGAAACTGGTGACGATGGGGGCGCCGGTCATGGCGGCCAGCTCCCAGGGGCCCCGGGGGAAGGGCACGGGACGCCCGAAGAAGGGCACCGAAACGCCGTTCAGGCTGAAGTCCCGGTCCCCCTGCATGCCCACCAGCTGGCCCTCCCGCAGGAGCCGCACCAGAGGGAGGGTGGAGAAACCCACGCCATCCACCGGCAGGCCAACGACGCCGCCCTGGTTGCGCAGCCGCTCCCGCAGGCGCTCCACGGCCTCGAAGCGGTCGGGCTTGTAGACCGCGTGGATCCGCAGTCCCCGGGCGCGCACCAGCAGGCCGCCCAGCTCGTAGTTCCCGGCGTGGGCGGTCAGCAGGATGGCGCCGCGGCCCTCGGCGATGGCGCCGTCCAGCCGTTCCAGTCCCTCGATGGAGGCGAAGTTGGCCAGGGCCGCCTCCGGATCGCGCTGCCCGAAGAAGAAGAAGTCCACCCAGGCCCGGGCGTGCTGGCGCACCATTTCCCGCGCCGTCCGTTCCACGTCCGGATGGGTGGGCCGGAGCCCCAGCACCTGGGCGGTGTTCGCCAGGATGGCCTCCAGGTACTTGGGCCTCAGTGTCATGAACGCATTGGCGATCTGGTCGGCGGTCTCGTGTCCCCGCTCGCGGCGCGTGAAGGACCGTGCCGCGAAGAAGAAGAGGGGAAACAGCGTCCCGAAGACCGCGCCATAGACGAGGCTGAGGAGTCGGGAATCGGATTGCATCCGGTCCTGCATTCGCCCCCCTACCGCCAGACATTCTGGTTGGGGTTGCGATCGTCCATCTCCTGCCACAGCCGCTGCAGGCTCTGGAGGCGCTCGGGGTAGTCGAGGCCCAGGGCCTCGAGGACGTCGTCATCGCCGGGATCGAAGGCGAGGGGATGCTCCAGCACCTCGGCGGAGAATTCCGGGAAGACCCGGCCCAGCAGGGCCCGGTCGAAACCCCGGACGCTGAGGTTGCGGATGCCTGGGGTGTCCACCAGGGTGCCGCCCCCGGGGAGCGGGAGCCAGCGGGCGGAGGTGGTGGTCTGCTTGCCCGTGCCGAACTTCGTGAGGCCCCCGGTCTTGAGCGCCAACTCGGGAGCCAGGACGTTCACCAGGGTGCTCTTCCCCACGCCGCTGTGGCCCAGGAGGACCACGACCTTGTCTGCGATCAGGTCCCGCAGTTCCTCCACGCCTTCGCCCTTGAGGGCTGAGGTCTCGTGGATGGGCAAACCCAGGTCCCGCAGGGGGTCCAGCTCCGGCAGGGCGTCCGACCGAGCGGCCCGATCCCGCTTGGTGATGATGATGCGGAAGGTCAGGCCCGCGTCCAGGGCCAGCACCTGGGCCCGTTCCAGCAACCCGGGCCGCAGGGGCGGATCCACCACGGCGGCACAGATCCACAGCTCGTCCGCGTTCGCGCAGATGAGCTGCCAGGGTTCGCGGTCGTCGATGCCGCCGCGCTTGAGCAGCGTGCGGCGGGGCGTGACCGCCACCACCTGGGCCTGGGGCCGCTTGGCATCCGTGGCCTCGATGGGCATGGGCGAATAGCGCACGCGGTCGCCGCAGACCAGCCGCACCCCCTTGAGCTTGCCCCCCAGGGTGGCGCGGAGGCTGCTCCGGTCCGCCAATTCCAGGTCCACCCACTGGCTGTGCCGCTGGGTGAGGGTGGCCTCGGGCAGGTGCAGCCAGGGTTCCGCATCAGGCAGATTCAGGAGGGTCTCGGAATCATGGGACTCGATGCCGGTGCTGAGGCGCTCGGCCTGCCGCTGCCGGCGCTTGCTCTCCCCGGAGCGCTCGCGGGAGTAGGCCTCCCGGTGGTCCATGTCCTGCGCATCGCGGCTCTGGCCGAGGCGGTATTTCTTCATCGGGCCGACCGAAAAGATTCACCACGGAGACACGGAGAACACCGAGAAAAGAACACGGAAGGAGAATGGGCAACGCACCCGATGCGACTCCCAGAACCCCGTCTCTCATCCTTCCTCAGTGAATCCTCCGTGTGCTCCGTGTGCTCCGTGTCTCAGTGGTGGATCTCTTCAGGCCCGGCCCGCGAAATCGCCGGTTTCGGTGCTCACCTTGACCTTCTCGCCTTCCTTGATGAAGAGGGGCACCTTGATCTCGATGCCGGTCTCCAGCTTGGCGGGCTTGGTGACGTTGCCGCTGGCCGTGTCGCCCCGGGCGCCGGGCTCGGTGTAGGTGACGGTGAGCTCCACCTGCAGGGGCAGCTGGAGGCCGATGGGATTCCCGTTGAACTTCTGGATCTGCACCAGCTGCCCTTCGAGGAGGTAGTCCAGGGCGTCCCCGACCATCTCCCCGTTGAGCGTGTGGGTCTCGTAGGTCTCCTGATCCATGAAGTGGGAGCCTTCGCCGTCGCTGTAGAGGTAGCTGGCGGGGGCCAGAGCCAGGTCGGGTTCCTTGAACTTGTCCCCGGCCTTGAAGGTCTTGTCGAAAACGGCCCGGGTGAGGAGGTTCCGCATCTTGAGTCGCACCAGGGTCTGCCCGCCCCGGGCGGTGGGCGTGGAAATTTCCACGTCGAGGCAGTGGTACGGCGCGTCCTCGAACTCGAAGAACATTTTGCGCTTGATGCTGATGGCTTCGATGAGGGCGGCCATAGGGGGTCTCCGTTCGGGTTGCTGCCAAACCCAAGATTCTACCCGGGTCGCCGATGAACGACCCGAGGCTAGAATCGAACCTCATGTCAGATCCCAAGACCATCGGTCGTTACCTGGTGATCAGGCCCATCGGATCGGGGGGCATGGGCACGGTCTATCTGGCCGAGGACCCCATGCTGAAGCGCCGGGTCGCCATCAAGGTGGTCAAGGTGGCGGGGGAGGCCCGCAATCAGGCCATGCTGCGGTTCCGGCGCGAGGCGGAGATCAGCGCCCAGCTCAACCATCCGAACGTCGTCACGGTCTTCGATGTGGGCGTGGAGGAGGAGATCGGGCCCTTCCTGGCCATGGAGTACGTCGAGGGCAAGAGCCTGGGCAAGCACATCAAGGAGAAGAACCTGGATCTGGAGACCAGTGTCCGGGTGCTGATCCAGGCCATGCGGGCCCTGCGAGCCGCCCACCGGCAGGCCATCGTTCACCGCGATATCAAGCCGGACAACATCCTGCTCAGCGAGGAGGGTCGGGCCAAGCTCATGGATTTCGGCATCGCCCGCACCCTGGGCCACATGAGCCTGGCCTCCGAGGGGCTCCTGGACCCCGAGCCCGAGGAGATCCAGGAGGTGACCGGTTACGCCCAGACCCTGGCCCTGCGTCTCACGGTCACGGGCGACTTCCTGGGCTCCCCGGCCTACGCTCCCCCCGAGGTGCTGAAGGGCGGCGAGGGAACCCCCGCCTCCGACCGCTACAGCTTCGCGGCCACGGCCTTCGAACTGCTCTCGGGCCAACTGCCCCACCCCGGGAGTGGCCTCACGGAGATCATCATCCACATCCTCCAGGATCCCGTGGCCATCCCCCCGGACATGTCGCCCCGGCTGGCGGGGGTGTTCCAGCGGGCCCTCTCTTCGGATCCCGAGGACCGGCACACCACCCTGCCCGAGTTCATGGAGGAGCTGATCGACGCCCTGCCCGGGACCGCGCACCTGCGGGCCAAGCTCTTCGGGGCCCTCACCCAGGAGGACGATGGCAGCGGCATGGTTTCGGTGAGTCGCTTCCGCGCCTCCGATCAGGCGCCCCTGGCCGCGGCCCAGGGGACCACGGGTTCCCGGCTCCGGCAGAGCCAGCCCGTGAAGATCGATCTGGCGGAGGATCCCGTGGCCTCCTACCTCACCACCATCCGGCGCAGACCGATCCACTCCCCCGAGGAGGGCACGGACTGGGGCCGGGTGCTGAAGTGGGTGGTGCTGCTCTTCCTGCTGCTCCAGCTTTTCTGGTGGCTGGTTCCATTCCTGGCCCGCTTCGACTGGAACGGCTAGGCCGCGAGCACCCGCATCAGGATGAACACGGACCCGTTCCAGCAGGCGTGGACGAGGATGGGGGTCCAGAGGCTGCCGGTTCGCCGCATGGCGAGACCCAGCACCAGGCCCAGGGCAGCGAGGGTGGGCAGGCCCAGGGGCTGGAGGTGGATGGCCCCGAAGAGCAGGGCGGAGCCGAGCAGGGCCCAGGCCATGGGCCAGCGCCGGGCCAGGACCGGGAGCAGAAAGCCGCGGAAGAGTGTCTCCTCAAAGAAGGGCGCCAGTCCCGCCACCACCAGGAACATGGCGACGGTGGGGCCCCAGCCATGGAGCCCCCGCAGCAGGTCCACCAGCTCCCGCTGGGGGCTCTGATCGGATTTCAGGATGGGGCTGAGGATCAACGAGAGGCCGAAGACCAGGCATACGGCCAGGGCCAGGAAGGCGAAGCCCCAGGCCAGGTTGCGGCCCACCGGCGGCGGCGCCACGCGCCGCCACAGTTCCCGGAAGGAGATTCCCTCCGCCCGGCAGAGGAGGGCCAGGCCGCCGAAGGCGTGGATCCCGTAGCCCAGGGGCACCGCCACCCAGCGCAGATGGGGGAAGGGCAGCATCAGCAGGGCCGCCAGGTTGCCCGCCAGGAAGAAGAGCAGGAACCAGGTGAGCAGGACGAGGGCCGCGCCGCGCCCCGAGAGACCCCAGGCCGGCAGGGGCCGCGGGGGCGGAACCTGCCGCGTGGCGAGCAGGTACATGGCGAACATCAGGCCCCCCAGGCCCAGTCCCGTCGCCAGGAGGCCGAAGGCGCCGAGGGCCAGGAGGCGCAGGAGCAGGGCCTCCCGGGCGCTCTTGCGCAGGGCCTCGCCGTTTCCGCCTGCCCGGTCGACCAGCCGCGCCTCCAGGAGCGCAGCGGCATAGCCGTTCCCCAGGCGCCGGCCAAGCTCGGGGCGGAGGGTGGGATCCGGCAGGGGACCGTGCTCGTAGGCCGCCATCCAGGCGGCGCGGAAGTGGTCGCCCCAGGGCCCCTGGGGACTCTGGGGCCCCAGGGCCAGATCCCGAGCCGTGGCCAGGTCCCCGGATTCGGCCGTCAGGACGGAGAGCAGGGCCCGGTCCCAGGGCTCCGTGAGCTGGGTCCTGGCCTTGGCGAGGCTCTCACCGCGGATGGGGAGGCGGGCCCCCAATAGCTGGGGCGCGGAGAGGAGGGGCTCCAGCATCCGGCCCTGGAGGCTGGCCCGCTCGGCGGGGCGCGCGGCCCGGGCATGCTTGGACAGCAGGGAGAACCCCGCCGCCAATAGGGCCAGGGTCGCGAGCAGGGCGATCAGGGGATCCGCCCAGCGGCGGTCCGGCTGCCAGGGGGAGGCGGGCGTGGGTTCCATGCCTCCAGGATGCCTGGGACCGGGGCTGCGTGTCAGGGGTCCCGGAAGGGGAGGCGGCCCGTGCGGCGGTACCGCCAGGCGGACCAGCCGAGGTAGAGGTGGTGGACGAGCCCCGCCATGCCCGGGAGCCGCAGCAGGGGCGCGGCCCAGATCCAGGCGGGCAGCCGCCGCGCGATGGGGGCCAGCAGATCCTGGCCCACCCAGATCCGGCGGGTGCCCAGATCCAGCCCATGGATCTCCCGTTGCAGATCCAGTCCCGCCAGTTCCGGGGCGAGGGCCAGCACCTCGGGATCCCGCAGGGGTGCCACCAGCAGCAGGCCCCGGCGGTCCCGGCGCGCCAGCCACAGGGCCATGCGGTAGCAGAGGCTGCAGTCGGGGTCGTAGGCGATGAGCAAGGGGGCGGGCATGTCGGTTCGCGGCATCATCGCATGCCTTGAGGTATGGTTTGAGCATGGAGGCTGCCATGCCCTTTTCCCATCCCATCGAGGTGCGGTTCCGCGACCTGGACGCCATGGGCCATGTGAACAACGCGGTGGTGGTGAGCTTCATGGAGCAGGCCCGCTTCCAGTGGTGGCGGACCTTCCTGGGCGGCCGGAAGTTCCAGGAGGAGGGCTTCCTCATCGCACGGGCCGAGGTGGACTACCGCATGCCCATCCTGCTGGGGGATGACGTGCGGGTGGAACTGCACTGCACCAAGGTGGGCAACAGCTCCTTCGAGCTGACCTACCGGCTCACCAAAGGGCTCGGGGGCGAACTCTTTGCCGAGGGCAAGACCGTCCAGGTGATGCTGGACTTCGCCACGAACCGCCCCAAGGACCTGGAACCCGGCACCCGGGACTGGCTCGAGGCCCAGGCGTGAGCCGGGCATGATCCTGGGCACCGCGACCTGGGCGGAGGGGCCTGCCGAGCGCAGGGCCCTGGTGGCGCGCCTCGATTCGGGGCGGGTGGCGGATCTGAACCGCATCGAGGCGGTGCGCCTCCGGAAGCTGGGCGAAGGCGATCCCGACCGGCTGGCGGAGGCCCTGGTGCCGCCCAGCCTGCGCCGTGTCCTGGAAGGCGGACCCCGGGCCCTGGCCCGGCTCCGGCAGACCCTGGCCTACGCCGAGAAGTGGGATCGCCGCGGGACGCTTCCCGAGGCCCTGGCGCCCCGCTTGGCGGCCATCGACCTCCTGCCCTGCCTGCCCCGCCCGGCGGTGCTCCGCCGCGCCGACGGCGGCTGCCTGGACCGCCTCCGCGTGGCGGGGCCCGGCGGCCTGCTGGACGCGCCACCCCGTCCCACCCTGGCCGCCCTGGGCACCCTCGGGGGCCAGGCCGGGGGCTATTGCCTGGCCCTGGAGGACGGCGAGGGGGCCGCCCTGGGGGCCTGGATGATTCTGGTCTGGCCGGAGGGGCACCTGGACCTGCGGGCCGGCACCCACCGGCGCCGCATTCCCTTCGGCGCCTGGGAGGGACTGGAACTCCCGATCCTGCGTCCCGGAGAGGCCCTGTTGCTGCCGCCACCCCGACTGAAACCGCTGCCGGACCTGGAACCGGGGACCTCCCTGACCCTGCAGGCCCCCTTCGAGACGCTGACGCTCCGCCTGGGCCTGGAGGCGCTGCATCCCACCGTGCAGTGATCGGCGTGCCGTGGGGCCTCAGCCCCGCATCATCTCGGCGATGAGGAAGGCCATCTCCAGGCTCTGGACCCCATTCAGGCGCGGATCGCAGCCCGTCTCGTAGGCCTTGGCCAGGTCCACTTCGGAGAGCCGCTGGGTGCCGCCGGTGCATTCCGTGACCGCCTCGCCCGTGAGCTCGATGTGGACGCCGCCGAGGTGGGAGCCCGCCTCCCGGTGGAGCTCGAAGGCCTGGCGGAGCTCCGCGAGGATGGCGTCGAAGTCGCGGGTCTTGAGTCCCCCTGCGCTCTCCACCCCATTGCCGTGCATGGGGTCGCAGCTCCAGAGCACCGGCCGTCCCGTGGCCTGCACGGCCTTCAGGAGGGGCGGCAGGGCCTCGCGGATGCGCCTGGCGCCGAAGCGGGAAATGAGGGTGATGCGGCCGGGTTCGCGGTCGGGATCCAGGCGGTCCAGGAGGGCGACGAGATGCTCCGCCGTGGCGCTGGGGCCCACTTTCACCCCCAGGGGGTTGCGGATGCCCCGCAGGTATTCGAGGTGCGCGCCCTCCAGCTGCCGGGTGCGTTCGCCCACCCAGAGGGTGTGGGCGCCCAGGTTGTAGTAGGCGCCGGACGCGCCCACCCAGCGGGTGAGGGCCTCCTCGAAGGGCAGCAGCAGGGCCTCGTGGCTGGTGAAGAAGTCGATGCGCTCCAGGACGTCCCGCTGGACGCCGCCCAGGGCCTCCAGGAAGTCCAGGGACTCCTTCACCTGATCCAGGGTCCGGCGGTATTCGGGCACCTCCCCCGTGCCGCCGGGCAGCTCCCAGCGCTCCGGGTGATGCAGGTCCGCAAAGCCGCCTGCCGTGAGGGCCCGCAGGTGGTTCAGGGTGGCCGAGGCGTGGAAGTAGGCTTCCAGCATCCGGCCCGGGTCGGCCCGCCGGGCCTCCGGCGTCGCATCCAATCCGTTCACCAGATCGCCCCGGTAGCTGGGCAGCTCCTGGCCCCGGATCATCTCCGTGGGCTTGCTCCGGGGCTTGGCAAACTGGCCGGCGATGCGGCCCACCCGCACCACGGGTTTCCGCCCGCCGTGGGTGAGGGCCACGGACATCTGGAGGAGGACCCGCAGCTTGCCCTCGATGGCCTCGGGCGTGCAGTCCTTGAACTGCTCGGCGCAGTCTCCGCCCTGGAGCAGGAAGCGCCGTCCCGCCGCGGCCTCCGCCAGCAGGCCTCGCAGGCGGTCCACCTCCTCGGGCACCACCAGGGGCGGCAGGCGCCGGAGGCGCGCCAGGGCGGCCTCCAGCCCGGAGGGGTCGTCGTAGGTTGGCTGCTGTTGGGCGGGGAAACGCTGCCAGCTGTGGGGGTTCCAGGGTGTCATCGGACCTCGGTTGGAAAGCCCAGTCTACGAGGGCCCCGGGGCCGGTGCACGGCGGGAATCACCCGTGTTCGGTTTCCACGGGGGTCACCCAGCGGTAGCCCTCGCCACCCACGGTGGCGATCCACGGGGCGCCGTCCTCTTCGCCCAGCTTCTTCCGGAGGTTGGCGATGTGGACATCCACCGTGCGGGCGGAGGGGCGGGCGTCGGACTCCCAGGCCAGCTGCAGCAGCTCTCGCCGGCTGTGGGTCCGGCCTGCGTGGGTGATGAGGATTTCCAGAAGCCGGAACTCCCGGGGGGTGAGGTCCAGGGCCTTGCCATCCCGCCGGGCATCGAGGCGGGGCAGGTCGAAGCGGAAGGGGCCGGATCGCAGCAGGGGTGGCCGGTCCACGGGGCGGGTCCGGCGGAGGATGGCCTTCACCCGGGCGATGAGTTCCAGCACCGAGAAGGGCTTCACCAGGTAGTCGTCGGCCCCCAGGCTCAGCCCCTGCACCCGGTCCGCCTCCTGGCCCCGGGCCGTGAGCATGAGGACGGGCACCTCATCCTTGCCCTCCCGCAGGTTCCTCAGCACCTCGAAGCCATCCATCTGGGGAAGCATCAGGTCGAGGACGATCAGGTCGGCCCGGTGGGCCGCGTGGGCGGCCAGCGCGGGCACACCGTCCCCTGCGGCTTCGACGGAGTAGCCTTCGAAGCTCAGGTTGTTGACGAGGAGTTGGCAGAGGGAGGGCTCGTCCTCTACCACAAGGATGTGGGTCACGGCGTCTCGCTCAAGGATCAGGCTATTCAAGATGCACGCGTTGCCTGGGAAAGACAAGAACAGATGGCTGCAATTTCCAAGGCTCCCTACACGCGGGTGGCAGGGATCTCCAGTGTGGCGGCGAAGCCCTCGCCGGGGGCCGAGGCGAAGGTGAGGCCCCAGCCCTCCTGTTCGGCGACATGCACGAGGAGGCTCAGTCCGAGGCCCTGGCCGTCACGGAGGAAGCCCTCCTTGCCCGCCTCGCGAATGCGCTGGAAGGGCTTGCCGAGGGCCTTCACCTGGTGGGGGGCCAGCCCGTCGCCCTCGTCCTTCACCTGGATGCAGAACCGCCGTCGGGCCCGCCAGGTCGCCAGCGTTGTGGTTCCGCGTCCGTGGCCCAGCGCGTTCTCCAGGAGGGTGAGCACGGCGGCCCGGAGGGAACTCAGGGGAGCCTGGCCGGATTCGCTGCACAAATTCAACTGGAGGTCCCGTCCCTCCACCTCGAAGCCAGGCCGCAGGTCATCGGCAATGCCCACCAGCCACTCGGGTGTGGCCTGGCTCCGGGGGCCGGTGGATCCGCCCCCCCGGATGACCCGCAGGCCGTTCTCGATGATGAGGGTGAGGTGGTCCACCTCGTCGCCGATCCGGAGCAGTTCCTCGTCGGCCCGGTCGGGGCTCAGGCGCCCCAGGCGCAGGGAGTCGCAACGGAACTTCAGCAGGGCGAGGGGCGTCTTGAGGCTGTGGGTGAGGGAGGCCATGCGATCCGCATCCAGCACGGCCCGACGGCGGGCCCGGTGGCGCAGCCACAGGCCCAGGGCGATGGCAAAGCCCATCAGGATGGACACGCCGAACGAGGTGTAGAACTGTCTCTGGAGGAGCTTTCGGTAGGCCGACTCTTCGCTCTCGAAGGCGATGCCGGCCAGATCCCAGCCATCCCCAAAGGCGTTGGTCTTGATGTCGGCCTTCAGATCGTAGTAACCCAGCCGCCAGGGGTCGGCCTGGAGGTGGGGGGCTCTGCCCCATTCCTGACCGAACATGTCCTTCCTTGCCAGATCGGTCGCTCGGGCCAAGCCCATGCGAATGGATGGTTTAGGACCCAGGGCGATCTCCAGTTCCCGCTCCACCTCAGGGGCTCCGGGCCGCCAGCGCTTGACCACCAGCCACCGGTCGGAGAGGAGGACCACCGTGGCAACCTTGCCGAAATCGGGGTCCTGGTTCTTCGGCGGGTTCCACTCGAAGCGCTGGGCCATCTCGGCATGGCTCATCCAGTCGAGGTAGAGCTGGGACCGGCTGTCCTCAGGTGCCCGCACCAGGTGATTCCCCTTCCGCACCCACAAGGTCCGCCGCTCGAAGCGGTCCAGGAGGGCCACGACCAAGGGCTGGTCGGTCAGGAACCGACGTACCTCTGGCTCGGCCCCCGTGTGAACGGAGGGGAGGATGGGCAGGGTCTTCCAGTGGCGTTCCACCGCCTCGAAGTCAGCCCAATGCGCATCGGCGTAGGCATTTCGGGCATCGAAGTCTTGTATGCCCACGTAATAATAAGGCGCGACGATAAGCAGACCCGCCGTCGCGAGGCCCGCAAGCACCAGCAGGATGAGTCCGCTGCGCTGCTGAAGCCGCTGCCACCGGGTGGGGCCCTTGAGCCCGGGGCGCAGATGACGGTAGCGGGAGGCGCGGTGGCGGTACATGGGGGCTCGGTGTCGGGTTCTGTCAGCTTAACGCGCTCAACCCAGCGCCAGCATGCGCGCCAGGGGCTTGAGGGCGCGAAGCCGCACCGCCTCGTCCAGGTGGATCTCAGGTTGCAGGTCCCGCAGGGCCAGGTACAGCTTCTCGAGGTTGTTCAGCTTCATGTAGGGGCAGAGGCTGCAGTTGCAGCCGCTGTCGGCGGGGGCGGGGATCAGCTCAGCCTCGGGCCGCCGCTGGCGCATCTGATGGAGGATGCCCGCCTCGGTGGCGACGATGAAGGCCCGGGCGCTGTCCTTGGCCACGAAATTCAGCAGGGCCGCCGTGGAGCCCACGAAGTCCGCCAACTGGCTCACGGTGGCGTCGCATTCGGGGTGGGCGATGAGCTTCGCCTCGGGGTGCTGGGCCTTCAAGGCCGCCAGGCGCTTGGCGGTGAACTGCTCGTGGACAATGCAGAAGCCCGGGAACAGCACCATATCCCGGCCGGTCTGCTGCATCACCCACTTGCCGAGGTGGCGGTCGGGGGCGAAGACGAGCTTCCGGTCCTTCGGGATGCTCTCCACCACGCGCACGGCGTTGCTGCTGGTGCAGATGACGGTACTGAGCGCCTTCACGCCGGCGGAGCAGTTGATGTAGCTCACCACCTCGTGGTCGGGGTACTGCGTCAGCCAGGCCTCGAAGTGGTCCGCGGGACAGCGGTCCGCCAGGCTACAGCCGGCATCCATGTCGGGGATGACCACGGTCTTCGTGGGGTTCAGGATCTTGGCGGTCTCGGCCATGAAGTGGACGCCGCAGAAGGCGATGACCTCGGCATCCGCCTTCGCCGCCTGCTGGCTGAGTTGGAGGCTGTCCCCCACGAAGTCGGCCAGGTCCTGGATCTCCGGCTCCTGGTAGTAGTGGGCCAGGATGACGGCCTTCCGGTCCCGTTTGAGGCGCCGGATCTCCGCCACCAGGTCGATGCCGGCGGGGATGCTTTCGAGGTCGGGGACGTAGGGGGCCGTCAGTTCCATGCCCTCATTCTAGTCCCGCTCAAGGAACCGTCGGATCCGTTGACCCGGTTCGGGATGATCGAACACCTCGTCGAAGGCCGCCCGCTCCCAGGCCAGGGCGGCGGGACGGGGGAGTCCGGCTTGCCGGTTCTGGAGCTTTCCGAGGAGATCGAGCGCCCGTTCACAGGCCTCCGAAACCATCCCGGGGGCTGGCACTGGACTGCAGGTTCCGGTACCCTGAGATCGGATCGCAGGGTCCAGGTGGGTGTGGAACTCCGATGGCTGCCCCTCAGGGGTGGACATCGGTCCAGGTTTATATGGATTCATGCTTTTTCGTCCAAGGGGGGACATATGGCCAAGCCGCATGGGCTCGACACATCCAGCATCTCACGGCTGGATCAGACCCGGATCAGCCAGTACTTCGGCTGCAACACCTTCAGCGAGCGCACCATGCGCGAACGGCTGCAGAAGGACGCCTACAAGGCGTACCGGCAGGCCCTGCGCCGGGGTGAGCCGCTGTCTCCGGAGGTGGCCCACAGCGTGGCGCTGGCCATGAAGGAGTGGGCCCTGGAGCAGGGCTGCACCCACTTCACCCACTGGTTCCTGCCCATGACCGGCGCCACGGCCGAGAAGCACGACGCCTTCATCGCCTGGGACGAGCCGGGCACGGTTGTCGAGCGCTTCAGCGGCAGCCAACTCATCCAGGGCGAGCCGGACGCCAGTTCCTTCCCCTCCGGCGGCCTCCGGGCCACCTTTGAGGCCCGGGGCTACACGGCCTGGGATCCGGCCAGCCCGGCTTTCATCATGGAAGGCCCGCTGGGCAAGACCCTCTGCATCCCCACGGCCTTCGTGGGGTACCACGGCGAGGCCTTGGACCACAAGGTGCCCCTGCTCCGCTCCATGGAGGTGGTCTCCCGCCGGGCCCAGGAAGGGCTGCACCACCTCGGTGTGGCGACCGGCCACGTGGTGGCCCAGTGCGGTCCCGAGCAGGAGTACTTCGCGGTGGATCTGGAACTGGCCCAGCAGCGGCCCGACCTGATGTTTGCGAACCGCACCCTGCAGGGCGCCAAGCCGCCCAAGGGCCAGGAGCTGGAGGACCACTACTTCGGCAGCATCAAAGAGCGTGTCCTCGGCTTCATGCAGGAGGTGGAGCTGGAGTGCTTCAAGCTGGGCATTCCCGCCAAGACCCGCCACAACGAAGTGGCGCCGAACCAGTTCGAGATCGCCCCCATCTACGAGCCGGCCAACCTCGCCAGCGACCACAACCAGCTCCTCATGGAGATCCTCAAGTCCGTGGGTGAACGCCACGGTCTGGCGATCCTCCTGCATGAGAAGCCCTTCGCCGGTGTCAATGGCAGCGGCAAGCACGTGAACTGGAGCCTGGCCACCGAGGAGGGGAACAACCTGCTGGAGCCCGGCCACACGCCTGAGCAGAACCTCCAGTTCCTCTACTTCCTCAGCGCCACGCTCAAGGCCATCCACACCCATGGCGGCCTGCTCCGCGCGGCCATCGCCAGCGCCGGCAACGATCACCGCCTGGGCGCCAACGAGGCCCCGCCGGCCATCATGTCCGTCTTCCTGGGCGGCCAGCTCAACCACATCCTGGATGCCATCGAGAAGGGGGACGCCGCCGATGCGTCCATCAAGCACATCCTGGATCTGGGCATCGCCAACCTGCCCATGATCGAGCGGGATGCCACGGATCGGAACCGCACCAGCCCCTTCGCCTTCACGGGCAACAAGTTCGAGTTCCGCGCCGTCGGCTCCAGCCAGCCCATCGCCCTGCCGCTCACGGTGATCAACGCGGCCGTGGCCGAGGCGCTGGAGGGCCTCAACGCCCAGCTGGAGGCGGAGCTCAAGGCCGGCAAGGAGCATCAGGCGGCCGTCATGAGGGTGGTGAAGAAGACCATCATCGAGACCAAGGCCATCCGCTTCGAGGGCAACGGCTATTCGGAGGAATGGAAGCGGGAGGCCGAGCGTCGCGGCCTGCCCCACGCCAAGGACACCGTCGCGGCCCTCCCCATCTGGGAGCTGCCCGCCTCGAAGGCCGTCTTCTCGCGCCCCGGAATCCTGGGCGAGCACGAGCTGGAGGCCCGTGTCCACATTCGCCACGAGCAGTACCAGAAGGCCATCGCCATCGAGACCCAGGTCTTGCGCGAGATGGCCGAGACCCAGATCCTCCCCTCCATCACGGCGGACCTGGGGGCCCGGGCCGGCAGCCTGGCCAAGCTGGCCAGCGCCGGCATCGCCGTGCCCGAGACCCTGAAGGCGGCCCTCCAGGCTCAGGCCACCCTGGCCGGAGAGGCCCAGGCCCGTCTGGCGGCCATGAAGACCGCCCTGGCCGAGGCCGAGGCCGTGGAGGGCATCTACGCCCGCACCGAGGCCTTCGGGACCAGCGTGAACGAGGCGAAGCACGCGCTCCGGGAGGTGCTGGACCGCCTGGAGGAGGCCTGCGACGCGGATCTCTGGCCCCTGCCGAAGTACTGGCAGCTCCTCTCGCCGCTGCTGTAGGACCCGAACGCGCACAAAAACGGGCCGCGATCGCGGCCCGTTTTTGTGCGGTGTGCGGTGCTACCGTCCGAAGCGGAAGACCGCGCTGACCTGGGCCCAGGTGGCGGTATCGAAGCCGAAGCCG
This sequence comes from Acidobacteriota bacterium, assembly GCA_021802985.1. Lineage (GTDB taxonomy): Bacteria > Acidobacteriota > Holophagae > Holophagales > Holophagaceae > Geothrix. Next base: position 2,659 of record JAJZQW010000016.1, on the reverse strand, counting down.
TCGTTCCCGTTCTTGTCCGTGAAGATCTGGTTGAGGGTGCCCTCGAGGGAGAAGTTCGGGGTGAAGGAATAGCCCCCGCCCCCGCGGACGCCCAGCTTGCCGCTCTGGGAGGCGCTCCCGCTGAAGCCGTTTCCGCTGTAGTCGTCCTTGATGCTGTTGATCGAGGCGCCCGCCACCGTGTACCAGCCGGAGCGGGGACCCTCGAAGTGGTAGACCCAATCGGCGCCAACCTGGAAGGCGCTGAAATCGTTCTTCCAATCGTTGCCGCCACCCCAGCCGGAACCGGGGAATTTCTCGTAGGTCACGTGGGCGCGGACCTCGTGATTCTGCGTGATGACGAAATCCAGGTGGCCGCCCACATGGGCGCCGAAGAACTGGTTGGTGCCGTAGTCGGACTTGTCCTTGAGGTCCCCGACGGGCAGGGATAGCCCCGTGTAGACGCCTCCGTTGATGCCCTGGGCTGCGAGGGGCAGGGCCAGAACGGCGAGGGCGAGGGCGGTGGATCTGCGCATGAAGCCTCCTTGGAAGGAGCCCACCATCTGAGTGGGCACGCTTAGCCTACGCCAAGGGAGCGCCGCGGGGTTACTTCTCCAGCGTCACGCCTCGTCCGCTGTGGATCCGCGCCTCGATGCGACTGGTGCTGTGCCCGGGAAGGAACGGGACCAGCGCCAGGCGACCACCGCGGGCCTCCACGATCTCCCGGCCCACCACGGTCTCGGGCGTGTAGTCGCCGCCCTTGACCAGGACGTCGGGCTGGAGGGCCCGGATGAGCTCCAGGGGGGTGTCCTCATCGAACCGCACCACGGCGTCCACGCTCCGCAGGCCCAGGAGCACCGCCGCCCGTGCGGCCTCGTCCTGGAGGGGCCGGCCGAGGCCCTTCAGGCGTGCCACGGAGGCATCACCGTTGAGTCCCACCACCAGGAAGTCGCCCAGGGCCCGGGCGTCCTCCAGATACTTCACATGGCCGGGATGGATGAGATCGAAGCAGCCATTGGTGAAACACAACACCGCCGGGCGGGGCACCGCCGCCAGGAAGGCCTGGGCCGTGGGAAAGAATCGGGAGGATGACGACATAAGCGAACCGGAATATAATGAAGGGTCAGCGAAGCGCCTGACAGGAGAAGGATGCCATGCCCCTCTACGAATACCGGTGTGAAGCTTGCGGACAGCGCGAAGAGAAGCTGGAGAGCCTGTCCGCCCCCGAGGCGCACGATTGCCCGGCCTGCGGGGCCACGGTGGCCATGAAGCGGCAGATTTCGGTGGCGGCCTTCGCGCTCAACGGCAGCGGATGGTACAAGGGTGCGGCGTCCGAACCCGCCTCTGCGCCGGCCTCGGCCCCCGCCGCTGGCGGCGGGTGCGCGAGCGGAAGCTGTGGCTGCCCTCTCGCGAAATGACCCGCCCCGACCGCCTCCGCCACTTGATGCGTTGACTTCCGGCGCCGTTTCGATAGGCTAGGAGGTTCCCGGCCCTGTGGGTCGGCGACGTTTCCTGTCCGTCCGATGTCCCCACGCGGGACCTCTCGGGCCCAGGCCCGGATCCACCGGAGCCTTCCTTGGAGGATGGTGTGCCTACCATCAATCAGCTGATCCGCATTGGGCGGAAGACCTTCCAGAACAAGACGAAGAGCCCCGCGCTCGACGCCTGCCCCCAGAAGCGCGGTGTCTGCACCCGCGTGTTTACCACGACGCCGAAGAAGCCGAACTCGGCCCTCCGCAAGGTGGCCCGTGTGCGTCTCACCAACGGCATCGAGTGCACCACCTACATCCCCGGCGTGGGCCACAACCTGCAGGAGCACAGCATCGTGCTCATCCGCGGCGGCCGCGTGAAGGATCTGCCCGGCGTGCGCTATCACGTGGTGCGCGGCACCCTCGACGCCACCGGCGTCGCGGGCCGCAACCAGTCCCGTTCCAAGTACGGCGCCAAGCGCCCCAAGGCTGGCGCTGCGCCGGCCAAGAAGAAGTAGGGGAGGTAGCCCATGGCCCGTCGTTCCGCACCCGCCAAGCGTGAGATCCTCCCGGATCCCGTCTATAACAGCCTCGTCGTCTCCAAGTTCGTGAACATCCTCATGGAGCGCGGCAAGAAGGCCACCGCCGAGCGCATCCTCTACGGAGCACTGGAGATCGTCTCCAAGAAGTCCGGCGAGGAGGCCCTGGAGGCCTTCCAGAAGGCCCTGAACAACATCAAGCCCTCGGTGGAAGTGAAGTCCCGCCGTGTGGGCGGCGCCACCTACCAGGTGCCCGTGGAGGTTCCCCAGAACCGCCGCGTGTCGCTGGCCATGCGCTGGCTCAAGACCTACTCCGCCTCCCGCGGCGAGCGCACCATGCGCGACAAGCTGGCGGGCGAGATCCTGGACGCCATGAACTTCCGTGGCGCCGCGATCAAGAAGAAGGACGACGTCCACAAGATGGCCGAAGCCAACAAGGCCTTCGCGCACTTCCGCTGGTAGCAGTTCCTCAGACCAGACAGGGCCGCCTGTGCGGCGGCCCTGTCTGTGAAGGTCTTTGAGGCATCCCGACTCTTCTCCGTACTGAACCTTTCCAGGAGGCCGCAGTGGCCCGCCAGACTCCCCTCGAGCGCTACCGGAACATCGGCATCATGGCGCACATCGATGCCGGCAAGACGACCACGACGGAGCGCATCCTCTACTACACCGGCAAGA
>JAJZQW010000015.1 GCA_021802985.1 Acidobacteriota bacterium | reverse complement strand
AGACTGATGGGTGGTGCGGGCGCCGGTCGGCGGCCCTTTCGGGAGTCAGCATGAACATCCACGAGTACCAAGCCAAGGAACTGCTCCGGCAGTACAAGGTCGCCACGCCGGACGGGAAGGTGGCTCAGGATGCGGAAGAAGCCCGCATGATCACGAAGGAATTCGGTGGTGCGAGCGTCGTGAAGGCGCAGATCCACGCCGGCGGCCGGGGCAAGGGCGGTGGCGTGAAATTCGCGACGGATCCCGACAAGGCCGCCGAGCTCTTCAAGGCCATGATCGGCATGCAGCTGGTGACCAAGCAGACCGGCGCCGAGGGCCGCAAGGTTCGCACCATCTTCCTTTCCAAGCCGGTGGACATTCAGCGGGAACTCTACCTGAGCTTCCTGGTGGATCGCGTCACCAGCCGGGTGACCATCCTGGCCTCCACCGAGGGTGGCGTGGAGATCGAGGAAGTGGCCGAGAAGACCCCCGAGAAGATCGTCAAGGTCGCCGTGGATCCGGCGTTGGGCCTCGGCGGCTTCCAGGCCCGCCAGGTGTCCTTCGCCCTGGGCCTCGAGGGCGATGCCTTCAAGCAGGGTGTGGTGTTCCTCCAGAACCTCTACCGCCTCTTCGTGGAGAAGGACTGCTCCATGGTGGAGATCAATCCGCTGGTGGTCACCAAGCAGGGCGATGTGACGGCGCTGGACGCCAAGATCGGCTTCGATGACAACGGCCTGGTGCGCCACCCGGATGTGCTGGCCTACCGCGACCTCAACGAGGAAGCGGAAGAGGAAGTGGAAGCCAGCAAGTACAACCTCAACTTCATCAAGCTGGATGGCAGCATCGGCTGCATGGTGAATGGCGCGGGCCTGGCCATGGCCACCATGGACATCATCAAGTACGAGGGCAGCTCTCCCGCGAACTTCCTGGATGTGGGCGGCAGCGCCACCGAAGATGCGGTGAAGAACGCCTTCCGCATCATCCTGCAGGACAAGTCCGTGAAGGCCGTGCTGGTGAACATCTTCGGCGGCATCATGCGCTGCGACATCGTGGCCTCCGGCATCGTCAACGCGGCGAAGGAGATCGGCATCAAGGTGCCCGTGGTGGTCCGCCTTGAGGGCACCAACGTTGAGGAAGGCAAGAAGATCCTCGCCGACAGTGGCCTGAACCTGATCGTCGCCGCCGACTTGAAGGACGCCGCCGAGAAGGTGGTCGCCTCCGTCAAATGATGCTGTCCGGGGGGACCGCCTGCTCGCTTTGCTCGCGATGTCCCCCCGGGCCCCCGGATGAGTGCGCGGGGAACCCGCACCCTCATCCCATCCCCGGAAACCGATTCGCATTCAGAGAGGTATGACATGGCAGTTCTCGTGGGCAACCACACCAAACTTATCGTTCAGGGCATCACCGGCCGCGAAGGCCTCTTCCACGCCAAGGGCTGCCGCGACTACGGCACGAACGTGGTGGGCGGCGTGACACCCGGCAAGGGGGGGACCGAGATCGAGGGCTTCCCCGTCTTCAATACCGTCCAGCAGGCCGTGGCCAAGACCGGCGCCAATGCGACCATGATCTTCGTTCCCCCCGTGGCCGCGGCAGACGCCATCCTGGAGGCCCTGGATGCGGGCATCGAGCTGATCGTCTGCATCACCGAGGGCATTCCGGTCCTCGACATGATCAAGGTCAAGCGGGTGCTGCCCGACTATCCCAAGAGCCGGCTCATCGGCCCCAATTGCCCCGGGATCATCAGCCCCGGCCTGGCCAAGATCGGCATCATGCCCGGCCGCATCCACAAGCAGGGGCATGTGGGCGTGGTCAGCCGCTCCGGCACCCTCACCTATGAGGCCGTGGGCCAGTTGACTGCCCTCGGCATCGGCCAGAGCACCTGCATCGGCATCGGCGGCGATCCCGTCAGCGGCACCAGCCACATCGACGCGCTGAAGATGTTCAATGACGATCCCGACACCCATGCCGTCATCATGATCGGCGAGATCGGTGGCAGCGCCGAGGAAGACGCCGCTGCCTGGGTGAAGGCGAACATGAAGAAGCCCGTGGTGGCCTTCATCGCCGGCCAGACGGCCCCTCCGGGCCGCCGCATGGGTCACGCGGGCGCCATCATCTCCGGCGGCAAGGGTACCGCCGCCGAGAAGATGAAGGCCCTCACGGCCGCTGGCATCACCGTGGTGCAGAGCCCGGCCGATATGGGCAAGGCCCTGGCCGAGCGCCTGAAGTAGCCAGAACGAAAAGCTTCACCACCAAGACACCAAGGCACCAAGAACTGCTTTTTCTTTTCTTGGTGTCTTGGTGTCTTGGTGGTTAATTTTCATTATGTTGATTTCACGGGAAATGGTTCTGGACCAGGACATCGGACTGAACGGAACGCTGTTCGGCGGCGACATGATGGCCCGCATGGACATGGTCGCTGGGATCACGGCCTCGCTGATGTCCCGCAACCGCCGTTTCGTGACGGTGAAGGTCTCCGAGCTGATCTTCCATAGCCCCGTCCGTCCCGGGGAGATCATCGAGTTCTATGCCACGGTCACCCACCAGGGCCGCACCAGCCTCAGCATCCAGATCGAGGTGCAGGTCTATGCACCCGTGACGGACACCCACCGGGATGTGACCAGCGGGGGGTTCGTGATGGTGGCGGTGGACGCGGCTGGCGGGGCCGAGCCCATCCTGTGGAAGGCGGAGATGGTCGCGGAGGCGAGCGCCATGCACCGGGTCCGGAAGGCGCGCCAGGATGAACCCGGTCGGAAAAACCAGGGGTGATCAGGCGTATGCTGTGGTCATGACTGACTTGATCCAGGCCCATTTGGACCACCGGCGCGTCTGGCGGGACTTCGACTATTGCTACCCCGTGATCTCCCGGCGCAGTCGAGGCGTGAGCCTGGGTGTAAACCTGAATCCAGACAAGGTCTGCAACTTCGATTGCGTGTACTGCGAAGTGGACCGCCTCAGCCCGGCGCGGCGGCGGGACCTGGACCTCGAGCAGATGGAACAGGAGCTCGGTCTGCTGCTGGATCTCGCCACGAGCGGGGAGATCTACGGCATTCCGCCGTTTGATTCGGCGCGGCCCGAACAGCGCCGCCTGAACGACATCGCCTTCAGCGGGGATGGGGAACCCACCACCGCCAAGGGGTTCATCGAGGTGGTGGCGCGGGTGGCGGCCCTGAAGCGGGCCCGGGGGCTGGACCTGGTGAAACTGGTCCTCATCACGGATTCCAGCCGCCTGCAGGCGCCGGAGGTGGTCCAGGGGCTGGAGATCCTGATGGCCCATCAGGGCGAGATCTGGGCCAAGCTGGACGCCGGAACCGAGGCCTACTACCAGACGATCTGCCGCAGCCAGGTCCCCTTCCAGCGCATCCTCGACAACCTGCTGGCCACTGCGCGGCGCTGGCCCACGGTGATCCAGACCCTCTTCCTGAGCTGGAAGGGGCAGGGGCCGGACGCGGAGGAACTGGCGGCCTACTGTGGCCGGCTGGAGCACATCGTCAAGCACGGCGGCCGGATCCAGGCCCTCCAGCTCTACACCGTGGCCCGCCCCACGCCGGAACCCGATGCCAAGCCCCTCAGCCGCCTGCAACTGGATGGGATCGCCGCGGGGGTGCGGGCCCACTTCCCGGGCCTCCCGGTGGAGGTCTACTACGGTCCGGAGGAGTGGGCCTGATGGGCCGCGCCGTCAGGCTCTGCCTGCTGCTGGCCTTCGGTTTCGGTGCCTGTCTGGCGCGGAGTGGCGGGGATCCCCAGCCACCCCTCGCCACGGTCCGCCTGGTGGCGGTGGGGGACATCCTCATGCACCAGGATGTGAAGGCGGCCGAGGCCCAGACGGCAGGTGGCTTCCCGGCCCTGTGGGCCGACCTGGTGCCGCTCTTCCAGGGCGCGGATCTGGCCTTCGGCAACCTTGAGACGCCGGTGGCCCCCACGTCCGGCCGACCGGGGCGCCCCTTTCAGTTCAATGCGCCAGCCGACCTGCCTGCGGCGCTGCGGGCCAGCGGCTTCACCGTTCTCTCCACGGCCAACAACCATGCCTTCGACCAGGGACGGAAGGGCGTGGCGGAAACCCTGGCCCGGCTGCGCCAGGAGAAGCTGACGGCCATCGGCAGCGGGGAGGATCGCCCCCATGCGGAGGCCCTGCAGATCCTGGAGCGGAACGGCCTGAAGGTGGCCTTCCTGGGCTTCACGGACATCTTCAACCTGAACCTCGACCGCAAGGCCACCGAGCCCTGGGTGCGGCCCCTGGATCTGGAGCCGGCCCTGACCGCGGTACGCGAGGCCCGGTCCCGCGCCGACATCGTGGTGGTGAGCATCCACTGGGGAAATGAGTATCAGCACATGCCCACGAAGCGCCAGCGGGACATCGCCCGGAAGCTGGTGGCGGCGGGCTGCGATCTGCTGCTGGGCCACCATCCCCACGTGCTGCAGCCCATCGAACTGATGACCGTCAATGGGCGGCGGGCCCTGGTGGCCTACTCCCTGGGCAACTTCATCAGCAATCAGGACCGCATGTACCGGGCCGATCTCTTCCCGGTGGCTGGGGGGGACAACCGGGACGGGGCCGCGCTCGAGGTGACCTTCGAGCGGCGCCGGACGCCCGATGGCTCCGAGGCCGTGGTACTCGCCCACGCGGGCTTCGAGCCCCTGTGGACCGAGAACAACTGGGGCGCGAAGCAGGGCGTGCCCCGGCAGATCCGGGTGATCCGCGTGGCCGCCGCCGAGGCCCAGGCCCGGGTGGCGTTGGATCGGCTCGAGGATCCACTGGAGGGGCCGAAGGCGGTCCCCGATCCCCAGGCGCGCAGGGCGGCCATCCTGTCGGAGCAGGAGGTTCTGCGGACCCTCATCCTGCGCCGGCGGCGCATTGCGGGGATCCTTGGCTCGGCCTTCGAGGACCTCAACGCAGGCGGGACGACCGCAGCCACTCACTGAGCGTGGCCTGCCGGATCAGGCGGGCGGCAGAAGCCCCAGTTCCGCCCCGTGGCGATGGAGGACGGCGATGATGCGGGCGAGGTGCGCTTCCTCGGTGCCGCCAGCCGCCTCGATGAGCATCCGCAGGCCCTCGGCCACTTCGAAGCGGTCCACGCCGGCGGCAAAGGCCTTGTCCTTGAGCTTCTTCTTCACGCTCCGGGGTTCCAGTCCCTCGGTGCGGCCGGGGCGCACGAGGGCGCAGGCCATGATGAACCCGGTGATCTCGTCCGAGGCCAGCAGGGCCTTGTCCAGGAGCGCATCGTAGGAGACGCCCCACCGGGTGTAGTGGGCGCTGATGGCATGGGCGACGGCCGTTTCACCGCGATCCTGCAGCCAGGCCACGATGCGTTTCGGATGTTCCTCCGGCCAGGCATCGTAGTCCGCATCGTGGAGGAGGCCCGCCAATCCGAAGACCTCCTCGTCCTGGCCCAGGTGCGCGGCCAGGTCCCGCATGACCAGCTCCACGGCCCGGGCGTGGACCCGCAGCTTTTCCGAGGGGGTCCAAGCGCAGAGCAGTTGCCAGGCTTCAGCGCGGGTGAGCATCGCTTCTCCAGGGAATCAGGATCAGGGAATCTCGAGGGTTGGCTTGGGCGGTCCCAGCTCCGGATCCCCGGGGTAACGGACCCGTTCGAGGAACAGGCCCGAGGCCGGCGCGGCCTTGGCGCCCCAATCGTGATTGGCGGCCTCGGTGGGGTTCCGGAGATCCTCCAGGATGCGGCGGGGTTCCTCTTCGCCCAGGGCGCAGGCCACGGACGCGCCGACCATCCGGCGGACCTGGCGGCGGAAGAAGTGGGTGGCGCGGACCCTCAAGAGCACCAGGGCCCCGGCTTCCGCCACTTCGCAGCGCAGGATGCGGCTCCGGCCGTCCTCCTCGGTATCGAGATCCGCGAACGAGGCCAGGTCCTGATCCCCCTCGAAGGCCATCCAGGCCCGCGTGAGCCGGTCCAGGTCGAGCCCCCGTTTCACCCACCAGATCCAGGGCTTGCCGAAGGCGCTGCGCCGGCGGCTGATCTGGTAGAGGTAGGTCCGGTCCACCGCATCGTGGCGGGCGTGGAACCGGGGCAGGCAGGTCCGGATATCCCGGAGGGCGATGTCCTGGGGCAGGGCCGCGTCGAGGATGCGCCGCAGCTCGCCGGGTCGGGGCGCCCCCTTGGCCTCCAGGTGCAGGTGGGCCACCTGGCCGAGGGCGTGAACGCCGGAATCCGTGCGGCCGGAGCCGCCGAGGGTCACGAGCCGGAGACCCGCCTGGTGGAGGATGTGCTCCAGGCTGCCGGCCACGGTCCTGATGCCATCCTGGGTCTGCTGGATCCCCTGCTTCTGCCAGCCGTGGAAACGACTGCCGTCGTATTCCAGGAGGAGCCGGTAGGCGGCGGGTGGTAAGGGTTTGGTGGCCATGGTCAGGGCCGGATGATCGCGCGGATGGCGTCCACCAGGGCGGCGGGATCGTGGATGGGCTTGGCGATATACCCCTCCGCGCCGGTCAGTTCGAGATACTTCTCCCGGTCCCCGAACATGGCGTGGGCCGTGGCCAGCAGCACGGGGATGTGCTTCGTCAGGGGATCCTGCTTGAGCAGCTGGGTGATGAAGATGCCATCGACCTTCTGGCCCTGGTAGCTGGAGCGCGAGAGGCTCACGTCCATCATGATCGCGGCCAGATCGGTCTCGTGAGCAATGCGGAGAATCTCCTCCACATCCTCGGAAACCAGCACCTCGAAGCCCCCCTTCTTGGCAAGGACGACCTGGATGAAGCGGACGTTGATGGGGTCGTCTTCCACCAGGAGGATGCGGTTGGACATGGGGGCCTCTATCCCTCCAGACTACAGCGTATCCGTGCCAGCCGACAGGCCGGTCCTCAGCCCCGCCTCTGCTGTTCCTCCAGGGCCTCCAGGAGTCCGTCGGGCACTTTCAGTCCTCCACGGCCCACGCCGAGCCGGATGCCCGGTTTGTTCGCCCCGTGGTAGTCGCTGCCCCCGGTGACGACCATGTCGAGCCGCTTGCCCAGCTCCACGAAGTAGCGCTGCTCCGCGGCCCGGTACTCGCCGTAGTAGCCCTCCAGGCCTTCGATGCCCTCCCGCTGCAGATCGCGCATGGCCTCATCCCAGCGGAAGGATCCGCCGGCAAAGCGACCGGGATGGGCCACCACGGGCACGCCACCGGCTTCGCGAATCCACCGGGCGGCCTCGGAGGGGCTCAATTCCTCCCGGGGGACGAAGCCGGGACCGTCATCGCCGATGAGGCGCTCGAAGGCCTCCTGGGGGTGCCGGACATGGCCCTTGGCGGCAAGGGCCCGGGCGAAGTGGACGCGGGAGAGCAGGGGCGTCTCTGCCTCGGCCTGCACGTCCTCGAGCGTCATGGGGAAGCCCAGCTCCGTGAGCCGCACGGCCATGCGGCGATTGCGGTCGTCCCGCCGTCCGCGGAGTTCCGTCAGGCGCGATTGGAACCGGGCATCCCCGGGATCCACCAGGAGCCCCAGGACATGGAGGGACTGCCCAAGGAAGCGGCAACTCAGTTCGGTGCCCACCAGGAGGCGCGCCTTGGCGTGGGGTTGCATCGCCAGGAAGTCGGGGATCCCGCCCAGGGTGTCGTGGTCGGTGAGACAGAGCGCGGATAATCCGGCTTCATCCGCGAGGAGGGCCAGGCGTACCGACGTGTCCGTGCCGTCGGAGTGGAGGGTATGGCAGTGGAGATCGATCATGCGCTGGGTCCGCCGGGCAGCTTGCTGTTGGCGCGATAGAGGGCAGCCAGCAGCAGGGCCACGGCCTGGAAGAGCTCGGGCGGGATCAGGCGGCCTACGTCGAGCGGTTCGAGGGCGGCCAGGAGGTCGGGATCGCGGGAGATGGAAACCCCATGCTCACGGGCGAGTTCGAGGATCCGTTCGGCCAGCAGGCCCTCTCCCCTGGCCACGAGCCGTGGCGCAGCGTCCAGGAAGGGGGCCTCCGGCTGATACCGCAGGGCGGCAGCGCGAGGGCGATGGAGGCGAGCAGGGGGGGGCATGAGCCCTTTATCGGCCGGGAGGCCCTACTGCACGAAGTTGGAGGCGCTCTGGACGTCGTCCACAGGCTCTTCCATGGCCAGGCGCCGGAAGAGCTTCATGTCAGCGAAGGACAGGATGCTCATGTAGGAGAACCCGCTGAAGAAGAGCCAGAGGAAGGGGACAGAGGCCCACTTGCGGATGTAGATGGCCCCCAGCAGGGCGAGGAGGTAGTAGACCGCGAAGGCCAGTTCCAGGAACGTGAGAACGCTCTTGGGCACCTTGTAGGCGCGCTTGGAGATGGCCTTGCCCTCGGCATCCATGCCGAGCTTGGGTGTGCGCTTGAATTCCTTGTCGTCGGTGAAGAAGCCTTCCAGCACGGCCTTGGCCTGGTTCAGGGCCAGCCCGATGCCCAGGCCCATGAGGCCAGGGATGTATTTCAGACGCTTCTTCCAGCCGGTGTTGTCGGTGAGTTCCTTCTGCGACAGCCCGAAGTAGAGGCCCACGCTGACGGCATTCAACAGGAAGAAAGGGCCGTCCGTGAGCAGCAGGATGTGCATCGGTGTGCCGGCCCGGATGATCATGCTGGGCACCATGATGACGGACAGTACCACCATCAGCATGTAGTTGCAGTTGGCGGTGAGATGGAACCAGCACTCCAGCTTGGTATGCAGGCTCTCGTCCGATTTCCAGATGGTCTTCATCAGCTTCCGGATGACCTGGGCGTTGCCCTTGGCCCAGCGGTGCTGCTGGCTCTTGAAGGCATTGACTTCCACGGGCAGCTCGGCGGGAACCACCAGATCCTTCAGGTAGACGCCCTTCCAGCCCTTGAGCTGGGCCCGGTAGGACAGGTCGGCGTCCTCGGTGATGGTGTCGTGCTCCCAGCCCCCGGCGTCGGCGATGGCGGAAACGCGCCACATGCCGGCGGTGCCGCTGAAGTTGAAGAAGGCCTTGGAGCGGTGGCGGGCGGTGTGCTCGAAGATGAAGTGACCGTCCAGCAGAATGGCCTGGACCTGGGTAAGCAGGGAGAATTCGCGGTTCAGGTGGGCCCAGCAGCCCTGGACGAAGGCCACCTTCTCATCGGCGAAGTGGGGCACGGCCTTGCGGAGGAAGTCCTCCGTGGGCAGGAAATCGGCGTCGAACATGGCGACGAGTTCGCCCTTGGCGACCTTGAGCCCTTTGGAAAGCGCGCCGGCCTTGAAGCCCGTGCGATCGGTCCGATGCAGATACTGGATGTCGAAGCCCAGGGCCTTGTAGCGATCCACGACAGCACTGGCGACCTTCACGGTCTCGTCCGTGGAGTCATCGAGCACCTGGATCTCGAGCTTGTTCTTGGGCCAATCGATGCGGATGACATGCTCCATCAGCCGTTCGATGACGTTCATCTCATTGAAGACGGCCAGCTGGACCGTCACCACGGGCAGGTAGTTCGCATCCCCTACGGGCTGGGGCACGTCCTTCTTGTGGCGGTAGTAGAGCAGCAGGATCCACAGGCGGTGGGCGCCATAGATGCTCAGGATCGTGAGCAATGTGAAGTAGGTGACCAGCACGGCGGTCTTGACGATCTCCATTTCGGAATGAACCCCCTCAGCTCACATCCCATGAGCTGCCTTTTATTCTGCCCGGAACAGCAGGAAAAACCACGGAAAACCTCACAATCTTTCAAACCCTGCCGATGCGGTTGGTAGGATGGCTCCGCACCCAAGGACGACCATGGCCGATTTCGAGAACCTCCCGCAGACCATCGGCCGGTACCAGGTCCAGCGACTCCTGGGCGCGGGCGCGATGGGCAGCGTTGTGCTGGCGGAGGATCCCCGGATCAAGCGCAAGGTCGCCATCAAGCTGGTCAAACTCGACACGGTACGGAACGAAGCCGACCGCCACGAGTTCCTCATGCGCTTCCAGCGGGAGGCGGAGGTTTCGGGCCTGCTGAACCACCCGGGCATCGTTGCCATTTACGACGTGGGCGAGGAGGAGGGGCTGGGGCCCTTCCTGGCCATGGAATACGTGCCGGGGAAGCCCCTGGACAGCCTCATCAAGGCCGCCACGCCCATGCCCCTGAAGGAGAAGCTGCGGATCGCCGCGGCCATCGCCGAGGCGCTCGACCATGCCCATGCCAAGGGCATCATCCACCGGGATGTGAAGCCAGGAAACGTCATGGTCGGCGAGGATGGCCGGACCAAGCTGATGGATTTCGGCATCGCCAAGCGTGAGGACGGCAGCCTCACCCAGACGGGCACTTTCCTGGGCACGCCCAGCTACGCCAGTCCCGAGCAGATCAAGGAAGGCACGGTGGACAGCCGGTCGGACATCTTCAGCTTCGGAGTCCTCGTCTTCGAGCTGATGAGCGGGCAATCCCCATTCCCCGGCACGTCGATCAACACCATCCTCTACCGCATCGTGAACGAGCCCCCGGTGGAGGTGCAGCCCCCGGTCACCGGTGTCCTGCCCGAAGGCTGGCGGCGGGTCTTCGACCGCGTCCTGGCCAAGCGGCCCGAGGAACGCCATCCCTCCTGCGCGGCCTTCGTGCGGGACCTGATGGAGGCGGTGGTCGAGATGGGGAAGGACGATCGCCGGGAGCTCATGGGGCTCATGCACCTCAATGGCGAGGCGCCCATTCCCGAGATCGTCTCCCGGTCCTACGAGGAGACGATGGTCGTGCCGCGTCCAACGGCCAAGCGGGGGCTCTGGCCCGTCCTGGCGGGCGTCGCGGCGATGGTCCTGGTGGCTGGGGGCTGGTTCCTGTTTCGCGGATCGGGCGGCACCCGGCTCCAGATCAATACCAACCCCCCCGGCGCCAAGGTCTTTGTGAATGACCTCGAAGTGGGGACGACGCCTCTCAACCAGCCGCTCCAGGCAGGCGATCGCCTGCGGATGGTCCTCAAGGGCTACCAGCCCTACACCTATCCCTTCGAACCGGGCAAGGCGCCACCGATCTTTCCCCTGCAGCCGATCATCTCGGAGGAGGTGATCGACTCCACCCCACCCGGGGCCACGGTGGTGCTCGATGAGAAGCCCCTGGAGGGCGTCACGCCTCTGAAAGTCCAATGGAACCAGGGTATCCCCCACCGCCTGACCCTCACCAAGGAGCAGCAGGGGTTCCAGTGGGACTTCGCCCCGGGCGAGGTTCCCGGCGGACGGGCCTTCGCCCTGAAGGAAGCCACCACCGCCGAGACCCGCGTGGAGCCGGCCCTGGATCCCAACGCGCCGGGGGCCCTCAAACTGACGGGCGGGTTCAGCGTGCGCGTGCGGATCGATGGCAAGGACCTGGGTGAACTCGGTCCGGGCGGCAAACTCGCCGTGCCGCCCGGTACGCACAAGGTCGAGCTCTCGAATGGGAAGTATTTCTATCGGGACAGCCGCAGCGTCACCATCACCGCCGGCCAGCCCTCAGCCCTCAGTGTGCCGGGCCTGGCCACCCTCACCGTCGATACGTTCCCGGGCACCGGCCACGTGTTCATCGATGGCCAGGATGCGGGCATCGAGAGCGATAACAGTGCCGTCCAGGTGTGCCAGGGCCATCACACGGTCAGCATCCGCAGTCCCCAGGGCACCCGGAACGAGTCGGTCGACATCTCCGGCGACAAGCGCCTGAAGATCCAGTTATAGAAACGGCCCCGCACGGGGGCCGTTTCTATGGTTGGGGAGGAAGGATTCGAACCCTCGGTACGCAGGATCAAAACCTGCTGCCTTACCACTTGGCTACTCCCCAGGCGGAACGGCAAGGATAGCGCGGGTGCACGTTCCGCCCAAGCCTCGGATCAGGGATTGGGCTTGGGGGTGAAGCCGAACTCTTCGACGCTCAGGAGATCCGGGCGGACCTGGTTTTCATCGCCACGCTCGATGCGGCTGATGGCGCGGGTTCCCGTGGTGGTCTCGTAGGCCAGCAGGACCCGCTCCTCGATCTGCTCGCGCAGGAGGTTGTTGAGAGGGTAGGCGATGTCCTTGAAACTGCCGTCCCGCTTGCGGCGGCTGGGCATGGCGACGAAGTAGCCATCTTCGCCTTCGACCACCCGGAGATCCCCCACCAGGAAACAGTCGTCGATGACCAGGGCCGCGAAGGCCCTCAGCTTGTCGTCGCCTTCGATCTTGGTGATGCGCACGTCGGTGATGTTCAGCATGGGTGCCTCAGGGGTCAGTCGTGGGTGGGGGCGGTGGGGAGGATCTCGGCCCAGCCCCATTGTCGCCCGGACTTGTCCCCGCGGCGCCAGGACCATAGGAGATCGGGACGGCAGACCGTGCAGAGGGCCACGGACCCATCCTTGCCGGAATCCATCCCCAGGTCCGCGGCCTGGGCCTTGAGGAATCCATGGAGGTCCAAGTGGGGGCGGCTGCGGGGACCTGGGTGCTGAAGATCCTCCCGCCAAGCCGGATCCCGGCGGGCGGCGTCGATGACCTCTTCGCCCACCTCGAAGTGACAGGCCAGGATGGCCGGGCCAAGGGCCCAGGCCAGGTCCGACGGATCCCCTCCGAGGCTTCGGTAGAGGGCGACGCCCCGCCGGAGGATGCCACCGCCGGAAGGTTCGGCCACGCCGGTGGCTCCCCGCCAACCGGCGTGCAGCGTCGCGATCCAGGGCCCGCCACCGGGCAGGGGGCCGGCCAGCAGAATGGGCACGCAGTCGGCCACCCGGACACCGATCCGGACGCCGGGCTGGGTTGTCCACTGGCCGTCGGCTTCGGGTACGGCGCCGGAGGCTTCGACGATCCCGCAGCCGTGGACCTGGGATAGGTGGGCCATGGGGGACGCTTCCACGTCCTCCAACCGGGTGGAGAACCCCCAGCGGAGCGGAAAGGGGGTCGGGATGGCGGGAACGAGCATGGATCCTAGCTCTTCGGGCGCAGGCGGGTCTCGATCCACTGCTTGATGCGGTTGGCGTCGCCCAGCCGGGAGTACTTCCCCCAGGAATCGAGCAGCACGATGAGTACGGGGCGTTCGGCCAGCATGGCTTGCATGACCAGGCACTGGCCCGCTTCCTGGATGAAGCCGGTCTTGGAGAGACCGATCTGCCAGCGGTGGCCGCGCACCAGGGCGTTGGTGTTGATGAACTGGAGGGTCCGACGGCCAGAGCGGATCGTGGCTTCGGTGCGGGTGGTGTAGGCCCGGATCTGGGGGTATTGATAGGCGGCGTTGACCAGCCGCGCCAAATCTTGGGCGGAAGAGACATTCCCGCTGGAGAGCCCCGCCGGATCCTCGAAGTGGGTCTCGGTGAGCCCGAGGGCCTGGGCCTTGGCATCCATGGCCTTCACGCAGGCCTCGACCCCGCCCGGGAAGCTGCGTCCCACCGCGTGGGCAGCGCGATTCTCGGAAGACATGAGGGCCAGACCGAGCGCCTCGCCACGGGTCAGGCAGGTGCCCACGGGCAGCCGGGAGCGGCTGTGGCGGATCATGTCCTTGTCCCCGTTCTCGATGACCAGGGGTTCCTGCATATTCAGGTTGGCATCGAGCACGACCATGGCCGTCATGAGCTTGGTGATGGAAGCGATGGGCATGACCGCCTCGGCCTGCTTCTCCACCAGGGCCTGTCCGGTGCGCTGGTCCAGGACCAGGGCGGAAGCGGACCGCAGCATGAGCCGGGAGGGCGCCTTGGGGGAACCCCCGCGGAGCGGGACGGAGCCCGCGACAGTGAGGAGTCCGAGGATCGCCAGACCAAGCTTCAGCTTCATGCATGCTCCGGGACCGGAAGGGTCCATCCCTGACCTACTGTATCGGACGAAATCGATTCTTGTTGAACTCAATGCCAAAGGAGGGCCAGAAGGCTCAGGTCGGTCACGGCCCAGGCCACCAGCCCGCGATACATTCCGGCCTCATGCTGGGCATCCGTCCAACGGCGCCAATGGGTCATCCAGGGCACCAGGACCAGGAGCCAGACGGCCAGGGATAGCAGGAGGGAGACCGGGTTCCTGTGAAGCAACACCACGCCCCAGGCGAACCAGAGGTGAGCCAACAGCATGGTTCCGAGCGCCAGGGCCAGGCTGGGTCCGATGCCCACCCGGATCACGAGGGTCCGGTCCCCCCGGCGGCTGTCCTCCGCCACCTGGTAGATCTGGGTCATCGGGTACAGCGTGGCGAAGAGGAAGGCGAAGCCGGTGGCGGCCGCGATGATGGCAGGCGTGAAGGGGCGCCCCGTAAGGGCCCAACCCCCGAGGGGCGTGAGCATGCCGAACCCGATGCAGTTGATGAGCAGGTCCCACCCAGCGCGGGCCTTGAGGCGGACCGGGGGCACGGAATAGAGCACGCTCATCACGACACAGGCCAGGTTGATCCAGAAGAAGGGCCGGGGCAGCAGGAACCCAAGGGCCACCGAAGCCGCGAGCATCGTCGCGGAAACGGCCAGCAGGTGCTCCGGCGGATTCGGAGGCGCCTTCAGGTAGCCGATGTCTCCCTCATCCTGGTCGTAGGCGCTGTTGATGGCCAGGGTGCCCCCGTTGAGCAGGACCACGAAGATGAACCAGCCGAGGAGGGTCGCCCGCCAGGGCAGGGCCCAGCCCATGGCCAGGAGGGTCCCCAGCAGGAAGTGGGCCGTCATGGTGGGCCACTCAAGGGGCCGCAGGTGCAGCAGGTAGGCCAAGGCCTTCCGCCCCAGAATGCGTTCGAAGAACCCGCGGAGAAGGAACCGGGAGGAGCCCATGGGCCTCAGGCCTCCCGAACCAGCGGCTGGACCTTGGCGGGCGGCGCCAGGGGCTGCACCAGGGTCTCCATGGCGGCCATGAGGTGGGGCACGCTGAAGTCCGTGTCCACGCACATGCCATGTGGCAGGGTGAGTGGGATGACATAGGAGGGCGTCTCGGGGAGCTTGATGAGCCCCTTCAGGAGACGATCCGTGCAACTGACGGCCACGATGAGGTCTGGTCGGTACTCTCGGGCCTCCCGATAGGCCTTGTGGCTCCGGTTGGTGATCCGGCCTTCCCAGCGGCTGGCGATGGCCGCGTTCATGTAGTCGCCCACGGGACACTTCCCGCAGTCGTAGCAGGCCTGCAAATCATCGAGAATCCCGGCCTTGCAGCGGGCCAGCTGGATGCAGTGGGGGAGGAGGATCAGGGCGCGCCGGGCTTTCCGGTGCATGAAGGCCTCGCGGACCCGATGGTTGTGCCACCCGCAGAAGGACAGGATCCAGGCATCCTCCTGGCCAAGCCAGCGGGCCAGCGGACGGATGGCCCGCGCCCAAAGGCCGTCCCAACGCATGATCGCCGTCCGGCTGCGGCGGTAGGCCTCCCCGCGGAGGAAGGTGGGCCAGGCCACCGCAATGCCTGCGACACCCGCGAGCATCCACCACCCCCGGCCCTCCAGGTGGAAGGCGGCGGCCAGGAAAGCCATGGCCGCAACGCCCAGGGGAATCCCCCGGCGCACGGCCAGGAACACGCCGTACCGTTCCCTGGGCAACGGCCCATAGGCGGGCAGGGCGCGGATCTCGCTCACTTGGATGCGCTCGCCAAGCCGATGATCTTTTTCAGATCCTCATCGCGCCAGCGCAGACCAGCGCCAACGAAGAAGGTGCGCAGATCCTTGTTGGCGATGTCCTGGACGCCCGCCTGGACATAGGCTCCCTTCCAGAACTGGTAGCTGGTGGTGAAGCGGTAGCGGGGCTTGGGCTTGTCGTCGCGTTTCGTGAAGTCGTAGCCAAGGACGCCGAAGCGCAGGCGGTCATTGTCCAGGGTGCGGAACTCGAGGCCGGCGCCGCCCTTGCCTTCCACGATGCCGGCGGAGAAGACCGCCGGGCCGAGGCGCTTGGCGAACTGGGCGGAGACGGTGAAGGACTGGTCAGTGGTGACGAACTGGTTCTTCTCCAGGATGCTCGTGGGCAGACCGGTCACAGGGTCGATGGCGGTGACGGTGCGGACGCTCTGGCTGATCTTGCCATCCGGGGTGGAGGCGAAGCCCAGCGAGTACCAGTAGTCGGGGCGCGGCGCGATCTCGATCCCAAGTCCCACCCGGCTATCACTGCGCTTGGTCCACTGCGCCGCGTCCATGTCCAGGCGGAAGTCCATCTTCCCGAGGCCGCCCAATAGGTTGTTCACGTTATCCACGGCCTCGTTGATCTTCTTGATGGTCGTGTCGTCGTTGAGGAGCTTGCCGACGGTGCCCTGGCCGTTGTTGATCCGGTCGGTGAGGACCTTCAGGTTATCGGCCGTCCCCTGGAAACTCTGGGCCAGCTTGCGCACATCCCCCATGGCGCCCTTCAGCTCGGGGCGGTTCTCTTCGAGAATGGCATTGAGGTTCTTGCCCACCTTCTCGAACTGCTGGGCCAGTTGGGGCAGCTTGTCCCGCAGATCCGCGCTGATGGCTTCGACGTTGGCCATGGTGTTGTTGATGGCCCCGTGGTTCTCCTGGGCCATGGACCGGAATTCCCCGGTGAGCACGCGGATGTTGTCCACGATCTCATCCAGCTTCTGCCGACCCTGCTCGCCGCCGAGGGAGTCGTTCAGGGCCTGGGTGACGCCCTTCACGTTCTTGCCGACATCGGCCAGGGTATCCATCAGGTTATCAAGGCTCACGCCGGCCTTGCTGGGGATGGGCTGGCCCTCTGGAAAGGGACCCTTTTCGGGGTGGCCTGGATCGAGGACGACGAACTTGTCCCCCAGGATGCCGATGGATCCAAGGGAGACGGTGGCATCGCCGTAGACGTCCACATCCTTGGAGAGTGAAAGGGTGACCTTCGCCTTGCCGCCCACCAGGGCAATCTGTCGGACGTCACCCACCGCCACGCCGGCGATCCGGACCTTGCTCTGGGGATTCAGCCCGGCCACCTGGTCGAAGATGGTGAAGCGTTCGGATTTGTCGCGCTTCCCGCCCAGTTCAAGTTTCTCGGTCCGGAAGATGAGAAATCCCACCACGGCGACCGCAGCGGTGAAGAAGATGCCGACTCGGGTTTCGAGCTTCATGCGTGGGCCTCCTTGACCTTGCGCTTGGGGGGGGGCGGATCCTGGAGGAAGGGTCCGTCCGCATCGCCCCGGAGGAACTGCTGGATCACGGGGTTGGGATTGGCCTTGAACTCCTCCGGCGGTTGGCAGGCGATGCATTCGCCCCGGAAGAGCAGGGCGATGCGATCGGCGATCGCGAAGGCGGATTTCAGGTCGTGGGTGATGGTGATGCTGGTGATGCCCAGCTCATGCTTGAGGTCGAGGATGATCCGGCCGATCACGTCCGTCATCACGGGATCCAGGCCTGTGGTGGGCTCATCGAAGAGCAGGATCTTGGGCTTCAGGGCGATGGCCCGGGCGAAGCCCACGCGGCGCTTCATGCCACCCGAGAGCTCGGCGGGCTTGAGGGCCTCCGTGCCCTTCATGCCCACCATGGACAGGCATTCCTCCACCCGGGTCTGAACCTCGTTCTCGGTGATCTCGAGGTGCCGGCGGAGCCCGAAGGCCACGTTCTCGAAGACCGTCATGGAATCGAAGAGGGCCGCCATCTGGAAGCACATGCCGATGCTCTGGCGGACCTTGAATAGCTCCTCCCGCGTCAGCTGGGCGATGATCTTGCCCTCCACCGCCACGTGGCCCGCATCGGGTGTGAGCAGGCCCATGATGTTGCGGAGCAGAACGGTCTTGCCGGTGCCCGAGCCGCCGAGCACCACCAGGCTTTCGCCCTCCTCCACCTGGAGGTTCACGTTGGACAGCACGACCTTGGGCCCGAAGGCCTTGGAGAGGTTGACGACATCGATCAGGGCCACGGCGCGCTCAGACCAGAAGCAGTTTGGTGAGGAAGAAGTCAGCGATCAGGATCCACAAACTGCTGGTCACCACGCTGCTGGTGGGGGCGTTCCCCACGCCTTCGGCGCCGCCCTGAGTCCGGTAGCCCTTCCAGCAGCCCACCAGGGCGATGATCATTCCGAAGACAAAGGCCTTGGTGAGGGCGATGCGCACGTCCCGGAAGGCCAGAAGCTTGTAGAACTCGCCGCTGAAGACGAAGGCGCTCTGCCCCTCGACGCCCACCAGGATGAGGTAGCCGCCCCAGTAGCCGACGTAGATGGCGATGGCTGTGAGCAGGGGAAGCACGATGGCCGAGGCCAGGAGACGGGGCACGAAGAGGTAGTGGATGGGATCCGTGGCCAGGCACTCCAGGGCATCGATCTGCTCCGTCACCTGCATGGTGCCAAGTTCCGCCGCCATGGCACTGCCCACCCGGCCAGAGAGCATGAGGCCGGTGATCACCGGTGCCAGCTCTCGCACCACGGCCAGTCCTTCTACCTGGGAGGCGAGCCCCTCGGCCTGGAACTGCCGGAAGCCGAAGGCCAGCTGGACCGCAAACACCATGCTCACCGCGAGGCCCGTGAGCACCACCACGGGGATGGAGTTGACGCCCACCGCCTGGAACTGGCGCATGAGGTTCGCTCCATCGAAGGGGCGCTTGAAGATGGCGGCGAAGGCCCGGCCGGAGAGCACGGCAAAATCGCCTGCGGTATCGAGGGCATGGAGGATGCCGCTGCCGATCGTGTCGAAGAAGGTGAGGACCATGGATCTCCGAGCGTCCAAAAGCCTAGCTTAACCCAGTCGACTTCTTCTGCCGGCTGCGAAGGGTGGTCGCCCCCCCCTCGCGCAAAGTCTGGGGCACGCGGCTCAGGGCCAGGGCATCGGCGGGAACGTCCTTGGTGATGGTGCTGCCGGCACCGATGAGGGCCCCATCGCCGATGGTCACCGGAGCGACCAGTTGGGTGTCAGATCCGACGAAGACGTTCCGGCCGATGAGGGTCCGGTGCTTGTTCACGCCGTCGTAATTGCAGGTGATCACGCCCGCGCCGATGTTGGTTCCTGCGCCGATTTCAGTATCGCCCAGGTAGGCGAGGTGGTTCGCCTTGGCCCCTTTGTGCATGCGTGCCTTCTTGGTCTCCACGAAGTTGCCGATGTGGACACCCCCATCCAGATCGGTCCCTTCGCGCAGCCGGGCGAAGGGGCCGAGCTTGGATCCGGGGCCCACCTTGGCCCGATCCACCACGCAATAGGGACGGATTTCCACGTCTTCAGCGAGGACCGAATCCGTGATCACGGTGCCCTGGCCCACGCAGCAGCCGTCGCCCACGGTGACCGTTCCCTCCAGCCGGATGGAGGGCTCCAGGACCACGTCCCGGCCCAGGCTCACACGGGGGCCCACCAGCGTGCTGTCGGCGTGGAGGAACGTGACGCCCTCGGTCATCCACGCTGCGTTGATCCGCTGCCGGGCCGCGGTCTGCAGGGCCGATTGGTCCAGACGCGAGTTCATGCCGGCGAGATCTTCCGGGGCGCAAACCTCCACGGCCACGGCCTGGTCGCGGGCCACGGCGGCCACGGCGTCCGTGAGGTAGAACTCCTTCTGGGCATTGTCGTTGGTGAGGTTCTGGAGGGCTTTCCGGAGGGCATTCCAGGGCAGGGCGTAGGCGCCGCCGTTCACCCGGTGGACTGCCCGCTGCTCCGGGGTCGCATCCTTGGCTTCCACCAGACCCGCCAGCCGGCCATCGGCCTGCTGGATGACCCGGCCGTAGCTTCCCGGCTCCTCCAGGTCCATGGCCAGGAGAAGGGCCTCGGCGGCGCAAAGGCGCGCCACGGTGGCCGGTGGGGTCAGGGGAACGTCGCCACAGAGGATCACCACCCGGCTGGCGCCCAGCCGGTCCAACTCGGGAATGCAGACCTGAAGGGCATGCCCCGTGCCAAGGGGCTCACCCTGATCCACCGCAATCACGGGACAGGGAAGAAGGCCCTGCGCCTTCCAGCCTTCGAGGGCGGCCAGCACCTGCTCCTTGCCGTGATGCACCACGACCAGGGCAGCTCCGAGGTCCCGCGGGAGGGTCCGCAGCACCCACAGCAGGGAAGCATCGCCCAGGATCGGATGCAGCACCTTCGGAAGGCGCGACTTCATGCGGGTTCCGAGTCCCGCCGCCAGGATCACTGCCACCGTCGACATCGTGCCTCCATTCCCCCAGCCTACAACAGGCCTCGGGCTGCCCTGGAGATCAGCCCCCAGGCTGGGGCCGGAGGAGCGCCAGCAGGGCATGGACGAATTCCTGTCCCGGCAGGGGCTTCTCCACGAATCCGAGGCGCTTCAAGCCCAGGCTGGAAGGGTTCAGGGAGAGGGCCTGTCCCTCACCCATCACCAGCGTGGGGATGGGTTCCCGCTGGAACCTCCGGAGGGCCCTCTGGAACCGGTCCAACTGTGTGGTGCGCTCCAGCACAAGTGCATCGGGGAGGGTTGTGCCCCGGCTCTCCCTGAGCAGATCTGCCAGGTCCTCGAAGGTGGCCGGTTCGCCGCCCCAGTGGTGGATGAGCGAAGCCAGGGTATCCCGCAGGAGCGGGTCCCGGTCCACCACCCAGATTCTCCGATCCGCGAGGGGCCGTTCGGGAAGGGCCCGGGCCCCGGCCGCACCGGGGAGGTAGACTTTCGGATGGAGCCCACCCCGGAAGCCCTGCTCCAGTTCCAGCAGGCCTCGGGCCTCGGCAACGGCCGCACGCAGCCAGCCGAGGCCGAGCAGGTCCGGGGGCATGCGGCCCTCCGGACCGTCGGGGCGCACCTGGAGCAGGCCCCAGGCGCGACCGCCAAGGTCCACGGCTTCGATCGAGACCTGGAGGCCGCCTTTCCGGTGTTCCGCCGCATGGAGCAGAAGCAGGGTTACCATCCGTTTGAGGGCCTCCGGTCCCACGGACAGCGGGAGGGCGGCGGCCTGGATCGCCAGCGGGGTCCCCTCCGGCAGCATCCTCCGCAGGTAGGGGTCGAGAACGCGCATCGCCTCAGCCGCGTCCAGAGGGACGGTGGCGGGGGCAGCCGGGGCCTCTGGACTCAGACGCCGGGCCGCTTCCAGGATCCTCATGGCCGCTTCCCGGGCCGGTCCTGGTGGCGTTTCGGCCAGCACCTGCTCGGCCGAGGGCAGCAGGGCGGCGAGGGCGTTGAGGGCCTGGCGCTGGGCGTGTTCCCCCGTCAGGGGCTGCCGTGAACTGCCCTCCGCCCGGAGGGCCAAGGTGCCGGGGGTCGGATCGGCGATCCAGACCAGGGCCATGCCCCGGTCGAAGGCGGTGGCCTCCAACCGCACCTCGCGGAAGGCCCCGTCCTCGCTCACCTGGGTGGCCTGGGCCGCCCCACGGCCCTGCTGCAGGAGTTGGGCGCGCAGCGTCTCCCACACCGGGGTCTCCCCACCCTGGAACAGGGCATCCATGGCATAGCCCCTCAGCCGATGCCGGGGGAGGCCGACCAGGCGGCTGAAGGGACCGTTCGATTCCAGCACCTGGCCCTTTTCATCCACCAGCCATTGGGCCTGCCGGGGTTCCAGCCCGAAAGCGAGCCCCGGGGTTTCCGGGGTCGGGTTCTGGTCCAGCAGGGCCAGGGCCACGCGGATCCCCTGGCCGCGGCCCTCCACCCAGGCCCCCTGGCTCCTCAGCCACCGCAGTTGCTGGAGGGCCACCAGGCCGAGGAGCAGGCCGCCCACGAGGGCGGCGGGCCAGGAAAGCCTGGGCGTATCCGGCGGCAGGAACGTCTGGGCCAGGGCACCGAAGCCCAGGGCCCCGGCCCCTACCAGGGGCATGCGCAGTTCCAGGAGGCGCCCCCTTGTCCATCGATGGGCGAGGTCCGCCAGGAGCAGCCAGAGCAGGGCCTCCAACACCGCACCTGCCCAGAAGCGCGGGATGGTCCGCCACGGAAGTCCGAGCTGCACCAGGAGCAGAATCTCGAAGAGACTGGCCCCGCCGACGCCCACGCCGAGGCGCCGCAGGCCCTGGACCCCCTCCCGCTGGGCCTGGAGGAAGAGCGTGAAACCGAAGAGAGCGGCGCCGAGCAGGGCCGTTGGGACCGGGTGTCCCGTGATGCTGGGCCAGGGCAGGGCCAGGGCCGCCAGAATCCCGCCGATGAAGTAGCCGTAGCTGAGCCCCACCCGGCCCTTGCGCCGGAAGATCCAGAAACCCACCCAGGGGGGCAGGGGCAGCAGCAGTGCGGCGATCAGGTCCGCGAAACCCATGGCGGGTTCTCCGGTGTGAGGCGGGCCACCTCCGCGTTCCAGGGCTGGTGCTGGGCCCGGCCTGCCAGGCGGATGGCCAGGGCCGCGGCTTCGAGGAAATTGGTGGGGTTAGAGATCCACCGTCCCGCCTTGTCGAAGGCGGTTCCGTGGTCTGGACTGGTGCGGATGAAGGGGAGTCCCAGGGTCAGGTTGACGGCGCGCTCCGGCTCCAGCACCTTCACGGGAATGAGCCCCTGATCGTGGTACAGGGCCACGACCAGGTCGAACTCTCCCTGGACAGCCCGGTGGAACAGGCTGTCCGACGGAAAAGGCCCGAAGAACTGGGGCGCATGGCGGTGGGGCTTGTGGGTGCCTGGCCCAGTGGTCACCACCTCCAGCCCCGCCGAGGCCATCTCGACGGTGTGGAGCCCGGCCTCGTCCTGGAAGGACGCTCCGGCGCCCTCCTCGGGGAGGTCGTGAAAGGGGGAGGGCACCTCGGCGAAGGGGCTTGCGGCATCCCGCCCGATGGCCATGAAAGAGGCTTCGGCCAGCACCATGGCCTCATGGAGGAGGCTCTCCTCGTCGCCGAAGGCCCCGTTCTCCCCGGCATGGGGGTTGAGCGCGCAGAGGGCCACACGGAGATCCCGCTTGCCCGTGAGCTGGATGAACCGATCGGCAGCGAAGGCGAGGGTCTGGGCCACGGCCTCGGCATCGAGGTCCTCGACCACGGATCGGAGGCTCTGGTGGACGGTGTGCAGCACCACGGAAAGGCTGGGGCTCACGAAGGCCATGCGAGTGAGGGGGGAACTGGATAGCTCCTGGAGGAACTCCGTGTGGCCGGGGATGCGGTAACCCGCCAGATGGGCCGCAGCCTTGGCCATGGGGAGCGTGACCAGTGCGTCCACCGTGCCACCGAGCGCCAGCTGCGCGGCCTGGCGGATGGCCTCGACGGTCGCGAAGCCTGAGGCTGCGGACCCCTCTCCGAGCCGCAGATCGGCGGCAGTAATCTCTGGTGTCGGATCCAGCCAGAGGGCTCGGCCAGCGGGTTCATCCGGCATCTTGATCGAGCGGGTCTCCAGTTCGGAGATGCGTCCTTCGAACCCAGGGGGAGGTGGGCTGGGCGCGTCAAGCCAACGCCAGTCCACGGTTCTCTCCGGGGTGTCGAGGAGCAGGTCCACGCCCGCCCGAGGGCCAACCACGACGACCTCAGCCCAGCCAGCAAGGATCGCCAGGGATCTCAGCAGCAATTCAGGGCCGATTCCACAGGGATCGCCCAGCGAGATGGCGATGCGGGGCCGTCGGCTCATGGTCGCTCCCTCGAAATTGGCCGCGCCCCTTCTCCTAGTCGTAGACGGGGATCTCCACCTCGGGAACGGGAACCTCCTCCTTCTTCGCGGTTCGCGTCCGGCGGATCCGGGGTTCCTCTTCCTGTTTGTAGATGTATTTGATGTTGTGCTTGGGGACCAGGACGTTCGGTTCCTTCAGGCGATTGATCTTCAGGCAATGCTTGTCGTACCACTCGATGACCCCGCGCACCTTCTCATCGTCCTGCAGCACGATCACCATGGGTGTCTTCGACTGCATCTGCTTGAGGTAGTAGAAACTTTCGGCGTTGGTCTGCTCGGGCGGGGCGATCCGCCGCCGGGGGCTTCCCAGTCCCTGGGGTGCCGTCGCCGCGGCAGGATTCGTGGCGGGATTGGGCTCGCCCCCTGCCGTGATGGGAGGTGGGGTGGGGGTGAGCCCCTCCCCCCCGGCCGGTTTGGCGGGGATGCCCAGTTTGTCCTTGATCTCACTGAGGTTCGGACGGATGAGCTTGCGATTCATGAAGGATCCTGCGGAGGCGGGGAGCCATGGGAGCATGTCAAAGGTACCGGTCGTTGGGCCGAGCCTCCAACCTGAACAGGACTCGCCTCAGGGCGGATCGCTGTGCGATGTCGAAGGGATAAGCCCACTGTGGCAGGAGCCACATAGACCCTGCAAGGGTGATTGCCTCAGATTGGATGCGCGAAAGCTGCCGGAAGTTTAGCCCTTTCCTCCTCCAGGCGCCACCGGACGAATGGGAGATAAAACCGGCAGGGTGATCTGGACCGAGGTCCCCTTGCCCGGCCGGCTCTGAACCTGCAGCTGCCAGCCCATGTCCTGGGTCAGTTTGTAGACCAGGCTCATGCCCAAGCCTGAACCCTCCTCAAAGCTCCCCGCGAAGGGCACGAAGAGCTTGTCCAGCTGGTCCTGATCCATCCCGCACCCATTATCCGCGACCTGGATCCACAGGTGGCCGCCCTCCTCCCACGCTTCCAGGCGTACTTGGGGCGAGGGCGTGTTCCGAACCGCCTTCCGCGCGTTGCTCAGCAGGTTCATGAGGATGCGGTGAACCTGCAAGGGGTCGGCCTCGAAGCCCAGGTCGGGGGTCGGGGGCAGGGCCAGGGGAATGCCTTTCGTCCGGGGATCCATCTCCCAGCTGCCCCGCGCCTCCTCCAGGACCTTCGGAAGCGACAGCGCCTGGGGCGCAGGCTGCCCCGGATGGGCGAAATCCAGGAAGTCTGAGACGATGCCATTCACGCGGTGGGTCTCGCGTTCGAGGATGCCCAGCACCCGGTCCTTCATGTCGTGGCCGGGCCCCGAGGTCTGCAGCAACTGGACGCAGCCACTGATGGAAGCCAGGGGGTTGCGCAGTTCGTGGGCAAGGCCGGCTGCCAGCTGGCCCACGGTGGCCAGGCGCTCGCTGATCCGAGTGCGGTCCGCGAGCGCCTTCAACTCGGTGAGATCCTGGAAAAGCAGGAGATGCCCCGTGGTGCGGTCATCCGCGCCACGGAGGGAGGCCAGGTGGCCACCAAGGATCCGTGTGCCCCGGTCCAGGGTGGGGAGTGTGAGTTCGAACCGGTGCTCCCGGCCCAGGTGCGCAGGGAGGGGCGTCCCCAGCGGAAGGATGTCCTGCACCGGGATGCCAAGGAAGACCGGGCCCCCCAGGATCGCTTCGGCCGCCGGGTTGGCGGAGGTTACACGATCCTCCAGGTCCAGGGTGATGAGGCCGGATGACATGGATTCCACCACCCGGTAGTGGAGGGCGGAAAGTTCGTCGACCGCCGCCTCAGAGGCCGTCAGATCGGTCTTGAGGCTCTCCAGATTGCGCCGGATCAGCACCACCACCAGGGTGGCTGCGAAGATCTGCACGGACGCAAGGCCCAGCACGAAGGTCAGCCGTCCCGCCTCCAGATCGATGTTCAGACCGGATGCCCCGAAAGCGGGCAGGACGCCCAGCACAAAGCCCAGGACCACCAGAATGTGAGTCAGGGAGGAGAGCACCCCCACCCACACGATCTCCGCCGTGCCCAGGTAGAAGGCCGAAGCCAGCACGGGGAAGAGGTAGAGCGTCGAGAAGCGTTCCTGGGTCACCCCCTGATAGGCAATGACCAGGGTGACGAGGGCGAGATCCAGGGCCAGGTTCCACCGGATCCAGGGCAGGGAGGGCGTCGGAAACACCCGGCCCCAGGCCGGGAGGCCGCGTCCGGCCTCCCAGGCCGATTCGACCAGAAGGGACATCAGCGCCAGCAGGTAGATCTCCTCTCCAGGGCCCACGGCCCGCCCCTCCTGAGGGAGCGCCAGGTGCAGCACCAGCAGGCCGAAGCTCGCGAAGAGCCGGAAGCTGAGGGGGAGGAAGGGTGGGGCCGAGCCGTCTGGGCCTGGACGCCCGAGGGAACGCTGGAGCATATGCGGCTAGCATGCCCGAATCTGGCATTCTAGGGGCATGTCAACCCCGGATGCCGTCCCTCCGCCTTCCCTGCGCGCCGCAGGCATGCGCCAGACTCCCCAGCGCGAGGGGATTCTCCGCGTGCTGCGCGACTCGGACCGGCCGTTGACCGTGGAGGAGATCTGGGAGCGCATGCCCGAGCGGCGCTCCGGCTTGCCGACCATCTACCGGAACCTGGAGCGGTTCGTTCAGGAGGGTTGGGCCGAGAGCTTCCTCGGTACGGATCAGGTCATGCGCTTCGTCCGCTGCGACTCCAGGCACCACCACCACCACATGCAATGCGAGCGCTGCGGCCGTACCGTGGAAGTGGACGCCTGCGGCATGGAGGCATCCCTGGCCGAGTTGGAGCGGATCTCGGGATTCCGCATCACCCGGCATCAGCTCATGCTCTTCGGCCTCTGTCCGACCTGCCGTACCGAAAAAGACCGTTGACCGGGACCCCCGCCATTGCTAGGATCTAACTCTCATGCGGGTGTAACTCAGTGGTAGAGTGCAACCTTGCCAAGGTTGAAGTCGTGGGTTCAAATCCCATCACCCGCTCCACCACCCGGGCCGCGAAATGCGGCCCGGGTCGTTTCAGGAACAGGACAGCAAGGCGCCGTAGCCAAGTGGTAAGGCTGCAGACTGCAAATCTGCCATCCATCGGTTCGATTCCGATCGGCGCCTCCAAAAAATCAGCACCGAGAGCCACCCTCGCGGTGGCTCTTCTGTGTGTCAGCGCGCCTTTTCAGCAACCGCGGCGTCGCGCCTCGGAGACAAGATAGAGGCCCAGATCCACGGGGTCCGCGCCCACCATGGGCAGGCCCGCCACGAAGCCGGGTCGGCCTACGCGGTCATCCAGGGGTGCCTGCGGGCACCGCGTCTGGAAGCTCGCCGTCAGCAAGCCAAGATTCGCAAGGGTGGCGTGGGCCATTTCCGCCCCTAGACACTGGTAGTTCATGCGGTGCTCGTAGACCATCAGGTCCGGCGCGCCGTCCCCCCGCTGCACCAGGAGGAAGGGTTCTTTGGCATGGGTGGTGTGCTCCGTCGTGGTCGTCACCTTCTTGGTCAGCATCATGCCGCCACTGAGCAGTGCGCGGCCGAGGTTCAGCTGGCGCTTCGTGGTCGTCTCCACCTGGGTGGACGTGTGGGTTCGTGCCCCGCGTTGGAGCAGGCGCACGCCTGCGAAGGGACATTCGTGGACGCTGCCCTGGGCATCCTGCGCCAGGAAGCCGGTTGCAGTCCAGGTGAGGCCACGGACGATGATCCGGCCAGCATCGGTGGGGATCCGGGCCGGGTCCGAAGCCCAGGCGAGGAAGCCCTCCGCGGTCAGTGCCGCGAGCAGGGGATCGGGATCCGCCACTGCCCGGAGGAGCACGCGCGGGAGGATCCCCGCGAGAACGCGCGTCCCATCCGACGGCGCCAGGCCCGCGAGTTGGGCGGCGCGGGAAAGGGCAGTCGGGTGGTCCGGGAGGCGGCCGAGGGTGACGAACATGGGTCGGAGGGGCCGTCGCTGCTCAGGAACCGCTGGTGAAGCTGTCCGGCATCTGTGCCGCCACCACTTCGCCTCGGGCGGTGACCACGCCCTTGGCGGAGAGGGTGGCCTCGACGACCACGCGTCGGCCCTTGATCTCCTTCACGCGGCCACGGATCTCCAACTCGGCATCGATGGGCGTGGGCTTCAGGTAGTCGACGTGCAGCGAGACCGTCACGAACCGGAAGGCCGGCAGGCTGTCCATGGCTCGCCCCTCGTGCCGGTACATCGCCGCGGCGGCAGTGCCGGTGCCATGGCAGTCCACCAGGGACGCGATCAGGCCCCCATACACGAATCCAGGGATGGCCGTATGTTCCGGCCGCGGCCGGTAGCGGGTGACCGATTCATCGCCTTCCCAATGGGTCTTGATCTGCAGGCCGCGCTCGTTCAGCCGGCCGCATCCGTAGCACTGGGCGAGGTTCTCGGGGTAGAAGTCCTGGAAAGCGGGATTCGACACGGTTCCTCCTGCAGGATGGTATAGCAAGGATCAGGCGGTTCTCCGGCCAGCGGCGGCCCCCAGGATCACGCCGAGGACCACGGACCAGAATGCCGCGAGGCCGATCTGGAAATCCACGGGCAGGCTGAAGGTCAGGGTGTGGGCGGGGACCCAGAACCAGAGCAGGGTCCACAGCGCCGGTCCCATGCCATCGAAGCCCCGTCGGCGGAGGATGAGGTTGTCCTCCAGGCGGTGGAACAGCATCATCTGCGGCCCGAAGAACAGGTTCGTGAGCGAGGACAGGGCGAAGGCCAGGCCCAGGCCCGAGCCCAGGAAGGCTGGGAGCAGGTGATGGTCCAGCAGGGCCTGCGTGAAACCGCGCATCCCCACGAATCCGGCCTTGATGACGAGGCCCAGCAGGGCCCAGGCGAGCACCTTGGCCAGGAATTCGGGGAAAGTGCAGGGCAGGGTGGGGCGGCGGGCCCTGAAGCCGGCCGCGAGAAGTTCGCCCAGGGTGCCCAGAAGCCCGAACTGGAGGGCGGCGGAGAGGAGCGGATGGGCCTGGACCCAGAGTCGATAGGTGAGCATGCTCCGAAGCGTAGCCTGGACCCGGTTCGGCGCGGGTCAAAGAACAGGCCCGCTCACGGGTTGGCGTCGATCCAGCCGCCACCCAGCACCTCGTCCTCCCGGTAGAAGACCACCGCCTGGCCCGGCGCCAGGGCCCGTTGGGGCTCGGCAAAGGCGACCTTCACCCGCCCATCCTCCAGGGGAATGACGAGGGCATCGGCTTCGGGGCTGCGGCTGCGGACCTTGGCGCCGCAGGCCAGGGGGCCGGAAGGGGGGGAGCCCACCCAGCTCAGCTCCCGCGCCACCAGATCCTGGCCCAGCAGATCCCCCTCGCCACCCACCCAGACGGTGTTGGTCCGGGGATCCGCGCGCACCACATAGAGGGGTTCCGCGAAAGCCACCCCCAGGCCCCGCCGCTGTCCCACCGTGTAACGCCAAAAGCCCCGGTGGCGGCCGAGGCTACGGCCATCCAGGTGGCGGATGTCGCCCTCCCCCACGCCCGGATCCCGGCCCTCGGCCTCCACGAAGGCATCGTAGCGATCCTGGGTGACGAAGCAGATCTCCTGGCTCTCAGGCTTGTCGGCGAGGTGCAGTCCCATCTCCGCCCCCAGGGCTCGGACCTCGGGCTTGGTGAACCCGGACAGGGGGAAGAGCGTCCGGGCCAGGGTGTGCTGGGTGTGATGGAAGAGAAAGTAGCTCTGGTCCTTGGCGGCATCCTCGGCTTTGCCAAGGTGCCATCCAGCCGTATCCCGGGTGATGGTGGCGTAGTGACCCGTGGCCACAAACGGCGCCCCCAGCTCCTCCGCCCGCTCCATCAGGGCCGAGAACTTGAGGTGCTGGTTGCAACGGATGCAGGGGCTGGGGGTTTCACCCGCCAGATAACCCTGAAGGAAGCCTTCAATGACCGTGGCTCGAAACCGGGCCTCGAAATCCATCACATAGTGCGGGAATCCGAGTTCAAAGGCGACCCTTCTTGCATCTTGGAAATCATCCAAGGTGCAGCACTTCCCATCAGAAGCTCCAGCGGCCTTCTTGTCGAAGAGCTGCATGGAAAGACCGACGACCTCGTACCCCGCCCGGTGCAGGAGGGCCGCCATCACCGAGCTATCCACCCCCCCCGACATGGCGGCGAGGATGCGGTCCCCGGGACGCAGGGTGGGATGCCCTCCCAGGGAGGCCAAGGCCCGATCAAGGAGCGGACTGGTCAAGGGCAGTTCCCCGTGTGAGGGCCAAGCAAAACCGCCTCCGGAGAGGCCGGTCTTCGGGCGGGAAGGGTGGGGCGGGCAGGGACCATGGCACCTTCAGGATACGGCAAGCCGGAAGGCACTCCTGTTTCCCGGGGATTCAGGTCCGCAGATGGCGGAGACGGAACAGAGAGACACTGAGCAGCAGCAGCAGGGGCGCCAGGACACCCCAGGTGGCAGGGATCTCCGAGGCCCTTGCCGCCCCCCCAAACAGCGCCTGGAGGCCAAGGAAGAGGAGGCCGGCGACCAGGCCCGCACCGAGGGCTTGGCTCCGACCCTGCCGAGGGCCGGGAAAGGCGAAAGAAAGCATGGCGAGCACCAGGCAGGGACCCGCCAGCCATCCCATCAGTCGGCTCCAGAGCATGTAGGCCCGTTCTGGATCAGGCGCCCACCGCTGCCATTGGACCAGATCATAAGTGGAGGCCTCCTCGGCCGAGGGGGTGTCCCGGAGGGACCGCTCCGGGAAGAGGCGCTCGGCCGGAGGTCCCTGGATCATGTGCAGGCCGCCCCAGGCGAGGGCCTGGGAATAGCTGTCGCCGATTCGCCAGCTCAGAAGGAGCGGAGCCTCGCCGGGGGCCTTGAGCGGGAAGCCCCATCGCTGGTCGCCCTGCAGGTTCCAAAGGACGCCGGTGGAGCCCAGGTAGAGCCAGGGGCGCGTGGCCGAGGTGTTTTCTGACCGTTTTAGAATTTCGCGATAAAATCTGTTAGCACGTCCCATGGCCATCGGCGCGATCCAGATCTGAAGCACCAGGGTGAAGGCCGTCACGCCCGCCCAGGCAACCCGGCTGCTCCAGATCCAACGCAGGAGGCTGACTCCCCCGGCCCTGAGCGCGAGCCATTCCCGACTGAGGGCCGCTTCTGACAGGGCCAGGAGGGACCCCAGCAGAAAGGCCATGGGCAAGGCGATGGCGAGGAAGGGGGGGAGATTCCATGTCCAGTACTTAATGAAAACAAAGAAGTGGACCTTGTTCTTCGAAAGGTCGCCGGCCAAGCTTGCGTACTCGATCAGAAAGTTGAGAAGCAGCAGACTGCCCAGGGCCGAGGCCCAGTTTCGCCACCAGGCCAGGGTGGACCAGTGCCGGAGGATGCCGTGCTGGGTTCCCTTTCCGTGGAGCCATTGCTTCATCCTCGATTGGTTGGCGCGGGCCCACTGAACGGCGGGGGTGGCCCATTCGCGCAAGGGGGCCAGCCAGGGCTTCAGCCGCCGGCCCAGTCGACTCGGATGGTGCGGACGAAGGCGCTGCCGAAGCAGGAACCAGCCCCAGACAAGAAAGGGGAAAGGCAGTAAAAGGAGTGGAATGACTGTTTTAAATTTTTCACCTATCCACATGTTTTCAAGGTATTTCATGACGATGTAATAAAGCATGATCATGCCCATGCTGCGGAGGATTGCGCCGCCCTTGTAGAAGCGTGGATGCCCGAAGCCCAGGCCGATGCCAAGAAGGAGCAAGGCGGCAGAAGCAATGGGGAGGGTGATCCTTCTGCAGATCTCCATCGCAGCCTGGATCCGCAGGTTTTTCCAGACCGCGGGATCCTCGCCAGACGCCAGGGGGGCCCGGCTCAATCGGAGGAGGGTGCCCGTGCCTTCCTGGCGGAGGGGGGTGGGTGTCAGGAGCCGGGTGGCCGAGGGCAGGATAAAGCGAAAGACCTGCTGCTCCTGATGCAGGTGGATGACACTGCCCAGGGCCGAACTTCCTGGAGGCGGAGGCTGATAGAGGGCACCGTTCAAGCCATCGAGCCTGAGTTGGAGCTCGGAGGAGCCATCGGTCTTGGCTTCGATGGCATAGCTCATGGTGGAAGCCGTCAGGTGCTGCACGCCCTGGGGGGTGGATTCCATCATGTGGACCTGGCCCTCGGGCGAGACCCAGAACGCCGAATCCGGTGACCCCGGGGGGAACCAGGGCGGGCCACCCGGGCGGAGAAACCGGGCCTTGGCTTCCTCGGCCATGCGGATCTTGAGGTTCTGCTGGATCTGGCTGGCTGCAGGCACCAGCAGGTGGGCGTTCACGGTGGCGAAGATCAGCAGCGTGGATGCCAGGATGATCCACGGGTTCAGCCACGTTTTCCGGCCAGCCCCCAGGCCCTGGGCCGCCACCAGTTCGGAGCCCTCCATCATCTGCTGGGTCCCCAGAAGCCCACCGAGCACGGCGGCCATGGGGAGGACCATGCCAAGAATCTCCGGGAGCGAGGTCAGCAAGAGCGGGACCAGCCAGCGCATCGCGGCGCCTTGGGTGAAGATCTCCTTGGAAATGGCCACCACCTCGTTGGCCACCAGGAGGGCTCCGTAGAAGACCAGGGCACCCAGCAGGGGGACGGTCCAGCGGCGGAGGATGTAGCGGGTCATCGTCGAGGGCATCAAGGGGCCTATTTAGCTTTCGATAATGTATATTATGTAACCTTAGTTCCAGACCAAAGTCGACCCTGAATGCTTACAACACCTTTGCCGCCAATAGATCGTGGATGTGGAGGAGGCCACAGGGACGTCCCTCCCGTTCGACCATCAGGAAGGTGATCTTCCGGGATTCCATTTCTCCGGCTGCCTCGATGGCCAGAGCGTCCTCCTGGATGCGCACCGGGTTTATGGACATGACTTGATCCGCCCGGAGGGTAAGCGGGTTCCGCCCCTCCCGTTCGGCGGCCTCCAACCCCCGGCGCACGTCCCCATCGGTGATGACGCCGACGAGGCGGTCTCCCTGCATCACGCTGGTCATGCCGAGATGTCCTCGGGTCATGGCGGCGAGGAAGGCCATGAAGGGTGCCTCCGGCGCCACTGTGGGCCATTCCGTGTGCATTAATGACTTTATTTTAATGAGTTTGGCACCAAGACTTCCGGCAGGGTGATTCAGCGCAAAGTGGTCCCGGGTGAATCCCCGTCGCTCCATCAGGCTCGCGGCCAGAAGATCCCCCCACACCAGTTGGAGGGTGGTGCTGGCCATGGGGGCGAGATCCAGGGGGCAACCTTCGCCCTGCGGAAGACGATAGAGGAACCGCCACCCTGCGGCCTGCCCCAGGCTGCTCTCGGCCTTGGCCGTAATGGCGGCCAGGGGGATTCCCAGGCGGATGAGGCTGGGAAGGAGACGGACCACCTCCTCCGTTTCCCCGCTGTTGGAGAGGGCAAGAATCGAATCCGCCTCGGTGACCATGCCCAGGTCCCCGTGAAGGGCCTCCGCCGGGTGCATGTAGAGGCTGGGACATCCGGTGGAGGCGAGGGTGGCCGCCACCTTCTGTGCCACGAGCCCGGACTTGCCCATGCCCGTAAGTACCACACGTCCGCTCCGGCCCAGGACCATGCCGCACCAGGTGTCCACGGCCTCCCGGTTCCAGGTGGCCTGAAGGTCCTCCAGAGCGCTGCGGGCAGCCTCCATGACGGTCTGCGGAGCTGCCGAGGCCTGGATCTCATCCTTCACGGTGCGGACTCCGATGGGGTTTTCATTCAGGGAATCATGCTACCAGCCATCCTCCCCCTCTTCCCCCTGCCCCAGGTTGTGCTCTTTCCGCACACCTTCGTGCCCCTGCACATCTTCGAGCCCCGCTATCAGGACATGACGGTCCAGGTGCTCAATTCGCACCACCACCTGGTCCTGGTCCTCATGCGGGAGAGCGCCGGCATGCACCCGCTTGGGGAGACAGCCTCCACCTTCGATGTGGGCTGCCTCGCCGAGGTGGTGCGGGCCGAGCCCCTCACGGGGGGGCGGTGGAACCTTCTGCTCCAGGGCAAGGAATCGGTGCGGATCCTGGAGGAGGCGCCCGGAATGGCCTTCCGCCGCGCCCGTACGGAGTCCCTCGCCTTCGATGCCTCCCTGCTCTGGCCCGGCCCCCATCGCCGTCGCCTCATGGAGGCGCTGCACGAGCACGCCCGGATCGAGGGCATCGAGGACCAGTTGAAAGAGTTGCTGGATCTGCCCCTGGAGGACGAGGCCCGCCTCAACACCCTCGCCATGGCCCTGGATTTCGAGCCCACGGAGCGGCAGTTCCTGCTGGAATCCAGGGATCTGCCCACGCTGGCCGATCGCATGCTCCAGCTGCTGGAATTCGCGGGAGGCGGCCGCGCCATCCAGGGTCTGTGACCCGGCTTTGCTACACTGCCCCTGGCCCTGTAGCTCAGCGGTCAGAGCTGGCGGCTCATAACCGCTTGGTCGTGGGTTCGAACCCCACCGGGGCCACCATTCGCCAGGATTGGCGAATAGGACGGAACGGACGCAAAGCGGCCGTTGCCGCCCGAAGGGCGAGGGCACAGGAAGTGCCCTCGTCACCATTCGCCAGGATTGGCGAATAGGACGGAACGGACGCAAAGCGGCCGTTGCCGCCCGAAGGGCAAGGGCACAGGAAGTGCCCTCGCCTTTGCCGGGTCCTATACGATCCACTTCCGCAACTGGCTCTCGGCGAAGATCAGGTGGGAGAGCATGGCCGCCGAGGCCACTTCGGGTGATCGGGAGCGGATGGCCGCTACGATCTCGGCGTGCTGGTCGATGATCTTCTGGGCGTTCTCCTCGCCGCTCTGGTAGAGCTGGCGGCGGGCCACGGAATTGGCCTTGGCGAACTCCTCGGACACGGTCTTGAAGAGCTTCGTCAGGAGGCTGTTGTGGGTGGCTTCGGCCACGGCGTAGTGGAAGGCGGCATCGAATTCCTCCCCCTTCGCGGGATCCTGCACATTCAAGCGTTCGCGCATGTTTTCGAGCATGGCTTCGATCTGATCCAGCTCTTCCTCGCTGGCCCGCTGGGCGGCCAGGCCCGCGGTGGCGGTCTCGAAGATCCGCCGCATCTCGAACATGTCGAGGAGGGAGCTGCGTTCCACCGCCAGGAACATGGCCAGGGGCCGGATGATGTCATCCGTGTCCGTGTCCCGGATGAAGGTGCCCTCTCCCGGCCGGATGTCGATGATCCCCAGCATCTCCAGGGTCCGGATCGCCTCGCGGACCGAGGCCCGGCTGACCTGGAACTGCTCCGCCATGTCCCGCTCGGGGAGCAGCCGGTCCCCCGGTTTCAGGTTCCCATCGGTGAGGAGCCGCTTGATCTGCTCGACGATCTCCTCGTAGAGCCGTTTGGTCTTGATGGGTGTGAATTCCATGATTTGAATTCTAAATAAAGAAAAAAATGGTGATGAGAAGATGTGACCAAATTCCAATCGACTATCAGTGGTCTGACCACTAGACCCATTGTAGGCTCCTGGCCAGATCTTCTTCAGAAAACATTCCTTCTTCCACCTTCTGATCCCACCTGGAGGCTTTGTGACCCCCTCATCTGTCGTGCCGGCGGGCACCGTGTTCGCACAACCGCTCAGGCCCATCCACGGATCCCTGCTGCTGTCCTTTCTCGTGGCTGTGGTGCCCATCGCAGTGGCCCTCATCATGCTCGGCGTCCTGCGCCGGCCGGCGTGGCAGGCCTCGCTGGTTGGCCTCATCTCGGGCCTCTTCATTGCTGTCGGCCTGTGGGGCATGCCGGTCGGGCTGGCCTTCAATTCGGTGGGCGCCGGCATGGCGCTGGCACTGATGCCGGTGATGTGGATCGTGTTCACCGCCCTGCTGCTCTACAACGTGGCGGTCAAATCCGGCCGCTTCGAGCAGTTCCGGCAATGGATGCTCGACCACCTGCCGGACGACCGCCGCCTGGTGTTGCTGGTGGTGGCGTTTTCCTTCGGCTGTCTGCTCGAAGGCATCGCGGGTTTCGGCACTCCGGTGGCCATCTCCAGTGCCCTGCTCATCAGCCTGGGCTTCTCGCCGATCGAGGCGCTCACCTATACCCTGATCTTCAACACTGCACCCGTGGCCTTCGGGGCGCTTGGCGTGCCCATCACGGTGCTGGGATCGGTCACCGGCATGCACCCCGACACCCTGGGCGCCATGGTGGGGCGCCAGTTGCCCTTCTTCGCCTTCCTGATGCCTTTTTATGTGGTGGGGATGTACGGAGGACGGAAGTCCATCGGCAAGCTGTGGCCAGCGCTGGTGGTATCGGGAGGGAGCTTTGCCCTCACCCAGTTCATCACTTCTAACTACATCAGCTATCAGCTCACGGACGTGTTGGCCTCGCTGGTGTCGCTGATCGTCACCGTGGGTTTCCTGAAACTCTGGAAGCCCGAGCCCGACCCGGCCTTCGCCGTGGTGCGCAGTCAGGCCGCAGCGCGGGGTGCCGAGCGGGCGGGCTATGGCGGCTGGATGCCCTGGGTGGTGGTATCGGTGGTCGTGATCATCTGGATCAACCTCAAGATCTTCCTGATCGGCGACGTCAAGATCCACTGGCCCGGGCTGGACAACACGGTCTTCATCACCCTGTACAGCAAGCCCTACGCCGCGATCTGGGACTTCCAGCCCCTGGGTACGGGCACGGCCATCCTGCTTTCGGCCATCATCACCGCGGCATGGACCCGCACGGGCGTGGGTGATTTCCTCGGCTGCGTCGCCAGGACCTGGCAGCAGACGCGGATCGCCATCGTCACGGTGATGATGATCGTGGGTCTGGCCTTCCTGCTGAACTACTCGGGCATGAGCTATACGCTGGGCCTGGGCGTGGCCTCGGTCGGAGCCCTGTTCCCGCTGGTATCGGCCTTCCTGGGGTGGATCGCGGTGTTCCTCTCCGGCAGCGACACGTCGGGCAACGCGCTGTTCGGCAATCTGCAGGTGGTGGCAGCCAAGCAGCTGAACCTGAACCCGGTGTTGATGGCCGCCACCAACTCTTCCGGCGGCGTGATGGGGAAGATGATTTCGCCGCAGAACATCGCCACCGGCGTCTCCACCACGGACCTGAAAGGCCAGGAAGGCGTGGTGTTCGCGCGCACCTTCTGGCACAGCGTGCTGCTCACCCTGCTGCTCGGCATCCTGGTGTTGCTGCAGCAGCACGTCCTGAGCTGGATGATTCCCGTGCTGAAGGCCGTGCATTCCTGATACCCGAGGGATTCCGCCGGCAGTCCCTCGCCGGCGGAATCCCTTGTCGTGCCTGTTGTCGAGATGAGGATGTTGCCCATGATCACCCCCGCCGTCGATTCCCTGAGGGATGCTCTGGCCGCCATCGTCGGCCCCGAACGGGTTCTGGACCGGCCGGTGGACCTCATCGCCTTCGCGTCGGACGCCAGCTTTTACCGATTGATCCCCAAGGCCGTGGTCTTCGCGGGCAGTGTGGCGGAGGTCCAAGCCCTCTTCGCCCTCAGCCGGGCATGGCGGATTCCCATGACCTTCCGGGCCGCTGGCACCAGCCTTTCGGGCCAGTCCGTGTCCGATGGGATCCTGGTGGAAGTGGCCCGCAACTGGCGGAGCATTCGGGTGCTGGAGGGCGGCGCCAGGGTCCGTGTCCAGCCCGGTGTCATCGGCGCCCATGTGAACCAGGCGCTGCGGCCCTTCCGGGCCAAGATGGGCCCCGATCCCGCCTCCATCGCCACCTGCACCGTGGGCGGCATCCTCTCCAACAATTCCAGCGGCATGTGCTGCGGGGTGGTCCAGAACGCCTACCACACCCTGGAATCGCTGACCTTTGTGCTGCCCTCTGGCACGGTGATCGACACCGCCGAGCCCGATGCGGATGGGCGCTTCCGCGCCGCCGAGCCGGCCTTGGCCGAGGGCCTCCTCAGGCTCAAGGCCGAGATCGAGGCCGACCGCCCCCTGGCCGAGCGCATCCGGGCCAAGTACCGGATGAAGAACACCACGGGCTACTCCCTGAACGCCTTCATCGATTTCCAACGGCCGGTGGACATCTTCCGGAACCTGCTGGTGGGCTCCGAGGGCACGCTGGCCTTCATCGCGGAGGCCGTGCTGAAGTCCGTGCCGGACCTGCCGGTGAAGGTGACGGGCTTCCTGCTCTTCCCCGATCTCCATGCGGCCTGCGCCGCCATCGTGCCCCTGCGGGAGGCGGGGGCGGCGGCCCTGGAGCTGCTGGACCGGGCCTCGCTCCGCTCCGTGGAGACCCAGCTCGGCATCCCTCCCGGCATCAAGGCCCTGCCCGAAGGCGCCGCGGCCTTGCTGGTGGAGTTCCAGGGCGCCAGCGAGGGAGTCCGGGCCGACTTGGAGCGGGCCGCCCTCGCCACGGCCGCGAACCTGAAGCTCATGGAGCCTGCACGGTTCACCCACGATCCCCGGGAGCAGGCCCTGCTCTGGAAAATCCGCTCGGGCACCTTCCCTTCGGTGGGCTCCGTTCGCAAGCGCGGCACCACGGTGCTCATCGAGGACGTGGCCTTCCCCATCGAGAAGCTGGCGGACGCCGCGGTGGACCTCACGCGGCTCTTCGCCAAGCACAGGTACGACGAGGCCATCCTCTTCGGCCATGCCAAGGACGGCAACCTGCACTTCGTCATCACCCAGTCCTTCAGCGATCCGAAGGAGGTGGGCCGCTACGCGGCCCTCATCGATGACGTGGTGGCGCTGGTGGTGAAGAAGTACGACGGGGCCCTCAAGGCGGAGCACGGCACGGGTCGCAACATGGCGCCCTTCGTGGAGGCCGAGTGGGGTCCCGAGGCCAAGGCGGTCATGGAACGGCTCAAGGCCCTGGTGGATCCCGACCACCTCTTGAACCCCGGCGTCATCCTCAACGCCGATCCCCACTGCCACTTGTCCGACCTGAAGCCCATGCCCGGCGTGGAGGAAGAGGTCGACAAGTGCATCGAGTGCGGCTACTGCGAGCCCAAGTGCCCCAGCCGCGAACTCACCCTCACGCCCCGGCAGCGCATCGTCGTGCGCCGGGAGATGGCCCGGCTCGAATCCAACCACGAGAATCCACCCCTCCTGGCTTCGCTGCAGGAGGCCTTTCCCTACATGGGCGTGGAGACCTGCGCCGTGGACGGCCTCTGCGCAACGGCCTGTCCCGTGGGCATCGACACGGGGCAGCTCACCAAGCGGTTCCGCCGCGCCAGCCACAGCCGTCGCGCCCAGAGGCTTGCCCTCTCCGTGGCCCGGAACTTCGCCACCGTGGAGCCCGCCATGCGCCTGGCCCTGCGGACCGGCCATGTGGTCCAGAGCCTCTTCGGCCCCCGGGCCATGCCCTTCGTGACCCGCGTGATGAAGGCCTTCGGCGCCTCCCACCAGTGGAGCCCGGAGATGCCGAAGCCCGCCAAGGCCCCCCTGCCCCGCACCTCGCCGGAAGGGGCCCAGGCCATCTACTTCCCGGCCTGCATCTCCCGCATGATGGGGCACCTGCCGGGCGAGCCCGACGAGCTGAGCCTCGTGGAGGCCCTGGTCCGGGTGGCCGAGCGGGCCGGCGTGCCGGTCCACATTCCCCGCGATGTCGAAGGCACCTGCTGTGGCGTGCCTTTCAGCTCCAAGGGCTATGACGAGGCCCACCAGTACTCTGTCAATCACGCCATCGAGCGGTTCTGGGTCTGGAGCCAGGAGGGCCGGCTCCCCATCGTCATGGACACCAGTCCCTGCACCCACGGCATGCTCGCGAGTCGGGGCTACCTCACGCCCGAGAATCAGGTGAAGTTCGACCGGCTGAGGATCCTGGACAGCACGGCCTTCGCCCACGACGTGCTGTTGCCCAGGCTCCAGGTCACCCGGAAGCTGGGCGCCATCGTCCTTCACCCCGTCTGCTCCATCACCAAGATGGACCTCCTTCCGAAACTGGAGGGCGTGGCCCGGGCCTGCGCCGTCCAGGTGACCGTGCCCCGGGACGCAGGCTGTTGCGGTTTCGCCGGGGACCGGGGCTTTACCCATCCCGAGCTGACGGCCTCGGCCACCAAACACGAGGCCCGGGAGGTCAAGGCTGGCCATTTCGATGGCCACTTCGCCAGCAGCCGCACCTGCGAAGTGGGTCTCACCCGTGCCACCGGCGAGACCTACCGGAGCTTCCTATACTTGCTCGAATCCGCCACCCGCCCGGAGGCCTCCACGTGACCGCCGCCAAACCCCAGAAGGTCTATTTCTACGGCACCTGCCTGGTGGACCTCTTCTTCCCGGACGCCGGGATGGCCGGCATCCAGCTGTTGCAGCGGGCCGGGGTGGAGGTGGTCTTCCCCGAGGGCCAGACCTGCTGCGGCCAGCCCGCCTACAACTGCGGGTTTTTCGAGGAGGCCCGGGCCGTGGCCCGCACCCAGGTGGCCCTCTTTCCCCAGGATCTGCCCGTGATTCTGCCCTCCGGCAGCTGCGCGGGGATGATGAAGCACCACTACCCGGACCTCTTCCACGGCGAGCCGGACGAAGTGGAGGTGCGTGCCTTCAGTGCCCGCGTCTATGAACTGACGCAGTTCCTGGTGGAGGTGCTGGAGGTGAAGCTGAAGGATCTGGGCGAACCCGTGAAGGTGACCTGGCACAGC
The DNA here is from genome assembly GCA_021802985.1 of Acidobacteriota bacterium. GTDB lineage: Bacteria > Acidobacteriota > Holophagae > Holophagales > Holophagaceae > Geothrix. The sequence goes on along the minus strand of JAJZQW010000015.1, from coordinate 3,225 downwards.
TCCTGTCACGCGGTCCGCGATCTGGGGCTGAAGGGCGAACCCCAGGCCCTCATCGGCCAGTTGGCGAACGTGGAACTCGCGCCGCTGGCGCGGGAGCGGGAGTGCTGCGGGTTCGGGGGCACCTTCTCCGTGCGCCACCCCGAAATCTCCGGCGCCATGGCCTGCGACAAGGCCGCCGATGCCTTCGCCACGGGCGCGTCGGTGGTGCTCTCCACGGACGGCGGTTGCCTGCTCAACGTCCAGGGGGTGCTGGAGGCTCCGGCGGCGCCTGTGCGCGTCCAGCACATCGCCGAGTTTCTGTGGGAGCGCACCCATGCCCGCTGAAACCGAAATTCACTTTCGCGAGGCCGCTGCCAAGGCTCTGCTGGATCCACAGCTCCGGGCCAACTTTCGCCGGGCCATGGACGGGCTCATCGCCAAGCGCCAGGCGCAGTTCCCGGATCCCAAGGACCTTCAGGACCTGCGGGATCTGAGCACGGCCATCCGCTCCCGGAGCCTGCTCAGCCTCCCTGACCTGCTGGAACAGTTGGAGACCAGCTGCGCCAGGAACGGGATCCAGGTCCACTGGGCGGAGACCTGTGAGCAGGGGAACACCCTGATCCTCAACCTCCTGAAAGCCCGTGGTGCCACCAAGCTGGTGAAGGGCAAGAGCATGGTGTCCGAGGAGATGCACCTCAACGCCTTTCTCGAGGAACACGGCATCGAAGCCCTGGAATCGGACCTCGGTGAGTACATCATCCAGCTCGACGGCGAGACGCCGAGCCACATCATCATGCCCGCCATCCACAAGAACAAAGGCCAGATCGCCCGGCAGTTCAGCCAGAAGATCAAGAACGCGAAGTACACCGAGGATGTGGACGAGCTCACCGCCATGGCCCGCCAGGTGCTCCGCCAGAAGTTCTTCGAGGCCGATGCGGGAATCTCCGGCGTGAACTTCGCCGTGGCCGAGACCGGGACGCTCTGCCTGGTGGAGAACGAGGGCAACGGCCGCATGAGCACCCACGTGCCGCCCTTGCACATCGCGGTCATGGGCTTGGAGAAGGTGGTGGCGCGGTTGGAGGAGGTGGCCCCGCTCTACGCGATCCTCACCCGTTCCGCCACGGGCCAGCCCGTCAGCACCTACTTCAACCTCATCAGCGGCCCCCGGGGCCCGGAGGAGAAGGACGGCCCCCGGGAAGTCCACCTGGTCATCCTGGACAACGGCCGCTCCCGCATCTACGGCGATCCCCAACTCCGCGCCACCCTGCGCTGCATCCGCTGCGGGGCCTGCATGAACCACTGCCCGGTCTACACCCGTGTGGGCGGCCACGCCTATGAGGCGGTCTATCCCGGCCCCATCGGCAAGATCCTCACCCCGCAACTGGAGGGCGTGGGCGTCCGGCACGACCTCATCCACGGGTCCAGCCTCTGCGGGGCCTGCGCGGAGGTCTGTCCCGTGGAGATCCCCATCCCCGACATCCTCGTGCGCCTGCGCCGGGAGGCCACCCATGCCGACGCCGGATCGAAGGTGGCCGGCAAGGGGACCGGCCGTACGCTGACGGAGGATCTGGCCTGGCGGGCCTGGGCCGCGGTCCTCCAGCGGCCGCGCCTGTACCGCGCCTCCGCTTGGTTGGCCACCCGCTTCCGCCGCTTCATCCCCGGCGGGCTGCCGCTGCTCCGCGCCTGGACCATGTCCCGCACCAAGCCCCTGCCTGCCCCGCGCTCGTTGCAGGAGCGCCTCCGCTCGGAGGGCCTGCCCCATGTCTGATGCCCGCACCGCCATCCTGGACCGCCTTCGGGCCGCCGCCTCGCCTGGGGAGGCCCTGCCCGCCCTGGATAGCACCGTCCTCGAACGCCGCCACTGGCCACCGGCCGAGCGGGTTCTGCGCCTGCGTCGGGGCATGGAGGCCGTCCACACGGAATTCCTGGAGGCCGGGCCCGAGGGTTGGCCCGCCGTGATCCTGGCCTTCTGCGAGCGGGAGGGCCTGAAGAACCTGCTCTACGGTCCCGGCACCTCCGCGGGCGCGCGTCTGGCCGAGGTTTGGCCCGCGGATGGAACGCGCCTCGTGCCCTACGATCGGCCGGTGGAGACCTTCAAGGAGGAGCTGTTCCAGGCCGTGGATGCCGGATTTACGACCACCGTCGGTGGCGTGGCCGAAACCGGCGGACTTCTGCTGGAGCCCGGTCCCCTGGAACCCCGCCTCCTCTCCCTGGTGCCACCCATCCATCTGGCCTTGCTCTTCGCATCGACCATCCAGGACACCCTCTGGTCCGCCATTCGGGCCCTGGGTTGGGGCCAGGCCCTTCCACCCAACGCCCTGCTGATTTCCGGCCCCAGCAAGACCGCCGACATCGAACAGACCCTCGCCTACGGCGTCCATGGCCCGCGGAGACTCATCGTGATCCTGGTGAACGACCTCCCCCGCACTCCCGCATAGACGAAGACCCGCGCCCCCGCTACACTACCCCTTCCCGGCTGGGTAGCTCAGGTGGTTAGAGCGAGGGTCTCATAATCCCTAGGTCGGCAGTTCGAGTCTGCCTCCAGCCACCAACACAAGGAAAGCCCCGACACCACTCGGTTTCGGGGCTCTTTTCTTGAATGATGCGTTCAACACTTAGATGTACTGATTTCGGGCCAAATCCGCCAAGCGTAGGGTCTAAGCGTAGGGTTTTTCCCGGAGTGGCTTTCAAAGCTACTCCACCCATTCCGGGCCGTGGGGAGCGAGTTGGAACCCGGTCGTCTGCCACGCTTCGACTGATCTCCGGCGTCGGCACCAATACATGTGAAACCAAGGACCGGTGCGGGTCTCCAGATTTCCGTCTCGCGAGGATCGCAAATGACCGAAGGTCTGGGCAGGAATAGAAAGTATGGAGACACGCTGCGAAGGCCAGCCTCACGACGGCTCTGACATCCTCCTCTTCCCCCTTCTACTCCTGAAGATCCCGAGCCTGGGCGCCTTGTCGAGCACCTCCTGGGTCGCCCAATTGGGCTTCAAGTGCCCGTACGTATCCAGAACCATCTTCTCGTTCTTGTGCCCCATGGCACGTGCCAGGGCTGCAGCGGTCACGCCGGCCATCACCATGGTGGAGGCATAGGTGTGGCGCAGTTCGTGGAAGCAGACAGGCTCGATGCCGGCCTTGGAAACAGCGATCTGAAGCGGCCGGACGTACTGGTTCGTCTTCCAGGCCTTGCCGTCCGCTCTCAGGAACAGGAAGGCCTCCGGTGACTTCCCCTGCACCAGCCTG
>JAJZQW010000082.1 GCA_021802985.1 Acidobacteriota bacterium | reverse complement strand
GGCGGGCAGGCTCATGGCGCCCGAGTCCTGCTGGGCGCCGTAGACGCGGTAGGGGAAGCCGGAGTCCGTCGCCACGTGGTAGATCTGGGCCGTGGGCTGGTTCAGCCGGGTGCTCCAGGTCCGACCTCCGTTGAGGGTGATCTGCGTGCCCTGGTCCGAGGCGAGGATCTGCCGTTCCGGGGTCGTCGGGTCGATCCAGAGGTCGTGGAAATCGTCGCCCGTGAAGTCGCCGCTCTGGGCGACGAAGTGGTGTCCGCCATCGTCCGAGCGCAGCAGGATGGTGTTGGGGATGTAGACGCGGTCGGCGTTCGAGGGATCCACCGTGAGGCGTCCGAAGTACCATCCCCGGGCCCAGATGCGGCTGTCCGCGCTGGTTCGCGTCCAGTGGGTGCCCGCATCATCTGAGCGGTAGAGCCCGCCCTCGGGACCGTCCAGCAGGGCGTACACGCGGCTGGGCTGGCTGGGGGCCACGGCGAGGCCGATGCGGCCGGTTTGGGCCGGGAGGCCACCGCCCTGGATTCGGGTCCAGTGGTCGCCGCCGTCGATGGACTTCCATAGCCCCGAGCCTGGCCCCTCCAGGGGCGGGTAGACGCTCCAGGGCGTACGCCGCGCCTGCCACAGCGCGGCGTACAGGGTGTCCGGGTGTCCGGGTTCGAGGGCCAGGTCGATGGCGCCGGTGGCGTCATCGGGGCCCAGCACCTTCTGCCAGCTTCGGCCGCCATCGGCGGTGCGAAACACGCCCCGCTGGGCATTGGGGCCGTAGGGATGCCCCAGGGCGGCTACGAAGACGCGGTTCGGACTGCGTGGATCGATGAGGATCCGGCCGATCTGCTGGGAGTCGGCCAGACCGATGTGCGTCCAGGTGCCTCCCCCATCGGCGGAGCGGTACATCCCGTCGCCCTGGGCGATGTCGGAGCGCATGTCGGCCTCTCCGGTACCGACGTAGAGGATGTTCGGGTCTGAAGGGGCCACAGCCAGGGCCCCGATGCTTCCCATGGGCTGGCTGTCGAAGATGGGTTGCCAGGTGCGGCCGGCATCACGCGTCTCCCAGACACCCCCATTCACGGCGCCGAAGTAGAAGCGGTTGGGTTGTCCCGGCACGCCACTCACCGCGAGGACGCGACCACCCCGGAAGGGGCCGATCATCCGCCAGCGGAGGTCCTGGAACAGGGACAGATCCGCCGCTGCACAGCCCACCCAGGTGGCCAGGAGCAGCAGGGTGAGAAGCGTGCGACGCGGCATGGTGATCCCCTTCGGCGTGGCGTGTGGGCGCCGGCGGTCCGCTCCGGCATCCGCCGATCATAGCGGGGCCTTCAGCCAGCCGATGGATGCGGATTCCTCTGGACAGGGGCCCGGTGGCGAATCCAGAATCCTGGGATCGATCCTCACAGGAAAGCACAGGTGCAGCCAGATTCGAGTCCTGTCAGCTGATTTGGCGGATTCAACCACCCGTGGGGCCGCCACCCACGGATCCAGGGGGAGGATGCAAGGATGAAATCGCTCAAGCGTCTGCTCGACGAAAAGGGCCACGGCGTGTTCTCGGTGGCACCGGAGGATACGGTTTTCCAGGCGCTCAACCTGATGGCGCGGCATGACATCGGGGCCCTCCTGGTGCAGGAGGGTGGGCGGCCCGTGGGGGTCTTCTCGGAGCGCGACTACGCTCGGAAGGTGGCCCTCCATGGGAAGGCCTCCCGGGACACCCCGATCCGCGAAGTCATGAGCGACAAGGTCATCTATGTGACGCTCGCCCAGAGCGTGGAGGATTGCATGGCGGTGATGACCAACCGCCGCATCCGCCACCTGCCGGTCCTCGGCGAGGGGGGCGAGGTGGCGGGCTTCCTCTCCATCGGAGACCTGGTCAAGGAAACCATCTCCGAGCAGCAGTTCATCATCGAACAGCTGGAGCACTACATCACGCACTGAGCGCGAGGATCAGCCCTCCGGGGCCTCGCGTACGACGAGTACATCGCAGGTGGCGTGGTGGACCACCCGATTGGCTGTGCTCCCGAACAAGAGGTGTTCCAGGTTGCTGTGTCCGACCTGTCCCACCACCAGGAGGGTCGTGGGGTCCGCCTCGGCGATCAGCGATTCGCCTGGGCTGCCGGTGGTGACCATGGCCCGGGCCCCAGGATAGGGGGCCAGCCACTCCGCCAGCTTCTCGTGCGCCTTGGGTTCCACATCCTTGAACCAGCCTGGATCCCCAAGCGGCGCATAGGCTGTAAAGAAGGGTGGATTCGCGGTCTCGATCACATGGATGGCCACCAGGGGCAGGCGGAGTTCCTTCGCCAAGCCTGCGGCGCGCATCAGCGCCCGGCGGCTGGCAGGCGAGAAATCGATTCCGACGAGCACGCGATTGAACATGGTGACCTCCACATCCATTTCAAACGTAGGCCCCGGATCTCTCACCGCCAGGAAAAGGAAGGCTTGCTGCCAGGAGTGTGCTGGTGCGGCCGAACCGCGATCCCTGGGATACGTCTGACTTGATCGAGTCCACGCGGCCCCCGGCCATGGCCGGGGGCCTTGCGCGTATCGTAAGGACCCATAGGAGCGCCCATGACCCGCTTGAAGACCGATCCCCCGAAAAAGTACCGCGACTTCGTCGGACGTTACCCCAAGCTGGCCGAGGCCTGGGATGCCATCCATGAGGCTGGCGCCACGGGGCCGCTGGACGAGAAGACCCAGAGACTGGTGAAACTAGCCGTGGCCATCGGTGGCCTGCGTGAGGGCGCGGTCCATGCCAGTGCCCGCAAGGCCCTGGACATGGGCATCTCCATCGAGGAACTGGAGCAGGTCGTGGCCCTCGCGGCTGGCACCCTGGGCATGCCGGCGACGGTCGCGGCCTTCACCTGGGTGCGCGATGTGACCCACAAGGACGCTTCCAAGACTTAGCGGTTGGGCTAGATTTGGGTTTGCTGCGGCCATCCCGGCGGGGGGTGAGCGCCTGCGCGCGTGGAAGGTGTCCGGTGTGCTGAACATCGGAAGGACCGGAGTCAGGCAGGCAACCCGAGCAGGCGAACACGTTCAACCTGGCCCCTCCACCCAGGTGGCCCCGGTCACATTTGGGCTTGGAAAGGGCGCTGCCCAGGCCCGTGAAGTGACCATACTTTTGTATGGTTACGGTCGACCCCTCTCTCAGCGTCGCTGAAGCCAAGGTGCTTCAGGCCCTGGGGCGTTGGCCTGGGGATCGGTTGCCGCCGACGCTTCGGGAACTGGCGGCGGCGCTGGGTTGGCGCACGGCAGCGGCCGTGCGGGAGTATCTGGGGCGTCTACAGGCCAAGGGGCTGGTGCAGCTGGAACCGGGCCGGGCCCGGGCCATCCGCTTGACGGAGGCCGGCCAGGCCCTGGTCCAGGACCGCCGCTCCCGAGGGCGCCAGCCCGTCCTCCTTCCAGACGGCCTGGACGGCCCGCTGGCGGTCATGCGCCTGCTGGAGGCCGGGGCGAGATCGCAGGCCCTGCGGAAAGGCCGTGTGCTGTGGCAGGAGGGCGATCCAGCGGATCGTCTGGTGCGGGTGGAACACGGGCTCCTGCGGGCCTTCCGGACCTTCGACGATGGCCGTACCACCACCCTGCTCCGCTTCGGCCCGGGCGATGTACTGGGCTTCGCGCCCTTCTTCGAGGGAGCCGGCTACCCCGCCAGCGTGGAGGCCGTGGCGCCCTCCCGGGTGCGGGTGGTCCATCGCCAGGACCTCGACGCGGCGCTGAAAGATCCGCGCACCAGCATGGCCCTCCTGGCGCTCCTGGCCCGGCGGCTCCGTACGGCCTTCGACACCATCGAACAGCTCTCCATCCGAAGCGCGGTGAACCGCGTGGCCTCTGCCCTGGAGCCCCTGGTGCCCGGCGGCCCCTATCCCATCGTTGCGATCCCGGGGACCGCGCGCTCCTTTGCCGAGGCCATCGGCTTGACCCCGGCGTCCCTCTCCCGGGCCCTGGCCAGGCTGGTGCTCAAGGGCGTGCTGCACCGGCTGGGCCCGGGGAAGTACCAGGTGGTCCGCCTGGAGGCGCTCCGGCAGCTGGCCTCCGGAGGGGATTCCGACCGGACTTGATCCGAAGCAACGCTTCAGGCCTGGGGTGGATGGATCTTCTCCCTGGCGGCCGGTGCTGGGCCGCCCCAGGGAGCTCCCCATGACCGATCCTCACGCCTTGTTTGCCGCCGCTCAGCTGCTGCACGGCCACAGGTGCCCGGCCATGCCCCTGGGCCTTCGCGCCGGGACCGCGGTCCTGGAAGCCCTCGGCGTCGAACGCTCCCTGGATGGCCAGCTCGAGGCCATTCTCGAGCTAGGGGATGGCCACTGCTCCCACTGCTTCGCCGATGGCGTGCAGATGAGCACGGGCTGCACCTTCGGCAAGGGCAACATCCGCAAGCTGGGCTACGGGAAGTTCGGCCTCACCCTGGTCGACCGCGCCACGGGGCGCCGGGTGCGCGTGGTTCCAAGGGCCGAGGCGCAGGCGGCCTCCCGGCAGACCCCCTTCTTCCTGGAATACCGAATGAAGGGCATCCCCGCCTCCCGAGTTCCCGCCGAGGTGGCGGAGCCCCTCATCCAGAAGGTCATGCATGCGCCTGTGGCGCAGCTCCTCGAGATCGGCGCGGTGGAGACGGGACCGGCCCTCCCCAGGGCCGCCGAGCAGTTCGCCGCCTTCGTGTGCGAAGCCTGCGGAGAGACGGTGATGGAGGCCTACGGCCGCCTCCACGGCGACCGGAAGCTCTGCATTCCCTGCCGGGAGGCGGCGGTGTCCGGCCTTCCCTGAGGTTCCGATTGGTCACGCGACAGGCCACCGCCAAGCGCACCTACGGTTACCGGCGTGCGGGCATTCTTGCCGCCCTGGTGCATGAACTGGCGCACCAGCTTGAGCATGGCTTCCGCATTGACCACGCCACGATCCAGGTCGAGTCCGCTGGTTCAGGTACCCCCTGCCTGCTCCAGCCCACTTCCGCTGTTCCCCCGCACCCTTGATGGAGCGCCCCATGAAATCCCCATTCCTGTTGCTTCCCGCGCTGGTGTGCCCCCTGATGGCCGCCGGGGCGCCCCTGACACTCCAGCTGGCCACGGAGAAGGCCCTGGCGGCCAACCCCAGGCTGCGTGCCTCCCAGCTGGAGGCCGTCGCTTCCAAGAACCGCGCCCAGGCAGCCGTAGGCAAGCACTTCGGGGAACTGAGCCTGGTGGGCTCCTACAACCACTTCAACACCGAACGGGCCATCGTGCCCATCGCGCTGGACTACCTGGGGCCCAAGGGCTTCCTGGGCCTGCCCTGGGCTGCCAGCCAGTTCCACTACGGCATCGCCTGGACAGTGCCCATCCTGGCCTCGGGCCAGATCATGGAGGGCCAGCGCATCGCCCGCCTGTCCCAGAAGGCCGCGGAGGACATGGCCCTCCACACCCAGGCGGAGATCCGCTACAACGTGCGCGCCACCTACCGGCAGACGCTCACGCTGAACCATGTTCAGGCGGCCCTGGAGACCCTGGTGGCGGCCCTGGGGAAGGATGCCGCCGACGCGGATCTGAAGGTGAAGGTGGGCTCCTGGGCTCCGGTGGATGGGGCCAAGGTGCACTTTGCCCTGGCCTCCGCCCGGGCCCAGCGGGACGGCGTGGCGGCCCAGGAGCGGAGCGCCGAGGCCCTGCTCGCGGCCCTCATGGGCGAGGCACCGCCCGAGGAATCCTACCTCCTGCAGGACATCCCCCAGGAACCCGTGGTCCCCGAGCTGAAGGTGCAGGCGACCACCGCGGCGGCCCTGGCCGGGCGCATGGATTTGAGGGCCACCCAGGCGGGGACGGCGATCTTTGATCGGAAGAAGGCGCTGGCGTTGGAGTCCTACCTGCCCCAGGTGGGCATCACGGGCGCGGCCCTCCGGAACTACGGCCCTGGCCTCGGCAACTACCCCACCAACGAGATCAGCCTGAACCTGAAGTGGACGCTGTTTTCCGGCCGCCAGCGCATCCAGGCCTATCACGCCGCCCAGGCGGATCTGCAGCAGGCCAAGGAGCGGCAGAAGGCCAAGGAACTGGAGATCCAGGGCCAGGTGACGGAGGCCCTGGAGCGGATCAAAGCCGCCCAGGCCCAGCTGGCCGCCGGCAAGGCCCAGAGGGAACTGGGGGCCGAAGTGGCCCGGGTGGAGCACCTGAAACTGGAGCAGGGGGCCGGCCGCATGGAGGACTACCTGGTGGCCCGATCCCAGGAGCTGCAGGGAATCACCGGCTACTGGCAGGGCCTCTACGCCCTCCAGAGCGCGCTGGACTATCGCGACTTCGTATGCGCCAAGGGGGAAGACCATGACTAGACGGAACCTCGCCATTCTCATCGCCGGGCTCATCCTGGCGGGCATGGCCCTCACCATCGCCCTGAAGAAGCGGGCCATCGCCCGCATGGCACCGCCCCAGGCGGCCGCCGTGCCCGTCCAGACCGCCCAGGCCCGGCAGGGCCAGGCCGGGGGGACCCTCAGCACCGTGGCGCTCGTCGAGGCCACCACCTCGGCGACGGTGGCGGCCCAGGTCCCCGGCACGATCCTCGACGTGAAGGTCCAGGAGGGCGATGCCGTCCGCAAGGGCCAGACCCTGGCCACCATCGACGCCCGCACCCTGGAGGATGCCGTTCAGGCGGCCGGGGCCCGCCTGGAGGCGGCGCGTCAGGATCTGGCCAAGCAGCAGGCGGTGTTCAACCGGGACCAGACCCTCGTCAATGCCGGGGCCATCAGCCCCCAGGCCTTCGAGTTGTCTCAGGCCCAGTTGGCCTCGGTGAAGGCCGGGGCCATCAGTGCCGAGCGGGCGATGGCTTCGGTCAAGACCCAGCGGAGTTTCGCATCGGTGCCCGCGCCATACAAGGGGGTCATCACGCAGAAGCTGGTGAACCCGGGGGATCTCGCGGTCCCCGGCAAGCCCCTCTTCGCCATGGAAGTCCCTGGGCCCGTGAAGCTCATCAGCAAGTTCAGCCAGGAAAGCCTGGCGGCCCTTTCCAGGGGCGGAGAGGTGGTGTTCCGCAGCGGATCGCAGGTGCTGAAGGCCCGGACCAGCCTCATCCACCCAGCCCTGGATGCCACCCATCTGGGGGTCGTTGAAACCGATCTGGCCGCCTCGCCTTTCGGCTTGCCTGCCGGTGCGACGGTCCAGGCCGAGTACCGGTCCCTGCCCGTGCAGGGCGTGATCGTGCCGGTGACGGCGCTGCTGGAGGGTCTGGAGCAGACCCTGGTGGTGAAGGTCGTCCAGGGGAAGGCGGTGCCTACGCCCGTGACGGTGCTCGTGCGCGGGGAACAGACTGCGGCCGTGAGCGGCGCACTGGTCGTCGGGGATGCTGTGGTCCTGGGCCTGCCCAGTGAACTGATGGCGCTCACCGCCGGGACACCGCTCCAGCCCATTGGAGGCGCCCGATGAACTTCGTCCAAGGCTATGTGAAGAAGCCCCACCTGCTGCTGTCGCTGGTCTTCCTGCTGGCGGTGGTGGGGCTGGTGGGCTTCTTCAAAATGCCCGTCAACCTCTTCCCCGACAGCGAGCGGCCTCAGATCGCCGTGGTCACGATGTGGCCCGGCGCCTCCGCCGACGATGTGGCCAACGATGTGAGCCGCGTGGTCGAGAAGGAATTGAAGTCCATCGAACTCACCCGCCGGGTGACCTCCACCTCCAACGATGAAGTCTCCGTGGTGATGGCGGAATTCGAATACAGCAAAGGCCTCGATTCAGCGGCGACGGATGTCTCCAACGCCCTGAACAAGATCCGGGCCCAGCTGCCCCCCGACATCCGGCCCTTCCAGGTGTTCAAGGTGTCCGCGGCGACACCGGCGGTGCTGACCCTGTCGGTGAGGCCCAAGGCGGGGTCCCAGATGGACCTGGCCATGGTCCGGCGGCTGGCGGATAACCCCATCAAGGAGGCCCTCCTCCGGCTTCCGGATGTGGCCAACGTGGAGGTCTTCGGCGGCTACCAGAGCGTCCTGCGGGTGGACCTCGATCCCAACAAGCTCCAGGCCTACCGGCTGACCTCGGGCCAGGTGGCCCTGGCGCTGAACGCCTGGAACCGCAACACGCCCGAGGGCCTGGTGCTTTCCAAGGAAGGCCAGATCCTCCTCAAGAGCCAGGGTGAGTTCCTCCGGCCCGAGGAGGTGGGGAACGTGGTGGTGAGCGCCGTCGCGGGGCCGCCGGTCTATCTGCGGGATGTGGCCATGGTACGCATGGCTGTGCAGGAGCGCATGTCCGCCTTCCATGGCAACGGCAAGCCCGCCATCGGGATCAACATCCAGCGATCCCACTCGGGCTTCGCCCTGCCCACCATCGAAAGCGTCACCAAGGCCCTGCCTGGCCTGGAACGCCAGTATCCCGGCCTGTCCTTCTCCATCGCGGATACGCAGGGGGAGCTGATCCACGCCAGCGTCTCGAACATGGTGGACGCGCTGCGCGACGCCATCATCATGACGGTCATCATCATCTTCCTGTTCCTGGCGGATCTGCGGGGGATGCTGCTGGCGGGGATCTCGATCCCCTTCACCTACCTCATCACCTTCGCGTTCATGTGGATCTTCGGGTTCCAGTTCGACATGGTGACGCTCACGGGCGTGATCCTTGGCGTCGGCATGCTGCTGGACGACGCCATCGTGGTGCTGGAGAACATCGAGCGCCACTACCACAAGCTGGGCAAGGGCCTCGAGGAGGCCACCATCGGCGGCACCGATGAGGTGATGGTCGCCATCCTGTCCGGCACCTACGCCACGGTGGCG
>JAJZQW010000014.1 GCA_021802985.1 Acidobacteriota bacterium | reverse complement strand
TCCAGCAGCGGGATGAGCACTTTCTCCGCCCGGCTGTCCTTGGCGGCCCAGAAGGCATAGACCAGCGTGAACGCGAGGCTGATGGCGTAGGCGATCAGCCCCCGCATCATGGAGAAGAAGGTGTACTTGGGCAGGGCCAACGGCGACAGGTCGATCACGACCAGGGGGCGATGCACCCCGGTCCACTGGCGGCCCATCATCACAAGGCCGTAGAGGATGGCCGCGCCGGCCACGATGACCAGGAGGTCCACCCAGCGGCGGCGCTTGAAGGGGAGGAACAGGGCGTTGGCCTGGCCCCAGACGGTATCGAGGAATCGATTCATCATGGCCGGTCCGGAGTCGATGGAGGGGCCGCGCCGGAGCGAGCCGCCATCCGGTTCAGGGGGCGGGGAAAGGGGGAGCCGCAGAGAGCCGCCTCAACGGGCGGCGCGACTCGACGGAGGTTCAGCGAGGTCGGTCGGTCGTCCCATCGCAACCTCCTTTCCGGCGCCAGGGCCAGAGGCAGTCTGCCCTCCCTTCCGGTGGAGGGTCAACCCGGTTGGTGGGCCTTGCCCCCCTGGCTTCTTTCCGGCCCCGGTTCGGGTCACCATGGAGGCACACCCTGGAGGAAGCACCGTGCCGGAGTCCGATCGTGGCCAGCCCTGAGGAACGGCTGCTGGCCCTGGCCGTGGCCCGTGGCCTCCTGGAGCCTGGGGAGGCCCAGAGCCGGGGCCTGGAGGGACTCGTGGCCTCGGGCCGGTTGAAGGCCGCCGACCGCGCGTTCCTCGAGCAGGACCTGGCGGAACTGGAGGCCTCTGCGGCCAGCCACTGGTCGGTGGACATGACGGGTCCCGTCCCCGAGTTCCCCGCTGGATCCGAGCAGCCGACCGCCCTCCATCCCCTGGACTCCGGCCCCCAGTCGGATTCCCTGGCGGGAATCCGGGCCTCCCATGCCGAGGGGATCTTCCGGGCCCGGAGCCTGGCCCACTGGGCGCGGTTCGAGTCCCTGGAACTGGTGGGCGAGGGGGGCATGGGGCGCATCTTCCGGGCCCTGGATCCCCGCCTGCGGCGGCCGGTGGCCCTGAAGCTCCTGCGCCGCGACGATCCGGAGCTGCTCGAGCGGTTCCTCCAGGAGGCCCAGCTCCAGGCGCGGGTCGACCATCCGAATGTCTGTCGGGTCTACGAGGTGGGTGAATGGCGCGGGCAGCCATACATCGCCATGCAGTTCGTCCAGGGAGAGACCCTCCGGGAGGCCGGCCCGAGCCTTCCGCTGGAGGCCCTGCTGACCCTGATGGTGCAAGTTTGCGAAGGGGTCCATGCCGCCCACCGCGTGGGGCTGGTCCACCGCGATCTGAAGCCGAGCAACCTGATGGTGGAGCGGCCCGAGGGGGGCGGCCTCCGGGCCTGCGTGCTGGATTTCGGGCTGGCCCGGGGCATCGAGGGCGGCGGGACCACCCAGACCGGCCATGTGATGGGCACCGTGAGCTACATGTCGCCAGAGCAGGTCCGGGGCGAATCGGCCCAGCTGGATCGGCGGTCAGATGTGTATTCGCTGGGAGCGACCCTCTACACGCTGCTGGCTGGCCATCCGCCCTTCGAGGGTGAGGGCCTCGACTGCATGACCCGCATCGTGAAGGACGACCCCCCCCCGCTCCGGCGGCGGCTGCCCGCCCTGCCCGCCGATCTCGAGACCGTGGTCCTGACCTGCCTCGACAAGGATCCCCGCCGGCGGTACGCCACGGCCCGGGCGCTCGGCGAGGACCTGCAGCGGGTGCTCGACCACGAACCCATCCAGGCCCGGCCTGCCACGCTGGCGGAGCGCGCCCTGCACTGGGCCCGCAAGCGGAAGGCCACGGTGACCGCTGCGGCCCTGGTGCTCCTGGCGGGGCTGGTCTTCGGCGGCTTCGCCGTCCGCGAGCGGATCCGGGCCCAGGAACGGACGGCCTATGCCCAGCGCTTCGCCCAGGCGGCGGAGCGCATCGAGGCCCTGGCCCGGTACCTCCGGATCCAGCCGGCGCGGGATCTCCGTTCCGAGCAGGCCGGTCTCCAGGCCCGGGTGAAGGAGCTGCAGGCCCAGGTGGCGGCCGCGGGTTCGCTGGCCTTGGCCCCCGGCGCCTACGCCCTGGGCCGGGCGCACCTCGCCCTGGATGAGCCCGCCAAGGCCCGGGTCGAGCTGGAGCGAGCCTGGGCCCTGGGCTTCCAGACCCCCGAGGCCGCCCACGCCCTGGGCCGCGCCCTGGCGGCCCTCTACCAGGTGGAGATCGGCCAGGCCGCGGCCCTCCCCGATCCGGACCTGCGGCGGCGCCGCATCGCGGAACTCGACCACACCCTGCGCGAGCCCGCCGCGGCGTGGCTTCGCCAGGGCGCCTCCGCCAGCCTGGAGCCCCCGGCCTACCGCGATGGCCTGCTGGCCCTGATGCAGGGGGATCCCCACCGGGCAGCGGCTCTGGCTCGCAAGGCCCAGTCCCAGGCGCCCTGGTTCTACGAAGCCCTGCGGCTGGAGGCGGAAGCCGAAATCGCCGAGGCCCATGGCCTCCAGGATCCCGGGCTGGCCGAGGCCCTGCTCGCCAAGGCTGGCGTCCTGTTGGCCCAAGCGGAGGAACGCGCCCCCTGCGATGTGGATCTGCTGCGCCTGGAGATGCGGCAGCGGCAGGAGGCGGTGGCCCTGAACTGGCAGACCGAGGCCGATCCCCGTCCCCTCGTTCAGGCCGAGTTGGACGTGGCCGGGCGCTGGGCGCGGCTGGAGCCCGGTGCCGCCCAGCCCTTGGCTTGGCGCGCCCGGGCCCTCGGGGAAGAGGCGCGGTTCCTGTCCCAGCGGGACCGGGATCCCGATCCCTGGTTGGCTCAGGCAGACCAGGATGCAGCCGAAGCGCTCCGCAGGGATCCCAAGGATCTGGATGCCCTCACCGCCCGCGCCTCTGTGCTACGGACCCAAGGAGTTTGTCTGATCAACCAGGGCCAGGATCCCACCCGGAAACTGAAGGAGGCTGCCCAGGTGGCGGACCAGGGGATCCGGCTGGATGCCTCCCAGATCATCCTCATGAACATCCGGAGCGCGGCCCTGCTCACCTGGATCCGGGTGGCGGGTCAACGGGGAACGTACACCCGCCAGGAGGCCCTGCCCTTCCTGGAGGAATCGCGGCGTCTGGCCCAGGCCCACCCCTCCGAGCCCTACTACCAGGGGAACCTGGGCGGCGTGGCCCAGGCCATGGCCACGGCGGCCCTGTACACCGGCGGAGACCCCCGGCCGGAGGCGAAGGAGGCGGTCCTGGCGTACGGAGCCGGCCTGAAGGCGCAACCCCACCACGTGGGCTTCCACCGGGGCGTCCTCATCGGCCTGGCGGACCTCGCCATGGTCCAAGCCCGGGACAGGGAGGACCCGAGTCAGGTTGTGGAGGAAGCGCGCCAGGCCTTCCAGGCGGCTCGCGCGGCGGCGGTCCCGCTCCAGTCCTTGGCCCCCATCTTCGTGCAGGCTCTGACGGCGGAGGCCGCCTGGCGGCGAGCCCGAGCGCGCGATGCCCGGCCCGTCCTGGACGAGATCGACCGGCTTGGGTCCCTGCTCGCCCATCCCGAGGAGGATGCGGACATGGTGGCGGGCATCCGCTTGAAGGTGCTGGCCCTCCGGATCCCGGCCGGTCCGCCCGCCCAGGCCGAGGCCGGTCGCGGGGTAGGGCGCAACCTCGCGGCCCTCCTTGCGCGGCGCGGGTCCTCGGATCCGGCGGTCTGGGCCGACTTGGCGGCCTTCGAGGACGCCTGCGGAAACAGGGAGGCGGCCAGAAAGGCCCTCGCCCGAGCGAAGGCCCTCGATCCGGCCTGGCGGGACTTCTAGCCGTTGATGACGTTGATGGTGTGCTTGCAGAGGAAGGCGGGCGTCGTCCCGTCTTCCTTGGCGAGGTTCCAGATCCGCTCGACGAGCTCGGGCGTCATGAGGATGTCCTGGCTCTTCCCGAGGAGCTTGGCGGCCTGGGGGAAGCGGCGGAGGAAGTCTTCCCGCGACATCCGCTTGCCTTCGGCGGGGCCGCCCTTGTCGTAGAACTTGCCGAGAACCTTCACCCCGCGGTCGCTCCAGGCGAGGGCGTCGCACTCGACGGGATCCAGGGTGTGGGTCCGGGTGGTGCCGTCGGGCATGAGGACATTCAAGGTGATGCCCGTGATCTTGGGGCGCTTCGGGGTTGTGGGGGTCGCCATGGCGTCTCCGGAGGGGGTTGAGGGAATTGGCTGCGGGGACTCAGGGCCGGGGCACGGCCTGCAGCAGCTGGGTGATGGCCTGGTCGGTGGTTGCGCCATCGGCCTCGCTTTCGAAGGTGAGCAGGAGGCGGTGGCGCAGCACATCCGGCGCCAGCTCCACCACGTCCTGGGGCAGCACGTGGTCGCGGCCCGAGAGGAAGGCCAGGGCCCGCGAGGAGGCCTGGAGCGCCAGCGAGGCCCGGGGACTGGCCCCGCAGCGGAGCTGCTCCTTGCCCTTCCAGGGCTTGCCGTGGCCGGGGCGGGTGGCCTGCACCAGGCGCACGATGTAGGTGCGGATCGCATCGTCCAGGCGCACCTGCTCGGCCTGGGCGCCCGCGGCCAGCAGGATGGCCGCGTCCACCACGGGACGCACCGCATCGCCGGTCAGGTGGGCCCGCCGCAGCACCTCGATCTCCTCGTCCTGCTTGGGGTAGTCCACCCGCAGCTTGAAGAGGAACCGGTCCATCTGCGCCTCGGGCAGGGGAAAGGTGCCCTCCTGCTCCAGCGGGTTCTGGGTGGCCAGCACGAGGAAGGGATTCGGCAGCGGAAAGCTCTCCTCGCCCAGGGTCACCTGCCGTTCCTCCATGGCCTCCAGCAGGGCGGCCTGCACCTTGGACGGGGCGCGGTTGATCTCGTCGGCCAGCAGGAGGTTCGCAAAGACCGGCCCTTTCTTCGGCGCAAAGGTGAGGGCCTTGGGATCGAAGATCAGGGTGCCCACCACATCGCTGGGCAGCAGGTCCGGCGTGAACTGGATGCGCCGGAAGCTGGTGTGGCTCGCCGCCGCCAGCGTCTTGATGGTGCGGGTCTTGGCGAGGCCCGGCAGGCCCTCCAGCAGCACGTGGCCGCGGCAGAGCAGGGCGACGAGCAGGCGGTTGAGCAGTTGGGGCTGGCCGACGATCACCTTGTGGCATTCGGTGAGCAGCGACTCGAGGGCGGCGGTCGATGGGTTGGACATGGTGCGACCATTCTGCCCACCGTAGCCAGAAGCGGGAACCCGCAATCGTCCGCGGCCCCGCCCCATCGCCTGCCGGGGATTACCATGGGGCTGTCCCCCCAGGGGAGCCATGCTCCGACCCGCCATGACACCGGTCCCGGGAGACCACGCCGTTCGCTACGTGGGGGACCGGTTGCGCGTGGGCCTGGCCCATCCATCCCCGGGACAGTCCGGCTGGGCGGCCTTCCTGCGCACCAACCTCACCCGGGGGGCCCGGGCCCGGGACGAGGTGGTGGCCCTGGCGGGCACTCTGCCGGAATCCGCCCACACTTTCGCCGGGGCCTCCTGGCGGGACATCCCTCTGCGAACGGAGGAGGGCGGCTGGTCGCTGGACCTGGCCCTCACGGAACCGGGCCCCTTCCGGGCGAAGGCCTACGCCGTGGATCCCTTCGGCCTCCAGCACTGGCCCGAGGGCGACGATCTGGAGGTGAGCGTCCTGCCGGACCGGCTTCGCACCGCCAACCTGATCTACTGCGCCTTCCCCCGCATGTTCGGTGCGGCCCGCCCCTTGCGGGAGCGCCGGGATCCGATCCTGGAGGCCGCCTGGGCGGAGCAGGACCGGCAGGGACTGACGGTGATCCCGCTCTCCGGCACCCTGCGCGACCTGACGGCCTGCCTGCCCCACATCTTTGACACCCTGGGCTGCCGCATCCTCCACCTGCTGCCCGTGGGCCCCGTGCCCAC
Source organism: Acidobacteriota bacterium (assembly GCA_021802985.1). Classification (GTDB taxonomy): domain Bacteria; phylum Acidobacteriota; class Holophagae; order Holophagales; family Holophagaceae; genus Geothrix. Next base: position 39,897 of record JAJZQW010000014.1, on the reverse strand, counting down.
CACCTTCGCCCGCATGGGGCGCTTCGGCAGCCCCTACGCCCAGCTGGACCTCACCGCCATCGATCCGGCCCTGGTGGCATTCGACCGGCGCACCACGGCCGTGGAGCAGTTCGAGGAGTTGGCCGACGGCGTCCACCTGCGGGGCGGGAGCCTCTTCCTGGACATCGTGGTGAACCACACGGGCTGGGGCTCCCGGCTGATGGAGACCCATCCGGAGTGGTTCCGCCGCGATGCGGAGGGAAGCTTCCTCGTTCCCGGCGCCTGGGGCGTGACCTGGGGGGATCTGGCGGAGCTGAACGGCGGGCCGCCGGCCTTCTGGGAGACCGTTGCGGAATCCCTGCTCACCTGGTGCCGGCGCGGGGTGGATGGCTTCCGCTGCGACGCGGGCTACATGGTGCCCCTGGAGGTCTGGCGGTACCTCGGGGCGCGGGTGCGCCAGGAGTTCCCGGATTGCGTGTTCCTCCTGGAGGGCCTGGGCGGTGCGTGGGCGGCCACCGAGCGCCTGCTGGGCGAGGGCGGGATGCAGTGGGCCTACTCGGAGCTGTTCCAGAACCACGATCCGCGGGCCGTGTCGGGCTACCTGGACCACTGCCTCCGCCAGGCGCCGCGCCTCGGTCCCCTGGTCCACTACAGCGAGACCCACGACAACGAGCGCCTGGCCCTGCACGGGCCCGTGTGGTCCCTCCTGCGCAACCGCCTGAGCGGCCTGGCGAGCCAGTGCGGAGCCTACGGCTTCAGCGCCGGGGTGGAGTGGCTGGCCCCGGAGAAGCTCGACGTCCATGAGGCCCGCGGCCTGGCCTGGGGCGCCGAACCCAACCTGGTGCCCGAGTTGGCGGCCCTGAATCGCCTGCTGGCGGAGCATCCCTGCTTCTTCGATGGCGCGCGTGTGGAACGGCTGAGCCCAGACGATGCCTTCGTGCTGGCCCTGGCTCGTCACTCCGGCGAGGGCCACGATCACTGCCTGGTGCTGGTGAACCTGGATCCGCAGGGGCCGCGGGAGCTGGCCCTGCCGAAGGAGGCCTGGACGGCCCTGGGTGCGCCGACCCTGGACCTGCTGGGGGCAACGCTGGTGCTCGACGATCAGGGCGACCGGGTGCGGTTCTCCCTGCGTCCTGGCGCCAGCCACTGCCTGGCTTCGCAGAGGGTTCCGGCAGGGCTCGCCGGCGAGGCCTACCGGGCGCGGCGGGCCCAGGCGGCCTGGGCCTTCCAGCGGCTGGCCCAGGGCCTCCCCGCTGAGGTGCTGGGCCCCTGCAACTGGCGGCATCTGGCGGAGCGGGTGGACCGGGATGCGGCGGGCTTCCTCGCCGGCCTTTCCCGGCTGGCTCCGGCGGAGGCCTTCGGGGATCTGCTGGGCGCGCTGGACGCGGCCATGGCCTTGGACCGCTACCCGGCCGTGGTGCGGTGGGCGCCGGAGGATGTGTCGCGCATCGTCCCCGTGCCGCCGCGCCATTGGGTGCTCATCGAGGATCGCCTGCCCTTCGCCGCCACCCTCCGCGTGCCCGGGAGCCGGGATCTGAACCTGCGCTCCATCCCGGCAGGAGGCCGCCAGATCGCCGCCCTCCCTCCGCGCGGAGAGGACGGGGAGGCCGAGGCCGAGCTGCGGGTGGATCGTTTCGGCGAGGAGGGACATCCCCTCCAGGGCGGGCTCCGGTTCTGTGGGGGAACGCCCCGATTCAAAGGCCACGGGGAACAGGGTCTCGCCCTCCTGACCAATGGCCGCGGGGGCATGGCGCGGCTCTCTGCCGATTTGGGGACGGTCGCCTCCAAATACGATTGTCTGCTGGGCGCGAACCTCCACCCGGACCTTCCCTGCGACCGCCAGATCCTGGTGAAGCGGGCCCGGGCCTGGGTCATCGCGGACGGGTTCCTCACGGCCCTCGGCGCGGGGAACCTCGAGCGCTTCGAGCCCGGGCCGCCCGCCCATTGGATCTTCCGGGCCCATGCCGGCGATGGGCGCACGGTCGTGATCGGGCTTTCCGCCGAGATGCTCCCCGGGCGCAATGCCACGGTGCTCCGCTTCTCCCGTGGCCCGGCCACGGGGCGGCGCGCGCTGCCGGGGGCCTCCCGGGTGAGCCTCACCGTGCGCCTGGATCTGGAGGACCGCCCCTTCCACGAAGAAACGGTCCGGAGCGAGGCGCTGGACGGATGGTTCACGGCCGCCACCTCGGCGCTGCCGGACCGCGCGGGGTTCCGCTTCCAACTGGCACTGGACCGGGGGCTGCGCGCCTGGTGCGAGGGCGGGGTCTACCACCCCGGTCCCGAGTGGTGCCTCGGCGTGGCGCATCCGGTGGAGGCGTCCCGGGGCATGACCGCGCAGGGGGACGCCTGGAGCCCCGGCTGGTTCGAGCTGCCCCTCGCGGCCGGGGCGAGCCTGACCCTCACCGTGACCGCGGAGCCAGTGGCCGGCCCGGAAGGAGCCGTTCCCGCGCTGGCGGCGCCGCCGATGCGCTGTCCCGAGGAGGACACCTTCGGCCGCCAGTTGGAGACGGCCTGTGCCGCCTTCCTGGTTCGCCGCGGCGAGGGGCTTACCGTCATCGCGGGCTACCCCTGGTTCCTGGACTGGGGGCGCGACACCCTCATCGCGGCCCGGGGCCTCCTGGCGGCGGGCCGGGGTGAGCAGGTGCTGGGCCTGCTGCGGACCTTCGGGGCCCTGGAGCGCCAGGGCACCCTGCCCAACCGCCTCGCGGCCGAGGACGACGGGGATCGCGATACCTCAGACGCGCCGCTGTGGTTTGCACTGGCACTGGAGGAGGCCGCGGCGGCGCTGGGGCCGGCGGTCTACGAAGCGAAGGCCGGGGACCGGAGCCTGCGGGAGGTGCTCTGCAGCATCGGCCGGGGTTATCTCGCGTGCACGCCGAATGGCATCCGCGTGGACCCTGCCTCGGCGCTGGTCTGGAGCCCCGCCCACTTCACCTGGATGGACACGCGGTACCCGGCGGGTACGCCCCGGGAGGGCTATCCCATCGAGCTTCAGGCCCTCTGGATCCGGTTGCTGCGCCAGTTGGCGTGCCTTGAGGTACCCGCTGAGGCGGAGGCCTGGGACTCGCTGGCCCTGCGGGCCGAGGCCGCGCTGGATCGCTACTGGTTGCCGTCCGTGGGCTGGTGCGCGGACTGCCTCGCCGCGCCAGCAGGCACCCCGGCCGCCCTGGCGGTGCCCGAGGATCATCTCCGCCCCAACCAGCTCTTCCTGGTGAGCCTGGGGCTGCTGCAGGGGCCCCGGGCCCGCAGCCTGGTGGCGGCGGTGCAGCGCCACCTCCTGGTTCCCGGGGGGCTCCGGAGCCTGGCGCCGCTGCCGGTGGCGAGCCCGCTGGAGATCCGCGATGGCAGCGGGCGGCTTCTGAATGATCCCCACCGGCCCTACTGGGGCCGCTACGAGGGGGACGAGGACACGCGGCGCAAGCCCGCCTACCACAATGGCACCGCCTGGGTCTGGCTCCTGCCCACCTTCTGCGAGGCCCTGGCCGCGGCCTGGGACCACGCGCCGGAGGCGGTGGCGGCGGCCCGGTCCCTGCTGGGTTCCCTGGCGGGTCCCCTGGCGGAAGGCTGCGTGGGCCAGCTTCCGGAACTGCTGGACGGGGATGCGCCGCACGCGCAGCGTGGCTGTGACGCCCAGGCCTGGAGTGCCACCGAGGCCCTCCGCGTGTGGATCCGTCTGACGGAGGACCCGTGGGGCAAGGGAGCGTGATGGACTTGGCAGGCCTCTGGCGGGGGACCTACGGCGATCCCAGCGGGTACTTCGGCCTGCGGCCGGATGGGCGCGGCGCCCTCCTGGCGCGGGCTTTCCTGCCGGGCGCGGCGCGGGTGGAGCTGGTGGCGGCCTCCGGTGAGACCCTGGCCGAGCTGACCCGCGTCCATGCAGACGGGCTATTCGAGGCGTCGCTGCTTGGCCATCGCGAGCCCTTTCCCTACCGCTTCCGGGTGCATGGCTGGGGTGAAGTGCAGGAGCTCGAGGACCCCTACCGGTTCCCCTCCTGCCTAGGGGAGTTGGACCACCACCTGCTGGGGGAGGGCACCCACCTCCGCAGCTACGCGCGGCTGGGGGCCCATCCGCAGGTGCTGGAAGGCGTGGCGGGCACCGCCTTCGCCGTGTGGGCCCCCAGTGCGCGACGGGTGAGCGTGGTGGGGTCCTTCAACGGCTGGGATGGGCGCCGCCATCTGTTGCGTCCGAGTTCCTCCGGCGTCTGGGAGCTGTTCGCGCCGGGCGTGGAAGCCGGAGCGATGTACAAATTCGAGATCGTCGGGCCGCGCGGCGAACCGTTGCCCCTGAAGGCCGATCCCTATGCCTTCCGTTGCGAAGCGCCGCCCGGCAACGCCTCCGTGGTGCACGGGCTCCGCGAATACCCCTGGGGCGATGCGGCCTGGATGGAGGCCCGGGGCCGGGTCCCCATGCACCGGGCGCCCTTCAGTGCCTACGAGGTCCACCTCGGCTCCTGGCGGCGGCGACCGGATGGTCGGTTCCTGAACTACCGCGAGATTGCCGAGCAGCTCGTGCCGTACGTGAAGTACCTGGGATTCACCCACGTGCAGCTCCTGCCCGTGAGCGAGCATCCCTTCTACGGTTCCTGGGGCTACCAGCCCCTGGGACTCTTCGCGCCCACTGGCCGCTATGGGTCGCCGGAGGATTTCAAGGCCTTCGTGGAGGCCTTCCATGCGGCGGGCATCGGTGTGGTCCTGGACTGGGTGCCCGCCCACTTCCCGGAGGATGCGCACGGCCTTGCCCGCTTCGATGGGACGCACCTCTACGAGCACGCGGATCCCCGCCAGGGGCGCCACATGGATTGGGGCACGCTGATCTACAACTATGGCCGCCCCGAGGTTCAGAACTACCTCATCGCCAACGCCCTCTATTGGCTGGAGCAGTTCCACATCGACGGCCTGCGGGTGGATGCGGTGGCCTCCATGCTCTACCTGGACTACAGCCGGGAGGACGGCCAGTGGGTGCCCAACCGCCACGGGGGCCGCGAGAACCTGGAGGCGGTGACCTTCCTCCGCCGCCTCAACGAGACCGTCTACGCCCAGCATCCTGGGGCCTTCACCGTGGCCGAAGAATCCACGGCCTGGCCCATGGTCTCCCGGCCCACCAGTGCCGGGGGCCTGGGCTTCGGCTTCAAGTGGAACATGGGCTGGATGCACGACACGCTGCGCTACTTCTCCCGCACCATGCCGCACCGGCGCTACCACCAGGACGATCTGACCTTCAGCATGCTCTATCACGGCACCGAGAACTACGTGCTGCCGCTGTCCCACGACGAGGTGGTCCATGAGAAGCGCAGCCTCCTCGGGCGGATGCCGGGCAGTGGCTGGGAGCGGTTCGCCAATCTCCGCCTCCTGCTGGCCTACACCTTCGCCCATCCCGGCAAGAAGCTGCTCTTCATGGGGACCGAGCTCGCCCAGGTGCGGGAGTGGAGCCATTCGACGGCCCTCGACTGGGAGCTGCTCGATCAGCCGGACCACAAGGGCATCCACGACCTCCTCCGCAGCCTGAACGGCCTCTACCGGGCGTGTCCATCGCTCCACCTGCGGGATTGCGATCCAGAGGGCTTCGCCTGGATCGAGTGCGAGGACCGCGCCAACAGCGTGCTCTCGCTTCTGCGTCTGGGGGCGGAGCCCGGGGAGTTCACCGTGGTGATCCTCAACTTCACGGCGCTGCCGCACCGGGAGTACCGCGTGGGGGTGCCCCAGGCGGGGGGCTATCGGGAACGCCTGAATACGGATGCCCCCGACTATGGCGGCCAGGGCTTCCTTAATGACGGAGAGCTGCAGACAGATCCCGTGCCCATGCACGGCCATCCCCAATCCCTGTCCCTGACGCTGCCCCCCCTCGGGGCCGTATTCCTCCGGCCTGCGGGCCGAGCGTAGAATGAACGCCCCATCCACAGAGCGAGGCTAGGCGATGGAATCCCTCCGGCAGAAGCTCGAACGGCTGACCCAGAACCTCTGGTGGACCTGGCGGCCGGAAGTGCGGTCCATCTTCCGTGACCTGGATCTGGATCTGTACCAGCGCGCCCACCGCAACCCCATCTCCGTGCTGCGCCAGATCGACACCCACCAGATGGAGAACCGGGCCATGGAGGTGGATGTGCCCGCCCGGATCGACCGGGCCCTCCGCCAGCTGGATGAGTACCTGCACCCGGTGACCACCTGGGGTCTGTTCCATGCCGGCGCCCTCGGGTCCCGGCCCGTGGCCTACTTCTGCGCCGAGTTCGGGCTCCACGAGTCCATCCCCATCTACTCCGGCGGCCTGGGCATTCTGGCCGGGGACCACCTGAAGGGGGCCTCGAATCTCGGCGTGCCCATGGTGGGCGTGGGCCTGCTCTACCACCAGGGCTACGTGAGCCAGGTGCTCGATGCCTCCCACTGGCAGCAGGATGTGCTGGAGCCCTTCGAGCTGAAGGATCTGCCCTTCCGCCTGGCGCGGGACCCGCTGGGAGAGCCGGCGCGGGTGTCCGTCGAGATGCCAGGGCGGCTGGTCTGGGCCCGGGTGCTGGAGACCTGCGTGGGGCGCGTGAAATTGGTTCTGCTGGATACGCGGGATCCCCAGAACAGCGAGGCCGACCAGGGCCTTGCCGCGCGGCTCTACGGCGGGGACCAGCGCATGCGCATCCAGCAGGAGCTGCTGCTGGGCGTCGGCGGGGCCCGCGCCCTGCGGGCCCTCGGCATCACGGCCAGCGTGTTCCACCTCAACGAGGGGCACACGGCCTTTGCCATCCTGGAGCAGGCCCGCCACCGGGTGCAGGAGGACGGATTGGACCCCCGGGCGGCCTTGAAGGCCACCGCTGCGGCGACGGTCTTCACCACCCATACGCCCGTGGATGCGGGGCATGACCGGTTCCCCGCGGACCTGGCCGAGGAACACCTGCGGCCCCTGGCCGATGGCCTGAAGCTGCCGATCCAGGAGGTGCTGGGCCTCGGGCGGGTGGATCCCTCGGATCACGGGTCGCCCTTCATGCCCACGGTGCTGGCCCTGAAACATGCCCTGCGGGCCAACGGCGTTTCGGCCCTCCATGGCACCGTCTCGCGGGCCATGTGGAACCGCCTCTGGCCGGACCGCTCCGAACCCGAGGTGCCCATCGGGCACATCACCAACGGCGTCCATGTCTCCACCTGGCTCGCCACGGAGATCAACCAGTTCTTCGAGACCCATCTGGGCACCAACTGGATGGAAGGCATGGTCCGGCCCGATCTGTGGACCAAGATCGAATCCGTGGACTCGGCGGAGATCTGGGAGATCAAGCAGGTGCTCAAGGCCCGGATGATCCGGTTCGTCCGCGCCCACGTGGAGGCGACCCGCACCCGCCAGGGACTGCCGCTCCTGGATCCGCCGGCCCTGGATCCCGATGCGCTCACCATCGGCTTCGCCCGCCGGTTCGTGCCCTACAAGCGGCCGGACCTGCTCTTCTCGGATCCCGACCGCCTGGCGGCCCTGCTGAACCATCCCACCCGGCCGGTGAACCTCATCTTTGCGGGTCGGGCCCACCCCGCCGACCAGACGGGCAAGGGCCTCATCCAGAAGGTGAACCGGCACCTGGAGGATCCCCGCTTCCGCGACCGGATCGTCTTCGTGGAGAACTACAACATCCATGTGGGCCGGAACCTCTACCAGGGCGTGGATGCCTGGCTCAACAACCCGCAGCGTCCCCTGGAGGCCTGCGGCACCAGCGGCATGAAGGCCGCCATGAATGGCGCCCTGCACATTTCGATCCTGGACGGCTGGTGGGCGGAGGCCTACGACGGGCAGAACGGCTTTGCCATCGGGAATGGCGAGACTCACGTCGATCCGGCCGTCCAGGACCGGCGGGACGCGGACGCCCTCTTCCGGTTGCTGGAGGAGGAGGTGATTCCCCTGTACTACGACCGGGATGCCGTCGGTGTGCCGCGGCCCTGGATCCAGCGGGTGAAGCGGTCCATCCGGACCCTGGCCTGGCGCTTCAACTCCGACCGCATGGTGATGGACTACGTGAAGAACTGCTACCTGCCGGCGGCCGTGGCGGGCTCCTGCCAGATGCCCCCGCCCTGATCAGTCCACGGAGGCCAACAGCGCTTCGTAGAGTTCGAGGTACTGCCGGGCCGGCTGGGTCCAGCCGAAATCCTGGGCCATGGCCCGCCGCTGGAGGTCCACCCAGGTGTCGTGCCGGTTCCGGTACAGGCTGAGGGCGCGGTCCAGCGCCTCCTTCAGGGCCCCGGGGGACGCCTCCCCGAAGACGAAGCCCGTGGCCCGTCCTTCCCGCGTCGCCTCCGGTGTCGCGTCCACCACCGTATCCGCAAGGCCGCCGGTGGCGCGCACGACGGGCAGGGCGCCGTAGCGGAGGGCGTAGAGCTGGGTGAGGCCGCAGGGCTCCCGCCGGCTGGGCACCAGGAGGGCATCGGCGCCGCCGTAGAGGCGGTGGGAAAGCCCTTCATCGAAGCCGATCCGGACGGCCACCCGTTCAGGATGAAGGCGGGCCGCCGCCAGGAACCGCGCTTCCAGATCCGGATCGCCCTGGCCCAGGACCGCCAACTGGACGCCCTGGGCCTGGAACCAGGGCAGGTTCTCCAGGATCAGATCGAGACCCTTCTGCGGTGCGAAGCGGCTGACGACGCTGAACAGCGGCGTGTCCGGGGCCTCCCGCAGCCCCAGTTCCCGTTGAAGGGCCAGCTTGGCCGGTAGCCGCGCTGGAAGGTCTTCCAGGCTGAAGGGTCGAGGCAGGAGGGGGTCGGTGGCCGGGTTCCAGATGTCTCCGTCCACCCCGTTGAGGATGCCGCGGAGGCGCCCGTTTCGCAGCCTGAGCAGGCCCTCCAGGCCCTCGCCGGCGGGCCCCAGGATCTCCCGGGCATAGGTCGGGCTCACGGTGGTGATGCGGTCCGCGTAGACCAGGCCGGCCTTCAGGAATCCGAGCTTTCCATAGAACTCCACGCCATCGGGCTGGAAGCAGGCGGCGGGCAGCCCGAGGGGGGCCAGAAGATCCGGGGGGAAGAGGCCCTGGTAGGCCAGATTGTGGATCGTGAGGACCGTGCGGGGGCGAGGTTCTCCCCCAAGGGCCAGGTAGGCGGGCGCCAGGGCCGTGTGCCAGTCGTGGACATGGACGATGGCGGGTTTCCAGCCCTGGCCATCGCCGTGGCGTCCCAGGTGGGCCGCTGTCCAGGCCAGGGACCCGAAGCGCAGGGGCATGTCCCCGCCGGGCGCATAGGGCGCGTCTGTGTGGAAGAAGGCCGGCTGGTCCAGGAGGTAGAGGGGCAGGCCCGCGGGGCATCGGCCGAGGAGCACCCTCGCCTCTCCACCCCCCATGAGATCGCCCAGGGTGAGCACGGTCTCCAGGGGGGCCGCCGCCTGTTTCAAGGCGGGATGGGCCGGCAGCAGCAACCGGACATCCACCCCCAGTGCGCGCAGCGCCTTGGGCAAGGCAGCCATCACGTCCCCGAGGCCACCTGCCTTCACGAAGGGGAACAGTTCCGTCCCGGCAAACAGGATCCGCAGGTTCATCGGCCCAGCCGGTCGAGCATGGGCTGGGAAATGAGGGTCACCCCCTTGGGCGTCCGGTAGAAACGCTGGGCGTCCAATTCGGGGTCCTCGCCCACCACCAGGCCCGGCGGGATGCGGCAGCCCCGGTCCACCACCACGCGCCGGAGGTGGGCCCCTTCTCCGATGTCGGCCTTGGGAAGGATCACCGATTCCTCCAGCCGGGCGTAGGAATGGACCCGGCTCCGTGTGAACAGGAGGGTATCCCGGATGTGGGCCCCGGACACGATGCATCCACTTGAAATGATGCTGCTGACCGCCGAGCCCTGGCGGATGTTGCCCCGGTGGACGATCTTGGCCGGTGGGAGCTGTTCCTGGTGGGTGAAGATGGGCCAGTCGTAGTCGTACAGGTTCAGGGCAGGCTGCACGGACACCAGGTCCATGTTGGCTTCCCAGTAGGCATCCAGGGTTCCAACATCCCGCCAGTAGGGCTCCGGGTTCAGGGGATTGGGGATGCAGCTGCGTTCGAAGCGATGCGCGTACACCCGGGCCCGCTCGATGATGCCCGGAATCAGGTCGTGCCCGAAATCGTGGCCCGATTCGCTGCGGGCATCCCGCAGCAGCTCTTCGTAGAGGAACTCAGCCTTGAAGAAGTAGATCCCCATGCTGACCAGGGCGTGATCGGGGCGGTCGGGGATGCCCGGAGGATCCCCGGGCTTCTCCATGAAGGAGAGGATGCGGTCCTGGTCGTCCACCTGGGCGATGCCGAAGCCCTTGGCGGAGAGCCGCGGCACCTCCAGGCAGGCGATGGTCATGTCGGCGTTGTAGTTCAGGTGGTCTTCCAGGAAGTACTTGTAGTCCATCCGGTAGACGTGGTCCCCGGCGAGGACCAGCACGTGCTGGGGATCGAAGTGCTGGATGTTGTCCACGTTCTGGAACACGGCGTCGGCCGTGCCGTTGTACCAGGTCTCCTTGTCGAGGCTCTGCTGGGCCGGCCACACATGCACGAACTCATGCATGGCCCCGGGCAGGAAACTCCACGCGAATTCCAGGTGCTCAAGCAGGCGGTGGGAGTTGTATTGCGTGAGGATGGCGATCTTCCGGAAGCCCGAGTTCACGCAGTTGGAGAGGGTGAAGTCGATGATCTTGAACTTCCCCCCGAAGTCGAGGCCCGGCTTCGAGATGGTATCGGTCAGATCGACGAGGCGCTTGCCCCTCCCCCCGGCCAGGACCACGGTCAGGACACGGCGAGGGCTGAGATGGGACTCCGTGAGGGGCACAGCGCCCTCCCCAAGGCCTGATTGATCCACATGGGGCCGGACGGCCAACGGCGGGCCCGGGCCCTTCGGGACACCCGTAAAGGATCTGTCCATCCCCTAGGTCCGTCAAGGAGATCCAAACAAGGTGGGATCCCCGGGTCCATCCGACTTACGGTAGGTGCTTTCCACGGCCCGGGCGGGTGCTAGGCTCACCGGAACCAAGCTCTTCAGAGAGTCATCATCCGGAGGTTCCATGCGATCCGCAGTCATCGTCGAAGCCAAACGCATCCCCGTCGGCCGGGGCATCAAGGGGGCCTATGCCGCCACCCGCCCCGAGCAGCTCGGTTCGGTGGTGCTCGAGGCCATCAAGCCCCTGCTGAAGGACTGGTCGGCCCTTGAGGACGTCCTGGTGGGTTGCGCCATGCCCGAGGGCGAGCAGGGCATGAACATGGCCCGGCTGATCAGCTTCCGCGCGGGGCTGCCCATCACGGCGGGTGCCGCCACCATCAACCGCTTCTGCGGCAGCAGCCAGGAGACCATGCTCATGGCGGCCCGGGCCATCCTGGCCGGGGCGGGGGACATCTTCCTGACCGGTGGCGTGGAGAGCATGTCCAAGGTGCCCATGATGGGGTTCAACGTCAGCGTGGATCCCTACCTCACTGAGCATTTCCCGGCGGCCTACTGCTCCATGGGCATCACCGCCGAGAACCTGGCGAAGGAATACAAGATCTCCCGGAAGGAGCAGGACGAGTTCGCCTTCCAGAGCCACCAGAAGGCCGCCGCCGCCTGGAAGGCCGGCAAGTACGAGAACGAGGTCGTGCGCTTCGAGACGAAGGGCCTGGACGGCAAGCCGGTGACCCTGAAGCAGGATGAGTGCGTGCGCGCCGAGACCAACCTGGAGAAGCTGGGTGAGCTGAAGCCCGCCTTCATGGCCGAGGGTACCGTCACCGCCGGCAACAGCTCGCCCATCACCGATGGCGCCGCCTTCCTGCTGGTCATGGAGGAGTCCCTGGCCAAGTCCCTGGGCCTCAAGCCCCGGGCCCGCATCCTGAACGGTGCCGTGGCCGGGGTGGAGCCGGATCGCATGGGCATCGGCCCCGTCCCCGCGGTGAAGAAGGTGCTGGCCCGCGTGGGCCTGAAGCTCGACCAGATCGATGCCATCGAGCTGAACGAGGCCTTCGCGGCCCAGAGCCTCGCGGTCATCCGCGAGGGCGGCTATGACCCGGCCAAGGTGAATGCCTGGGGCGGCGCCATCGCCATCGGCCACCCCCTCGGCGCCAGCGGCGCCCGCATCATCACCACCCTGCTCAACCGCCTCGAGACCGATGGTGGCAAGTACGGCGTCGCCACCATGTGCATCGGCGGCGGCCAGGGCATCGCGTCCGTCATCGAAAAGATCTAACCGCGAAATTCGCGAAACAACGCTAAATAGGCACTTTTGTTCCGCGCCCTTTAGCGTTTTTCGCGGTTCCCTCTTTGAGGTTTCCAATGAACATCAAGAAGATTGCGGTACTCGGTTCGGGTGTGATGGGCTCTGGCATCGCGGCCCACGTCGCGAGCGCGGGTTGCCAGGTGGAACTGCTGGACATCGTCATCGACGAGGCGGCCCCCGACAAGCTGGCGGAAGGCGCCCTGGCGGCGCTGGCGAAGTCCAAGCCGGCCCTGGCCATGCATCCCTCGTTCCTGAAGAAGATCCGGCCCGGCAACCTGCGGGACCACCTGGACCGCCTGTCGGACTGCGACTGGGTGGTGGAGGTGGTGAAGGAAGACCTGGCCATCAAGCGGGACCTCTACACCCGCCTGGAGCCCAAGCTCAAGGCCGGGGCCTGGATCAGCTCGAACACCTCGGGCATCCCCCTGAAGCTCCTGGTGGAGGGCCGCACGGATGCCTTCCGCAAGCACTTCGTCATCACCCACTTCTTCAACCCCGTGCGCTACCTGCGCCTGCTGGAGTTCGTGAAGGGACCGGAGGTCGATGAGGCCGAGGCCCACGCCTTCCGCACCTGGCTGGAGGAGGCCCTCGGCAAGGAAGTGGTGCCGGCCTATGACAGCCCCACCTTCATCGGCAACCGCATCGGCATCCACAGCATCATGGCCACCCTCCAGCTGGCCCTGGCCGAGAAGATCCCCTTCGAGGTGCTGGACTCCGTGCTGGGTGATGCCGCTGCCCGGGCCAAGAGCGCGGCCTTCCGCACCGCGGACCTGGCCGGCGTGGACATCCTGGCAGCCACGGCGAAGAACGTCTACGACCTGTGCCCGAACGACGAGGTGCGCGACGTCTTCAAGTTCCCGGAGTTCCTCCAGTACATGCTGGACAACAAACTCCTGGGCAACAAGACCAAGCAGGGCTTCTTCAAGAAGGGCCCGAAGGATGCCAAGGGCAAGAAGAGCTTCCTGGCCCTGGATCCCGCCACGCGCGAGTACATCCCGCAGGTGCGGAAGGACTGGCCGATCCTGAAGGAGCTGAAGGGCATCGATGATCCCGCGGAGAAGGTGAAGACCCTGCTCACCAGCGACACGGAGGCGGGGCGCCTGGCCTGGCGCTGCATCGCCCCGAACCTCACCTACGCCGTGAATCGGCTGGGGGAAGTGACGGACGGGCCGCTGAACGTGGACCGGGCCATCAAGAACGGCTTCGCCTTCGAGCTGGGGCCCTTCGAGACCTGGGACACCCTGGGCGTGGAGCGGGTCGTGGCGCGCATGCGCTTCGACGGGCAGCCCATCGCGCCCCTCGTGGAGCAGATGCTGGCCAAGGGCGTCACCAGCTTCTACCGCTGGGAGCACGGGATCCCCGTGGCGCAGCTCAATCCGAAGACCCTGGCCTACGACCCGATCCTCGAGGATCGGCGCGTGATCATCCTCAAGCGCGAGGAGGGCCGTGGCAAGGTGGTGGCCGAGAACGGCAGCGCCCAGCTCATCGACCTGGGTGATGACGTGGCCTGCCTGGCCTTCCGCAGCAAGATGAACGCCCTGGACGACGGCATCATCGGCCTGATGGAGGACACCATCCAGAAGCACATCCCCGGCCGCTTCAAGGGCCTGGTGGTGGGCAACCAGGGCCAGCATTTCAGCGCCGGCGCCAACCTGGTGATGGTGCTGAACGCGGCTCGGGACAGGCAGTTCGACCTGATCCTGGAAGTGGCCCGGCGCCTGCAGTACGCGGGCCGGATGCTCACCTACGCGCCCTTTCCGACGGTGGCGGCGCCCTTCAACCTGGCCCTCGGCGGCGGCTGCGAAGTCTCCATGTCCTGCCAGCGGGTGGTGGGCCATGCCGAGCTCTACATGGGCCTGGTGGAAGTGGGCGTGGGCGTCATCCCTGCCGGCGGCGGCTGCCTCCAGATGCTCCTCCGCATGGAGGACGCCATGGCCGCCAAGGGCGAACTGGGCCCCATGCCCAAGGTGAAGGCGGCCTTCCAGGGCATCGGCACCGCCAACGTGAACACCAGCTTCGATGAGGCTCAGCGCAACGGCTACCTGCGCCGCACGGACCGCCGCGTGATGAACAAGGCCTTCCTGCTGTTCGAGGCCAAGCAGGAGGTCCTGAAGATGGCTGGGGACTTCCAGCCCGTGAAGGAGCGCACCCTGCGCCTGCCGGGCCGGGGCGGCAGCGAGGCCCTCAAGTTGGCCGTCGGCGACTTCCAGCGTCAGGGCCTCGCCAGCGAGCACGACGCCATCATCATGGGCGAGCTGGCCAACATCCTCTGCGGCGGGGATGTCAGTCTGGTCCAGGAGGTCACCGAGGAGCGCATCCTCGAACTTGAACGCGAGGCCTTCACCCGCCTCTGCGGCATGGAGAAGACGCAGGCCCGCATGGATGCCATCCTGAAAACTGGAAAGCCGTTGCGGAACTAAAAGTCTTTCCCCATCTCGGAACCGCAGGTTCCGAGCCCCACCTCATGCAGGTTGGAACCACCCCCATTTTGTGACTTAAGCCGCCTTTTCCCGGGCGGCTTTTTTTTGGTGTTGCCAGGGGTAGGGCAGGTCGGAACACTTGGGGCGTTCCCAATCGAACCCATCCATAGGAGGCACTGTGAGCGGAAATTCTCAGTCAACTCCACGGGTAGCGGCCATCGTGGGCCCCTACCTCTCTGGAAAGACCTCCTTGATGGAGAGCCTTCTCTTCGTGGCAGGGGCCCTGCCGCGCAAGGGCTCCGTCAAGGAGGGCAACACCGTCGGCGATGCCTCCATGGAGGCCAAGGCCCGCCAGATGAGCGTGGAGGCGAGCCTGGCCTCCTGCACCTACCAGGATCAGGCCTGGACCCTGATCGACTGCCCCGGCTCGGTGGAATTCGCCCAGGACACCACGCATGCGCTCATGGTGGCCGATATCGTCGTGGTGGTCTGCGACCCGGAGCCCGCCCGGGCCCTCATGGTGGCACCCACGCTCAAGTTCCTGGATGACCACAAGATCCCCCATGTCGTCTTCGTCAATAAGATGGAGGCCCCGGGCAGCGGGGCGAAGCTGAAGGACGTGCTGGGCGCGTTGCAGGGCGTTTCCGAACGTCCGCTCGTGCTGGTGGAGATCCCCATCCGCGAGGGCGATCAGGTCACCGGCTATGTGGACCTGATCAGCGAGCATGCCTACAAGTACGATGCCGGCAGGGAAGCCGATCTGGTCACCCTGCCCGAGTCCGTGCTGCCCGAGGAGCATGAGGCCCGACAGTTGATGCTGGAGCGGCTCGCCGACTTTGACGACCACCTCATGGAGGAACTGCTGGGCGACGTGGTGCCGCCTCTGGACGAGATCGCCGAGGACATGGCCAAGGATGTGCAGGAGGCCCTGCTGGTGCCCGTGCTCTTCGGGTCGGCGGAGCGGGATGCCGGCATCCTGCGCCTCTTCCAGACCCTCTGCGCCGAGGCGCCCTTCGCCGGCGCCACCGCGGGCCGCCTGGGCATTCCGGAAGGCAAGGAGCCCCTGGCCCAGGTCTTCAAGACCGTCCATGCCCAGCACGTGGGCAAGCTGAGCCTCGTCCGGGTGTGGCGGGGCGAAGTGGCCGACGGCGCCTCCTTCGGGGGCAACCGGATCAGCGGGATGAACCGGCTCTTCGGCGCCCAGCAGACCAAGCTCACCAAGGCGGGCCCCGGCGAGGTGGCGGCCCTGGGCCGCATGGATGACGTCCGCACCGGCGATGGCCTGACGCCCTCCGGCAAGGTCGAGCTCGCCTGGCCCGAGCCCCTCCAGCCCATGCTGGCCCTCAGCCTCCACACCACGAAGAGCGGCGACGACGTGAAACTCTCCACCTCCCTCCAGAAGCTCTGCGAGGAGGACGCCTCCCTGCGGGTGGAACAGAACGCCGAGACCCAGGAACGCATCCTCTGGGGCCAGGGCGAGATCCACCTCAAGTGCGCCCTGGACCGGCTGAAGAGCCGCTTCGGCCTCGATGTGCAGCACCACCCGCCCATGGTGCCTTACCGCGAGACCTTCACCAAGGCCACCAAGATCCACGGCCGCCACAAGCATCAGACCGGCGGCCACGGCCAGTTCGGCGACGTGTGGCTGGAGATCAAGCCGCTGCCCCGTGGCGCCGGCTTCGAGTTCGAGGAACGCATCGTGGGCGGCGTCGTGCCGAAGAACTTCTTCGGCGCCGTGGAGCACGGCGTCGTGGACTGGATGAAGCGCGGCCCCCTGGGCTTCCCCGTCGTGGACATCCACGTGGCCCTGGTGGACGGCAGCTACCACACCGTGGACAGCTCCGACATGGCCTTCAAGACCGCAGCCCGCATCGCCATGACCGAGGGCTCGCCCCTCTGCCATCCCGTGCTGCTGGAGCCCATCACCGAGGTGCAGATCTCGGTGCCCAGCGAGTTCACCTCCAAGGCCCAGCGCCTCGTCACCGGCCGCCGCGGCGGCCAGGTGCTGGGCTTTGACGCCAAGCCCGGCTGGAACGGCTGGGATGTGGTCTCCGCCTACATCCCCCAGGCCGAGATGAGCGACGTCATCGTGGAGCTGCGCAGCCTCACCATGGGCGTCGGCTCCTTCACCTGGGCCTTCCACCACCTCCAGGAACTCGTCGGGCGGGATGCCGACAAGGTGGTGGAGGCACGGAAGCAGGCGAAGGCGACGGCTTGACGAGGCTCCGGCCATAGGCTCGTCAGGGCTCCGGCCCTGGCGGGCCGGAGTTAGGACAAGCCATTCTCTCCTTGCAATGAGACAATCTATCTCCGGATTTCCGTAGGAAATCCGGAGCAGGGAGTCGCATTGGCACAGAAGGGCGTACAGATCATCACCGTGGAGCCTGGCAGTCTCGCCGAGGAGGCCGGGCTCCGGCCCGGGGACACGCTGGTGGCCATCAACGGCGAGGCGGTGCTGGATCAGCTGAACTACCAGTTCCTGGTGACGCAGCGGGACGAGACGGGCCTGCTGGTGCAGCGACCGGACGGCAGCACCTTCGAGGTCGACCTGGAGAATGGCGGCGAGGGCCTGGGGGTGGACCTGGCCCAGGACGAGGTGAAGGTCTGCAAGCAGAACTGCGTGTTCTGTTTCGTCCACCAGATGCCGAAGGGCTTCCGCAAATCGCTCTACCTGAAGGATGAGGACATCCGCCTGTCCTTCCTTTACGGGCACTTCACGACGCTGTCGAGCAGCGATGACGCCGAGCTGGACCGCATCGTGCGCGAGCGCCTGAGCCCCATCCACGTCTCCGTCCACGCCACGGATCCGGTCGCCCGGGTGGCGGTGGTGGGCAATCCGCGGGAGGGTGACATCCTCCGCAAGATCGACCACCTGCTGGCCGGGGGCATCGATGTCCACACCCAGGCGGTGGTGGCGCCGGGACTCAACGATGGCGCCATCTGGCAGCGCACGCTGGACGACCTCTGGGCCCGGCGTCCCAAGCCTGGGCAGCGGGGCGGGGTGCTGAGCCTCTCCTGCGTGCCCGTGGGCCTCACGGCCCATCGGGAGAACCTGCCGGCGGTGCAGGACATCAGCCAGGCCTATGCGCAGGCCTGGGTGGCCCGCTGGACGCCGGAGGTGCGGACCTATGCCAAGGCCAATGCGGGCGAACCCTGGCTCCTGCTGGCGGACGAGTGGTTCACCCGGGCGGCCGTGGAGGTGCCGGGGCGGGCCTTCTACTCCCGGTCCTGGGCCCAGCTGGAGAATGGGGTGGGCCTGGTGCGCCGCTTCCTGGAGCACAGCCGCCGGTTCATCCGCAGCCCGCGCGCCCAGGGGTTCAAGGGCCGCCGGGCGCTGCTCCTGACGGGATCCAGCTTCGCGCCGGTGCTGACGCGGGTGGTGGCGGAGCTGAACCGGACCACGGGCAGCCACCTGCGCGTGGCCGCGGCCCGGAACTTCAGCTTCGGCGACAGCGTCACCGTGGCGGGCCTGCTCTGTGGCGAGGACCTCAAGTACGCAGCCCACGCGGACCGGGAAGCCAAGGGCGGCGGGGCCGATTGGGTGGATGCCGTGGTGGTGCCCTCGGCCAGCCTGAGGACCCACACCGGGCCTACCGATCAGTACACGCTGCGGGGGGTCGTGGTGCGGGAGGAAGGCACCTTCCTGGATGACCTCACCCTGCCGGAACTGGCTGCGGATCTGGGGGTCGCGGCCGTGCCAAGCGGGGCGAACCTGTCCCACCTGCTGGACCACCTGGAGGCCGCGGACCGCGGCGCCTTCCGTGGCGGCGCCCTGCACCGGGCCTTCCATGCGGACGGCCTGAACCTGCCCCAGGGCGCGTACAACCCATGAAGGCGTCCCCGCCACGACCGCGCCGCGGTCGTGGTTAACCTCCGGGCGAAGCCCGGAGGCATGGAACAATGGTGGGATGCCAAGCCACCTCGCCCAATCCCGCCCCCGGGCCCTGGCGCGCCTGGAACTGGCGGGGTCCGCCTTCTGCTTCGGCCTCATGGCCATCCTGGCCCGCAAGCTCACCCAACCGGGCATGGGCTTCACCCCCGGGCATCTCTCGGTGTTCCGGTTCGTGGTGGGGGTGCTGCTCAGCCTGGCCGCCTTCCGCATCTGGCCGGGGCTCTACCGGCCCGGGAACGTCCGGCTGCTGGTGGCCCGGGGCATCTCCGGGGGCCTGGTGGTGGTGCTCTATTTCTACGCCCTGGCGCACATCCCGGCGGGCGAGGCGGGGGTCCTCTACAACCTCTTCCCGGTCTTCGCCACGGGCATGGCCCTGTTCCTGTTCAAGGAGCGGCCGACCGTCCACCTCCTGGTGGCCGTGGCCGCTGCTTCCGTGGGCGTGGTGCTGGTGCTGGGGCAGGGCGGGGTCTCACTGGCCTTGCGCCTGGGGGCGGGCGAGGCGGCGGCCCTGGCGGCGGCGGTGTTCGCGGCGGTAAGCGCCAATGCCATCCGGGCCGCCAGGCCCACGGACAATGCCCCCACGATCTTCTTCTTCTTCTGCCTGGCGGGACTGCCCGTGGTCCTGCCCTTCGCCCTGGATCCCTGGCCGGGGGGGCTGGTGCCCTGGTCGGTGGCCCTGCTCATGAGCCTGCTGGCCTTCGGGGGGCAGATCCTCATGGCACAGGCCTATGGGGCCCTCTCCGTGGCCGAGGCGGCCGTCTGGCTCCAGCTCATGCCCGTCGTCCAGTACCTGCTGGCGGTGCCCCTGCTGGGGGAGCGGGCCACGGCCATGGGCCTGACCGGGGTCGCCCTCACGGTGACCGGGGTGGCCTACGGTACGATCCTGGGCCGCCGGCGGCCCGTCGGTGTGCCGGCCTGAATGGAAAAGGCCCCGCCGGGGCGGGGCCTTTCAGGTCTGGCCGGAGGATCAGCCGGCGACGGGCACTGCGGCCGCTGGCCGCTTCAGGATGGAGACAGCCACTTTCACGTCGCCGCCGTCCTGACCCTGGAACTTGTCCTGCTGCTCCAGGGACTTCTTCTTCGCCGTCTCGGAGGCCACGCGAATGGCATCCAGGACATCCACGGCACTCTGGAATTTCACGTCCTCGTCGATCTTCAGGAAGATCTTGCGGTAGCCCAGGGGCTGCAGCATGACGATTTCCGGAAGCTTGTCCTTGATGCCCTGGGCGTCGATCTTGTCGGTCTGGAGCATCAGGTTCCCGTCCTTGTCGAGGCTGATGACGACGGGCGGGTTGTTGGGGTCGGTCTTGGGTGGGGTCGTGGTCTGGATGACCTGGGGGACCACCACCTTCATGGCCTTGCTGAGGCCGGGCACCATCACGATGAATACGATCAGGAGCACCAGCACGATGTCGATCAGCGGGGTGACGTTGATATCGGATTTCTGCTTGCCTTTGGCGCCACCGGCATCCATTACTGGCCCCCTTCCTTCTTGTCCTTGTCCTCGCTGGTCACGATGGACGCCTCGTCGGCGCCACCCTTCCGGCAGACCTGGAACAGATCATTGACGTATTTGAAGGGAAGATCGGCATCGGCCTTCACGAACACGCGCTTGTCATTGTGCTGCGAGAGGTTGCGATTGATGTAGTCCTCGAGCTTCTGCTCCCCAGCCTCATTCCCGATGAAGAAGCGCTCGTCCTTGGCATCCTTGTCATCGATCAGGATGGCGCCGGGTCCGGTCACCAGATAGGTGTTGGGATCCCGCTTGGAAGTCATCATCAGGGTGAGGTACTTGACGCCCTGATCCTCCTGCTGGTCCACCTTCGGCGCATGCTTCGACAAGGGCAGCTTGACGGCGTTGTTCACCGCCGGGGTGATCACGATGAAGATGATCAGAAGCACCAGCACGATGTCCACGAGCGGCGTGACATTGATGTCAGCCTTCATTCCACCCTTGGAACCACCTGCATCCATGGTGTTCTCCTTTGAAAGAACCCGGGGGCGTGAGCCCCCGGGCCGGGGTGGAAACGATCAGGCCTGGCTTTCGCGGCGGATGAACTCGTCGACCATCTGGGAGGCCGCGTTGTTGATGTTGGTCACGACCATGTCCTGCTTGTTGGTCAGGAGGTTGTAGATCCACACCGCGGGGATGGCGCAGATCAGGCCGAGGGCGGTGGTGGCCAGGGCCTCACCGATGGAGCCGGCCAGGGCGTTGATGTCGCCAGCGCCCTTGGTCTTCAGGTCGGAGAAGACCTTGATGATGCCGACCACGGTGCCGAGCAGGCCGATGAAGGGGGCCAGGGCGCCGATGGTGGCGAGGCTGCTCATGCCCTTCTTCAGAAGCTCGACGACCTCGGCGGTGCCGCGGGCGATGGCGCGTTCCACGGGCTGGATGGCGTCATGGTTGGGGTTCATGCCCTTCAGCTGCTTCTCGTACTGGAAGATGTCGAGGCCGTGCTTCAGCACCAGGGCCACGTGGGACTTGTTGTGGGTGGTGGCGGCGCGCTTGGCGGCCTCGAAGTCCCCGCGACGCAGGGTGTCCATGAAGAGCTTCAGGAACTTGTCGGAAGCGGCGTTGCTCTGCGCGTAGGTCACGAAGCGGTCGATGGCCACGTAGATCTGCAGGCCGAGGAGGAAGAACAGGATGAGGATGATGCCCTTGTTGAACAGGGAGGTCGCGCGCCAGATTTCGAGCGGAGAGAAGCTATCTTGGCCGCCTTCGAGGAGGGCGAACACCAGGGGGGAGGCA
This sequence comes from Acidobacteriota bacterium, assembly GCA_021802985.1. Taxonomy (GTDB): domain Bacteria; phylum Acidobacteriota; class Holophagae; order Holophagales; family Holophagaceae; genus Geothrix. The sequence continues at coordinate 18,709 of JAJZQW010000014.1, read as the reverse complement.
AGCAGGTTCATGGGGAGTTCCTTATGGGTGAGTGACGTGGCGAAGAGAGGGGTTTGCTCGGCGGATGGACACTGGCCGGCGCGTTCGAATCAGGCGGTCGTGGGCTAGTGGAGGCGGAAGGGCATGGTCAGCTTGAAGCGGGCGTACTGGGGCGCGCCGTTCATCATGGCCGGCTCGAACTTCCACCGCATGGCGTAGGCTTCGGCATAGGCCCGCAACTGGAGCGGTCCCGATTTCGCGGTGGCAGACGTGGGGATGCCGTCGGGACCGACGACGATCTCTATCACCACCGTGCCCTGGATCCGGGCGATCTTGGCGAGCGGCGGGTAGGGGGGCGTGGGCGGCTGGTACTTCACCTTGATCTGGCTGAAGTCGAAATCCACCACCCTGCCGCTGCCGCCGACCACACCGCCGACCACACCACCGACGACACCGCCGATCACGCCGCCGGGAACACCGCCGGGGACGCCACCGGGGACGCCACCGAGGGAGTTGTCCTGCTTGGGCAGCTCCTTGGGCACCGTCTCGGGCACCACTTCCTGGCGGGGATCAATGGGCGTCGTATCCACCTTGCCCGTGGCCGCCATCGGAGGCGGTGGCGGGGGTGGCGGCGGCGGAGGCGGAGGCGGAGGCGGCGGCGGGGGAGGCGCATCCACAGTCTCGTTTAGATCGATGCCCACGGTCTTGATGATCTTCTTGCCGGCATCGGTCTGCTTTGCCAGCTGGAAGGCCACGAAGCCGAACAGACAGTACATGGCGATCGTCGTCGGGACGGTCACCATCGGGTTGCCCCGCCGGATGGCTTTGTTCCCGGCAGAGAGGGAGGACCGATAGACGGCATCCTCCAGTGTCTCAGCGGGAGCGGCCGGCTTTGCGGGGGCAGGTTTCTGGGGATCTTTGCTCATGCGACTCCCTTGAAGATCCAGGGAAAAACAGCGAGCCGAACTGGCGGGAACACCAATCCGGCTAGAAAGAAGGTGGGATAAAGAACTGGGGCAAGCCCAACGGCTAAGATGGCAAAGGTCTGCCTCCGGGTCAAGCGCAGAAAACCCCCGCAAGGCCACGCGGATACGGCGTTCCACGTTTTTTTCATGGCAGTCACGCAGTGGCTTCACGGGCCAAACCGTGTGGATGTTAATTTTTGTTAAGAAGGCCAGGTCACAGTCATGTCATCGATCACAACTCACCTCTTCGCCTTTCAGCATGAAGCGTCCGGTCCGGGCCCTGCGCGGGCCGGGCGTTTCGCCACGGCCCACGGCGAGGTGCTCACGCCCGCGTTCATGCCCGTGGGCACCCAAGGCACGGTGAAAGGCATCACGCCCGCGCAGCTTCGCGAGATCGGCCCGCAGGTGATCCTCGGCAACACCTACCACCTGGGTTTGCGTCCCGGAGATGGCCTGGTGGCGGCCCTCGGCGGGCTGCACCGCTTCATGGGCTGGGAAGGTCCCATCCTCACGGATTCCGGGGGCTTCCAGGTGTTCTCCATGGCCTCCCTGCGGAAGATGACGGAGGAGGGCGTGACCTTCCAGAGCCATGTGGACGGGAGCCCCCAGTTCCTGTCGCCGGAGCGGAGCCTGGAGATCCAGCGGAACCTCGGTTCCGACATCTGCATGGCCCTGGACGAGTGTCCGCCGGGCCAGATGGAGCGGGGCAAACTGGAGCTCAGCATGGCCCGCACCACACGCTGGCTGGCCCGGAGCCGGGCCGTGCCGCTCCAGCCGCACCAGGGGCTCTTCGCCATCAACCAAGGCGGGACGCACCTGGATCTGCGGCGGCGGCATCTGGCCGAGGCCCTGGACCTCGATTCCCGCACGCCCTTCCAGGGCTTCGCGGTGGGCGGCCTGAGCGTGGGCGAGCCCAAGGAGGCGATGAACGCCGTGCTGGCCGAGTTCGTGGGGGAGCTGCCCGCGGACCGGCCGCGCTACCTCATGGGGGTGGGCACCCCGGAGGATCTGCTCTTCGGCATCGAACAGGGGGTGGATCTCTTCGATTGCGTGCTGCCCAGCCGGGAGGCCCGGCACGGCCGCATCCTCACCAGCCGGGGCCGGCTCAACCTCAAGAACGCCCGGCACCGGGAGGCGGACCTGCCCCTGGACCCGGCTTGCGGCTGCTATACCTGCCGGACCTTCAGCCGGGCCTACCTGCACCATCTCTTCCGTTGCGGAGAGTTGCTGGCCTTCACGCTGAACACGATCCACAACCTGAGCTACACTGTGGGGCTTACCCGAGCCGCGAGGCAGGCACTGCTGGAGAACCGCTTTCCCGCCTTCGCCCAAGCCGCGCGCGCTGGATGGATGATCGAGGAGCCCTGAATGACCTTCGCCCTGTTTGCGCAAACCCCCGCGTCCGGCCCTCCCGGATGGACCCAGTTCGTGTTCATCGGCGGCATGGCCCTGATGTTCTACTTCCTCCTCATCCGGCCCCAGAGCAAGGCCCGGAAGGAGATGGAGGCCCGCCTCTCGAAGCTGAAGGCGGGGGACGAGGTGATCCTCGCCTCGGGCCTCTACGCCACCATCGACCGCGTCGAGGACAAGCACATCTGGCTGAAGCTCGGCAGCTCTGTGGTGAAGGCCCGCCGCACCGCCGTCGCCGCCCTGGCCACCGAGCCCGAGTCCAAGAACTGACCCTTACCCACCGGTCCGGCCCAGCCGGACCGCTTTCTGTTAGGAGAGCCCCGTGAGCAAACGGAGCCTCTGGCGCCTCGTCACTGTCCTGGCCATCCTCCTCGGCTGCGGCTATTTCTTCACGCCCCTCTCCAAGGTGAAGCTGGGCCTCGATCTGCGGGGCGGTGTCCACTTCGAGCTGGAGGTCCAGGGCCAGGAAGCCCTGGTGGCCGATCTGACGGACACCCGGGACCGCCTGGTCTCCCGGCTCCGCGACAAGGGGTTCCCCTCCGCCAGCGTGCAGGTGGACGGTGACGGCCTCCGCGTGGATGGCGCGGGCGCCGAGCAGAAAGCCACCCTCGAGAAGGTGGTCAAGGACTTCTTCCCCGGCTACACGCTGGCCGAGGCGGGGGCTTCCTACCGGCTCACGCAGACGTCGAGCTACCAGAAGCAGCTGAAGGACGACGCCAACAAGCGCGCCCTGGAGGTCATCGAGAAGCGCATCCGGGACATCGATCCCGCCAACGTGCTCGAGCCCGAGATCACCGCCAGCGGTGCCGAGGGCAACCGTATCGTGGTGGAGATCCCCGGCATCGAGGAAGGTGACCGCGAGCGCGTCAAGAAGCTCCTGTCCACGCCCGGCCACCTGGAGCAGCGGCTCCTCGCCAAGGCGGACGTGATCAAGTTCCCGACCCGGGAAGCGGCCATGGAACACTTCCACGGGCAGCTCCCAGAGGGGACCGAACTGGTGCCGGAGATCGAGAGCGACCGGGCGGCCCGCCGGGCCGGCCAGCCGGTGGTGAAGGTCAAGCCCGGTGAGGAGAAAATCAGCCTGTGGGTGCTGCTGGACAGCACCCAGGGGGTGGATGGCGCCGACATCATCGACGCCCACCGGGCCACCAACTCCACGACCGAGGCCAACGAGGTCAACTTCACCCTCAACAAGAAGGGGGACGATGATTTCGCCCGCATCACCGGCATCGCGGCCGACGAGAGCCGCCTCATCGCCATCGTGCTGGATCACAAGATCATCACGGAGCTGAGCGCCAAGGAGAAGATCATCGGCGGCGCCGTGCGCATCGCCGGCAACTTCTCGGCCCAGGAGGCCGACGATCTGGCCAGCCAGCTCCGCAGCGGCGCCCTGCGCGCGCCCATGAAGTTCCTCGAAGAGCGCGTGGTGGGCCCCGGCCTGGGCCGCGATTCCATCCATGCCGGTGTGCGGGCCGCCCTCATCGGGTTCCTGACCATCATCCTGTTCATGGTGGTCTTCTACCACTGGTCGGGCCTCAACGCGATCGTGGCCCTCACCGTGAACGTCATCGTGATGATGGGGCTGCTGGGCTCCTTCCGGGCCACGCTCACGCTGCCGGGCATCGCGGGTTTCGCCTTGACCCTGGGCATGGCGGTGGACGCCAACATCCTCATTTTCGAGCGCATCAAGGAGGAGCTCGCCACGGGCAAGAGTGTCCCGGGGGCCATTGACGCGGGCTTCGACCGCGTGTTCTGGACCATCGTGGACAGCCACGTGACGCAGCTGTTCGCGGCCCTGCTGTTGTTCATCTTCGGCACGGGGCCCGTGAAGGGCTTCGCCGTCACCCTGACCGTGGGCGTGGTGGCCAGCCTCTTCACCAGCATCTACATCAGCCGGTTCATCTATGACTGGGTGCTGGAGCATCATCCCGGCACCAAGACCCTGTCGGTGGGCAACCACACCTTCTTCAAGGGCGCCGCCTTCGACTTCATGAAGTACAAGGGCATCGCGCTGGCCGTCAGCTGGAGCATCATCCTCGTCAGCCTCGCCTACGTCCATCCGTGGCACATCTCGAACAATCCGAGGATCAAGCTGGGCATGCAGTTCGTGGGTGGCAACGACATGACCGTGCGGTTCCGGGGGCCCATGGAGCCGGAAACCATCCGGGCGGCCCTGGCCAAGGGGGGCTATGCCGATGCCTCCGTGGTGGCCTACGAAAGTTCCGACAAGTCCTACCAGGACTTCTCGGTGAAGGTGAAGGCCCGCAAGGATGCGGACCAGAAGGATTCCACCCTGCAAGCCAGCGCCCTGCGAGCCATCTTCAAGCAGCTCGATCCCGAGGCCGCCACCAGCACCCTGCCGCCCCTCAACCTCGAGGGGTCCAAGAACCTGGCGGATGCCCTGGCCAAGGCCAATCCCATGGGAATTCCGCAGGACGACCAGGGCCTTGCCCAGGCCGCGGCCTACGGACCCATGGCGGATCGGATCATCTCGGTCCGGGACCGCCTGCCCTCGGGCCTCTACCAGAGCTTCGACCAGCTGCCCCAGGATGTGCCCCAGGCCGTGAGGGACACGGTCCGCAAGGACTACCGCCTGGGCTCCGTGGGCATCCAGAAGGATGAGAGCTTCTCGCCCAGCATCTCGGGCGAGTGGACCCGGAAGACCCTGACGGCCGTCCTGATGGCCAGCATCGCCATCCTGGTCTACGTCATGTTCCGCTTCACGGCCAGCTACGCGGTCGGCGGCATCGTGGCCCTGATCCACGACATGCTCATGGCCCTGGCGCTGTTCGCGGCCTTCGGCTACGAGTTCAACGTCCCGGTGGTGGCCAGCTTCCTGACCCTCATGGGCTACTCCATGGCCGACACCATCGTGGTCTTCGACCGCATCCGGGAGAACAGCCACAAGCCGGAATACCGGCGCGCCTCCATCACGAAGCTGGTGAACGACTCCATCAACCAGACCCTGAGCCGGACCATCCTCACCTCGGTCTCCGTGCTCTTCGTGAGCGTCTGCCTCTGGCTCTTCGGCGGCCCGGCCCTCCACGACCTGGCCTTCCCCCTGGTCATCGGCGTCATCACCGGCACCTACAGTTCGATCTACATTGCCAGCCCGGTGGTCGTGTACTGGGACCAGTGGTTCGGCGGGAAGGACAAGCTGAAGCAGCATTGATCGGGCCGCGGAGCTGCGCTCCGCGGGTGCCAAAGCAGAAGCCCGGCGGAGCCGGGCTTCTGCTTTGGAGAAAAGAATGACGTGGTTTCTGGCGGCAGCGGAAGGCTATCCCTCCCAGCTCACCCAGCCGGCGCGGCCGGGGATCTCGCGGCGCGTGATGGCCTTGGCGGGGGGATTCGCGGCCTTCAGTTCCGGCAGCCAGTCCGCGTGGGTGCGGGCCTGGACGCCGCGCGCTCGCAGGCCGCCGAGGAACGCATCGAAGGTCTCGACAAGGGCGCCCCCCTCGACTTCCGTATGAAGCGCGTAGACGTTCAGGGCGTCCTCCCGCACCAGGCCCCAGACCTCCTCGTTCACCTGGGTTGAGGTGCGGCCGTCCAGGCCCAGCAGCTCGTCCAGGGTGGGCAGGGTGGTCGGAATCTGGAGGGTCTTCAGGGCCTGCCCGTGCACGGTGGGGTAGAAGGGTGCGAAGCCACGGCAATCCCCGGCGTAGTCCAGGCCGTAGGCTTCCTGCAACGCCAGGGTGGTGTCGTTGCAGCGCCAGGCGGGGCTCACGGCGCCCCGGGCCCTTTCCCCGAACACGGCGGCGAAGGCATCATGGGCCTGGGCATACCAGTCGGACAGCCACTGTCTGGACTTCCGGTCCAGCAGGTCGTGGTACTGCACGTGATCCCAGCCGTGGATGGCCACCTCGTGGCCGGCTTCACGGGCCATGCGCATCTCCGCAGCGGCCCGCTTCCAGATGATGGGAGCCGGGAGCAGCAGGCCGTACATCATGGTCTTGAAGCCGTAGAGCTTCGGGCCGTTGGTCCGCCGCATCTTCGCCAGGAAGCCCTTCCGGAAGATGCGCCGCAGGGCCTTGCCGCTGTTGTCGGGGCCGAAGCTGAAGTAGAAGCTGGCCCGCATCTGGTGCCGGTCCAGCAGGCGCAGCAGCGTGGGGATGCCCCGGAGGGAGCCTTCCAGGGTGTCGACATCGACGCGGAGCGAGATGGCTTTCATGCGGGGGCCTTTCGACCCTCCATTGCACCCGGGAATGCGGGCGGCAGCAAGGCGCGGGACCGCTATTTCGCGGACTGGGCCTTCCACTGCCGCAGGGCCGCCAGCGTGTTCGCCACGTGCTGGCCGGGCTTGAGGTCCGTGTAGGTGTAGAGGATGCGGCCATCCGGGGCAATGACGTACGAAGTCCGGTTGGCGTACTGCGGCTTGGCGGCCAGCACCGCATCGTAGGCCTTCATGATGTGCTGGTCGGGGTCTGCGGCCACGGGGAACTTGCCGCGGCACTCGCTCACCGAGAACTGGTTGAGCTTGTCGATGGGGTCGTGGGACACGCCGATCACCATGGCGCCCAGGGCCTTGTACTGATCGATGGCTTCGGCGAAGTCATGGGCCTCGACCGTGCAGCCCGGGGTGAAGGCCGCCGGGTAGAAGTAGAGGACCACGGGACCCTTCTTCAGGGCCGCGGCCAGCGAGAAGGCCGATACCTTGCCCCCGAGCGAGGCCTGGGCCTGGAAATCGGGGGCCCGGTCGCCCACTTTCAGGGCGGCGAAGGCTGGGATGGCGCAGAGCGCGGGGGCCAATACGAGGGCGAGCAGTTTCCTGGGGGTCATCCGTTCCTCCCTGTTCATGTCCAGACAACCAAAAGGATACGGCAGTCCGGCGGAGGGAACATGCCGCCCACGGGGACAAAGATTCAGGCGGGGGCGCTCACCCCTGCCGGAAGGTCTGGCTGCGGTCCGTCCGGCGGGCCTGGATGAAGCGCCGCATGGGTTCCAGGTCGGCCTCGGCCCGGGGCTGGAGCACCACGCCCAGGCGGGTGGGGTAGTCCTGGCCTTCCAGGACCGTGAGGTGGCAAACCTCGCCGGGGCAGTGCAGGGGGATGCCACCCGGAAGGGTGGCGTCGATCTCCAGCGGGGCGCGGAGGTCGACCAGGAGGAGGTCCTGGAACGCCAGGCCCACGCCGGTCTCGGTGAGGTTCATGAGCAGCGCCTGGTGACGCCGCCCGCCCAGTTTCACCACGGCCTCCAGGGGAGCCTGGGCCGGGGCCGCCACCCGTACATCCGCGCGCCGGTGCAGCCTCGCGTCCTGGGGCCAGCCCAGGCGCAGGAGCGCCGTCGCGCCTTCCCGGGAGGTGACGGTGAGCAGGTCCGCCTCCAGGGAGAGGATCTCGTGGCCCAGCAGGAGGGAGAGGGTCACGAAGGCACCCGCGGGCGGCACCTGGTCCCGGGGATGGAAGCCCTCCAGATCCAGCGTCTCGCCCGGTTCGTAGGTGACCAGGTGCAGGTCCCCGAGGAGCCGGGGGCTTCCCTGGGGACGCAGGCTGGCGGGCGCCTGGGTCGCCACGGCCTCCTGCAGCAGCTGGTTCAGGGCGAGATCGGTGAGGGTGGCCCCGCTGGCCATGGGAGATCCTTTCAAATGCCCTGCGCGAGCCGTTCCGCAAGGTTGGCGTGGAGTCCGGCGGCGAGGATGGCCCGCGCGGCGCCCTTCACATCGTAGTCCAGGCGGTGCAGGCGCACACGGCGGCGCTCCGGGTCGAAGGTGAGGAAAGAGACGCGGGGATCCCGGTCCCGGGGCTGCCCCACCGAGCCCGGATTCACGAGGTACCGGCACCGGGGCTGGAGCTCGAACCATTCGCCGGGCTGGAGGCAGATCCAGTTCAGCTGGCCGCCGGCCTCGTCCAGCTCGAAGCAGCCGGGCAGGTGGGTGTGCCCGAAGAAGCAGAGCTGGCCCTGGAAGGCATCGAAGGCCTGGCCGATCTCGCGGATGTGGAGCAGGTAGGCATCCTCGTCCATGGGCGACCCGTGGGCGATCTGATAGTCCTCCCCCACCCAGAGGGGCCCCATGGGCAGCTCTGAGAGAAAGCGCCAGTTGTCCTGGCGGAGCCGTTCCCGGGTCCAGTCTGCGGCCTGCCGGGCGGGCAGGCTGAAGGCCCCGTCCGGTTCCAGGCCGGCACAGACCTTGTCGTGATTGCCCCGGACCAGGAAGCGGGGCCGCAGCTCGCGGACCTTCTCCAGCAGCTGATTGGGGTGGGCGCCGTAGCCCACCAGGTCCCCCAGCAACACGAAGCGGTGGATCGCCTTGCGTCTGGCGAACCGCAGCACGGCGCGGAGGGCATGCAGGTTCGAGTGCAGATCGGAGAGGATCAGGTCCACGGAGGCTCGGGGGTTGATCAGGATTCTAGCAAGGCTGCAGCCAAATCCCCTGATTCCCGTCCGAAGGGCAGAACCATGGGGGCCAGGGACCAGGCCGGGGTGCGGGCCGCCCAGCGGGCCAGGAAGGCCGTCCGGTCCTGGGCCAGGGGGCGCTCGGGATCCCGTCCGGCCCGCGCCCAGGCCCGTTCCGGCGTCTCCGCCAGCCACAGGGGTTGGAACCCGGCGGCGGCCACGGCCTGGCGGGTGTCCGGGTCCTCCCAGGCTCCGCCCCCGAGGGCGATGACGCGGGGGTGGTCGAGTCGATGGGCCAGCGTCGCATGTTCGAGATGCCGGAACGCGGCCTCGCCATCCGCCGCGAAGAGGGCGGCGATGGGCTTGCCCGCCGCGGCCGCCACGGCCTCGTCCAGGTCCGTGAACGGCAGGCCCAGCCGTCGGGCCAGTTCCCGCCCGAGGGTGGTCTTGCCCGCCCCGCTGCCGCCCACCAGGACCAGCCCCTGGCCCCGCCGGAAGGGGGGGCGGACCCGCCAGCGGGCCTGTTGAGCCGTCCACCCGAGGGCGGCGGGATCGGCGGCGCGGTGAAGGCCGCCCACCATGGCCAGGGCCTCGGCCCCGGCCCCGAAACAGGCGTCCAGGTCCCCGGGCTCCAGCCCGCCGATGGCGACCGGAGCCAGTCCCTGCCGACGCAGGGCCGCACAGCCGGCCGCCAGGCCTTCGAGGCCGATGGGCGCGGCGTGATCGGCCTTGGTGGCCGTCCCCCGGAAGGGACCGATGCCTGCGTGGTCACAGGCGGGGTCTACGCCCTCCCATTCGGAAGCTGCATGGGTGGAAGCGCCCAGGTGGCAGTGGGCCAGCCCCGGCAGCTTCCGGGCCTCGGCGGTCGGCAGGTCCCCCTGGCCCAGGTGCAGGCCCCAGGGACGCAGGCCCTCCCGGGCCGCCAGCAATGCAAGATCGGCCCTGTCATTCACACAGATCCAAGGCCATCCGCCATTTGCAGCAGATTCCGCCAGGGCCTTCCGGAGTTCCTCCCACTGGTCCGAGGCCCCCAGGGGCTTGCCCCGGAACTGCACCAGGGGAAAGCCCGCCGCGCCCAGGCGCCGGATCTGCTCCGACAGGGGCTCGGGACGGGTCGCATCCGTGATGGGGTAGAGCGGGGGGAGCTGGAGCATGGCTCCAGTCTGCCAGCCTGGCCGCAGGGTTACCCCGCAAGCATCAATTCCGCCTCGGAGGCCTCGATGGGTTTGCTGAAGAAGTAGCCTTGGCCGATCTCACAGCCCTTCTCCAGCAGGAACTCCAGTTGCTCCCGGGTCTCGATGCCTTCGGCGATCACCGTGAGATTCATGGTGTGGGCCAAGGCGATGATGGAAGCCGAGATGGCCGCATCGTTCTGGTTGGTGGTGACGTCCTTGATGAAGGACTTGTCGATCTTCAGCGTGTGGATGGGGAAGCGCTTGAGGGCGGCCAGAGAGCTATAGCCCGTCCCGAAATCATCCATGGACAGGCGAATCCCCATGGCAGCCAATTCATGCATCTTGGCAATGGCCTGATCCACATCTCGCATGACCATGCTTTCCGTGATCTCGAGTTCCAGGCAATCCGGGGAGAGGCCTGCCTTGTCGAGTCCCCGGGCGATGGTTTCCACGAGATTGCTCTGCCAGAACTGGCGACCCGACAAATTCACGGCCATGCGCAGGGAGGTGGGATGGTGGTCCATCCAAGTACGGGTCTGACCGCACGCGGTTTCCAGCACCCAGTCGCCCAGCAGGAGGATGAGGCCGGTCTCCTCGGCTAGCGGAATGAAGGCATCGGGTTCGATCAAGCCCAGTTCCGGGTGACGCCACCGGACGAGGGCTTCGAATCCCAGGAGCTCCAGCGTTCGCAGGTCGAATTGAGGCTGGTAGTGCAGGAGGAAGTCATGCTCCTTGACGGCCTTCCTCAGTGCGACTTCCAGTTGCAGGAACTGCCGCTTTTCGATGTTCATGGCGGGACTGTAGAAATGGTAGGCATTCTTCCCGTGATCTTTGCTGTGGTACATCGCGGTATCGGAAGCCTTGAGCAGTTCATCCACGGTCTCTCCATCGCCCGGAATGAGGGAGATCCCGATGCTGCAGGTGATGCTGAGGGGAAGCCCCTGCACCGTGATCTCCGGTGAAAGGGCGAAGAGGAGACGATGGGTCACGGAGTGGATGGTGTCGGGGTGATCGAAGCCTTCCAGGATGATGACGAATTCATCCCCGCCCAGGCGGGCCACGGTGTCGCAATCGCGAAGGCAAGAACGCAGGCGCCTGGCCACTTCCTGGAGCACCTGATCCCCAGCCTCATGCCCCATCGAATCGTTGATGGCCTTGAAGCGATCCAGGTCGAGGAAGAGGATGGCCCCCCGCTGGCCGCTCCGCTTGCACCACTGGATCGTGTGCTTGAGGCGTTCCTGCAGCAGCGCCCGGTTCGGCAACCCCGTGAGCTTGTCGTGGAAGGCGAGGGACTGGATTTCATCCTCATGCTTCTTTTTCTCCGTGATGTCCCGCAGGTAGACGGAGATTCCGCCTTCCTGGGGGAAAATACTCACATCATGCCAACGCCCAAAGGCGGGCACAAACAGCTCGAAGGAGCGCCGCTCCTGGGTTTCCATGGCCTCGGCATAGGCCCGCTGAGGCCCCACCAGATCGGGTCCAAGGTCCCGGAATGAGCTTCCAAGAAGCGCCGCTCGGGGTGCCTTGAAATGATCTTCGGCCCGTTTGTTGAGATAGGTAAACCGCCAGTCCTTCTCCAAGGCGAAGAAGGCATCCCCGATGCTTTCAAGGATGCTTTCGACCCTGTTTTTGGAGGACAGAAGCGCCCGCTCAAGAATTTTCACTCGAAAGCATTTGTCCACGGCCGTGTTTAGCCGTTCGGTGGCGATGGGCTTCAAGACATAGTCGATGATCCCGACATCCACCGCCGCGAGGATGGCTGCGGATTCACCGCTGGCGGTAATGACGATGATCTGCGTGTTCGGTTCCTCGACCCTGATGGCCCGCGCCATATCGATGCCATTCATTTCGGGCATGTCGATGTCAGTGACGACGATGGGGGGACGGTGGCGCTTGAAGATTTCCAGACCCTCTACCCCATCCTTGGCAACCAGGATGCGAGAGAACCGTTTCCCAAGGATATGGACGATGAGTGCACGCGTGGCGCGGTCATCCTCCACGCAAAGGATCGGCGTGGATTCCTTTTCGAAGCTGGGCGTGATCAATGCCGGCTTCGGGAGGTCCGTTGCAGTCTGGACGCCCGCGAGTCTGGACAAGGCCGCAGGGATGCGGTGGGCAGCCACCTTCGGACCGAAACGCGCCACCACGGGGGTGCGATTCTCCTTGTCCGAGGATTCGTGACCCTGCCCTCCGGGACCTGGTATCAACATGACGACAAACCGGAATGCATGGGTCGGCTCTCCAACGATGCAACAGTCACGCACCGTTTATGCCACTCCATAGGTGCTTTTAAATATTGTCTTTACCTAATAGTGGTGCCGATGTGTGTGGCCCGTTCCGATCAAGATGAAGGACCTCCTATCCCGAATTGAGGCCATTCATGAGGGCCATCCGGGCAGGGCAGAATCCGGTCCGTTTCCTTTGTTTTTTGCCACCAGCCCTTGCGCCTTTGCTGTCGCCCGGGGCCTCAGGCCGCCTCGCCCTCGGAGAACTGCAGCCGCACGAGCTTGGCGTAGACGCCGTCCTGGGCGATGAGGCCATCGTGGGTGCCGCGCTCCACCAGGGCGCCCTGGTCCATCACCCAGATCTCGTCGGCCTCGCGGATGGTGGACAGGCGGTGGGCGATGGTGAAGGTGGTCAGCCGATGGCTGACGCGCTCGATGACGGTCTGGATCTTGGCTTCGGTTTCCGAGTCGATGTTGGCGGTGGCCTCGTCCAGCAGCAGCACCGCCGGTTCCTGGTAGAGCATCCGGGCGAAGGCGAGCAGCTGGCGCTCGCCGGCGCTGAGCTTCTGGCCCCGCTCGCCCACCTGCGTATCCAGGCCCAGGGGCAGCCGCGCCACCAGGTCCTTCAGCTGGCTCTGTTCCAGCACCGAGGCGAGGCGCGTCTCGTCCAGGGGGCGGTCCAGCAGGATGTTGTCCCGCAGCGTGCCCGAGAAGACGAAGACATCCTGGAGCACCAGGCCGAAGAGATCGCGCACCTCGCGGGTGCGGAGTTCCCGGGTGTCCTCGCCGTCCAGGGTGATGCGGCCCTCCAGGGGATCGTAGAAGCGCATGAGGAGGTTGATGAGGGTGCTCTTGCCGGCACCCGTGTGCCCGACCACCGCCACCCGCTGGCCCTTGGGGATCACGCCGCTCAGGCCGCGGACCACCTGGCGACCGCCCGCGTCGTAGGCGAAGGTGACCTCTTCGAAGCGGATCTCGTGCTGGAAGGTGGCCGGCCGGGCCTCCGCCGCCTCGGGGATCGATTCCTGGTTGTCCAGGAGGCGGAAGATGCGCTCGCTGGAGGCCAGGGCCGTCTGCATCACGTTGTAGCGCTCCGCCAGTTCCCGGATGGGCCGGAAGAAGCGCGCGGATTGCTGGATGAAGGCCAGCAGCAGGCCCCAGGTGATGGCTCCGGCCTTGAGCTTGAAGCCGGCGTAGAAGATCAGCGCGGCCAGGGTGCCCGACGTGATGAACTCCACCACGGGGAAGAACACGGCGTAGGCGAAGATAGTGCGGAGGAAGGCGTCGAGGTAGTCCTGGTTCAGCCCCATGAACGTCCGTTCGCTCCGGGCCTCCTGGGCGTTCACCTGGACGAGGCCCATGCCGGAGATCTGTTCCTGCAGGTAGGCGTTGATGGCCGCATAGCGCCGCTGGGTCTCCCGGAAGGCCTCGCCGGCCCGGCGGCGGAAGACCTCCGTGGCCACCAGCAGCAGGGGCAGGATGCCCAGGGCCACCAGGGCCATGCCCGCATTCGTCCAGAACATCCAGCCCACAATGGCCAGCAGGGACATGGCGTCCCCCACGATGGCCACGAAGCCGGAGGCGAACATCTCGTTCAGGTTCTGGACATCGCTGGTGACGCGGGTCATCAGGCGGCCCACGGGATTGCGGTGGAAGAAGTGGGTGCTGCGTCCCATCAGGTGGGTGAACAGCTGCACCCGCAGGTCCACCACGGCCTTCTGGCCCACCCAGGCCAGCAGGTAGTAGCGGAGGAAGCTGACGAGGAAGCCCCCCACGAGGACGCCGATGAAGCCTGCCACCAGGGGCGTGGCGCCGCGCAGGCTGCCGTGGTCCATGAACCGGTTGATGAGCCGGAGGGTGAGTTCCGAGGGCATGACCTCCAGGAAGGCCCCGAGGCTCATGAGCAGAAGGAGCGCCACCAGGGCATGCCAGTAGGGCTTCAGGTAGCCGGCCAGCCGCCAGAGCAGCGCATGCTTGAGGGGACGATCGTCCACCTGGTCCGGCTGGAAGAAGGCTCCTTGTTCCGACATGGTCCCATTCTCCCACACTCCCGGTCCCGTCCGGTCCGGGGGGACGGATCCGCCCTTGGCCGGTAAAGTACAGGTACGCAAGGAGTGGACATGCGTCCCTGGATCGCCCTCGTCATCGTCCCCGCCGCGGCGCTGGTGGCCGCCCCCCCGGCGCGGGTGGCGCGCCCTCGCATCGAGCGGGTGGCGGCCCGGGCGCAGCTCTTCAAGGGTGAGTTCGGCCAGACCCTGGTGTGGGGGAAGGATGTGGAGGCCCTGGGGTTCAGCGCGGATGCCGAGTTCCAGAACAAGGCCCTGGCCTTCGTGGGCTTCGGCGTCCAGGTGCCCGGCGGCTACGACGATTTCGCGGGCATCGAGCTCAAGGACCGCGTCGCGGTGATCGGGCGATCCGTGCCGGACCTCCCCGCCTTCGCGCGCCTGCCAAAGGGGGAACGCACCCTCTCGGCGCGGTTGAGGAAGCTGGCGCACGCCCAGGTGGCGGCGGTGATCGTGCTGGCGGAGGGCCCCCTGCATCCCCCCAGGGACGAGGAGGGCCCGGCGAAGCTGGGCCTGCCGGTGCTGGTGATGCCCCCCGCCACCCTCGCGGCCGACTGCGGCGACCTGGCGGCCCGGCTCCAGAAGATCCGCGAAACGGGCCAGCCGCAGAGCCAGGACTTCATCTACGCCCCCTGGACGACTCTGTCCCTCGGGCTGAAGCTCAAGCGCACCGTGGCCACCCCCCGGGCGAGGGACTGACATGCGACTCGCTACGCCCTCCGGCTTTGCCACCGAGGTCTTCCTTGTGGAGACGCCGGACGCCAACCTCCTGCCCGAAGGGCCCTGGACGCTGCTGGGGGACGAGCGCCTGCGGGACGCCTGGCGGGGCGCGGGCATGCCCGAGCCGGACCATGCGCTCTGGGTCTCGGTGGACGAGACGGAGAAGAAGCTGCGCACCCTGCTTCCGTGGCTGGAACACTGGGCCCGGGTGCCGCTCCACCGGGAGGCCACTGTGGTGGCCCTGGGCGGCGGGGTGCTGACGGACCTCACGGGGCTGGCGGCCTCCCTCTACCTCCGGGGCGTGGCCTGGCAGGCCTGGCCGACGACCCTGCTCGCCATGGCGGATGCGGGGCTGGGCGGCAAGACCGGCGCGGATCTGGCCGCCGGCAAGAACCTGGTGGGGGCCTTCCATCCGCCCCGCCGGCTGGTGGCCTGCACGGACTTCCTGGCCAGCCTGCCGACCCGGCACCTGGAAAACGGGCGCTGGGAGCTGGTGAAGACCGCCCTGATCCAGGGGGAGATGGTCTGGGCCTCGGAGATGCTCCAGGACGGCCCGGTCAGGCAGGCCTGGGTGGAACGCGCCCTGGCCTACAAGGCCGGCGTGGTCCACCGCGATCCCCGCGAAGCGGGCGAGCGGCGTCTGCTGAACATGGGGCACACCCTGGGCCACGCGCTGGAGGCGGGCTCGGACTACCGGCTGCTCCATGGCGAGGCCGTGGGTCTCGGCCTGCTGGCCTCGTGCCTGCTGGTGGAGGACCTGGACCTGAAGCCCTTCCCCGCCGAGTTCCTGGACCTCCTGGCCCGGCGCCTGGCGCCCCTCGCCGCCTCCGTGGCGCCCTGGCCCGCCTGCCTTCCGCTCCTCCACCGGGACAAGAAGGCCCGTGCCGCCGCCCACAGCACCGAGGACCATCCGGCCACGGAGATCCACTGCATTCTTCCCAGGGTCGGAGAACCCGCGATCCAGCGGATCCTTCCCCCCGAGGCCTGGGCCCGTCCCCATGCCCGTCTGATTCAGCTCCTTGCCCAAGAGGCCGCCCGTGCGTGATTTCCGAACCCTGATCCTGGCGGGCCTGCTGCTGCCGCCCCTCCTCGCCGCGCCCCAGGTGGACGTCCGTGCCCTCATGCTCGAGGCCCGCGCCCTTCAGCTCCGGGGCGGCGGCACCGATCCGGAAGGCGCCGCGGCCATCTACCGGCGGGTGGTGGCCCTGGTGCCCCAGAGCGCGGAGGCCCGCTTGCGCCTCTCCGAGGCCCTTCAGGAATCCCGGGATTTCGACGGCGCCTTGGTGCCGGCGGAGAAGGCCGTGGCCCTGGCCCCCCAGAACGGGGAGGCGCGGGCGCATCTGGCCCTGCTCCAGGTCCAGCGCAGCCAGAAGGACCCGTCCCTGTTCCCGGAGGCCCAGAAGGATCTGAAGGCCGCCGCGGCCCTGCTGCCCCAGGATCCCGAGCTCTGGGGCCGGCTGGGGGAGGTCTCCGAACAGGTCCATGACGGCCCCGAGGCCCTGAAGGCTTGGCTCCGCCTGGGCCGGCTGCGGCCCTCCTTCGCCCCGGCCTGGGAGCGCGCCTACCTCCAGGCCGTGGCCACCGGGAACTACCCCGGGAAGCGGGAGGCCGTGCTGGCGCTCAACGCCCACCACCCCGACGACCGCCAGCTTCGCATGCTGGAGGACCTGGCCCGCGAGCAGATCAAGTCCGGCTTCCTCGCCCACGCCGAGGAGAGCTTCCTCCTGCTGGCCAAGCACCTGCCCCAGGAGCCGGCCCTCTGGGAGAACATCTCCCTGATCCGCCTCCAGACCATGCGTTACCGCGAAGCCCTGGAGAGCCTGGGCCGGGCCGAGGCCCTGAAACCCAGCCCGCGCATCAGCTTCAACACGGCCATGGCGCTCATGAACCTGGGCCGCTTCGCCGAGGCCGAAGCCCGGCTGAAACCCCTGGTCGATGCCCCCGTCGACAAGGACCCCGTTTCCGACGGGGCCCAGGCCCTCTACGCCGAATCCCTGCTGCTTCAGGGCAAGGGGACCGAGCTGCTGGCCTTCGTCAAGCGTCAGCCCCCGCGGAGCGAGGTGGCCGGCGAAATGCAGGTGTTCATCTGCCAGGCGCACATCAGCCGCAACGACTGGAAGGCCGCCCTGGCCGCCATCAAGGCTGGGATCCAGCGCTTCCCGAAGGTGCCCTTCTTCACCCAGGCCAAGGCCCTTCCCGAGAAGGACCTGGAGTACGCCTTCTTCTCCCGCAAGGAGGCCCGGGCGGCCCTGGAGCAGTTCCATAAGGAAGGCATGGCCGCCCTCTGGTCGGAATTCCGCCGCTGGGACAAGTGCCTCGAGGCCCTCGAACAGGCCCGCGCGCTCGGCCCCGTGCGCGATGTGGATCTGCTCATCATGCAGAGTACCGCTTACGAGCAGCTCGACCGGCCCAAGGACGCCCTCCGCATCCTCCGCGAGGCCCAGCAGATGGCACCCGCCAATCCCATGGTGCAGAACAACCTGGGCTACCTGCTGCTGGAGCAGGAACAGGATCTGCCCGAGGCCGCGGCCCTCATCGAGGCCAGCGCCAAGGCCACGCCGGACAGTGGCAACGTGGTGGACAGCCTGGGCTGGGCCCAGTTCAAGCTGGGTCGCGTGGCCGAGGCCGAGACGACGCTGCGCCGGGCCGTGGAGCTGAGTCCCTTCAGCCCCGAGGTTCGCCGGCACCTGGGCGAGGTGCTGCTGAAGCAGGGCAAGCTGGAGGAGGCCGCGGACCAGTGGGAGCGCGCCCTGGCCTTCGTCTTCCCCGACCGGGACGCCCTGGCGAAGCGCCTCGGCGACCTCCGGTTGCGCATCGCGAAACAGCAGGCCGAGAAGGTGGCGGCGCCTGTCCCGGCCGCCGACGACGATGACGAGGAGGCTCCGTGATCCTGTTCTTCCAGGCGACCCCCGCCCAGACCGCGCCCGCCCCGGCCGTGCCTGCGGCCCCCGTGCGGGCCCAGTACGGCTGGGGGTACTCGGGTCCGGATGGCGAAGGCACGGGCACCCTCAGCCTGCTCATGGATGCCGCCACCGGAAAGCTCGTGCTCGAACTCCACGGCCTGGGCGAGCGCCTGGTGCTGCTGGAAGGCGATCAGGCCTCGGGCTACCACGTGCTGGCCCCCCGGCAGAAGCTGGATCAGCGGGCCGCCACCCTGGCGGATCTGCCGCTGCCCTTCCTGCCCCAGGTGCCCAGTGTGGAGGCCCTGCTGAAGCTCCTCCGCACCGGCGAGGGCCCCGGCGTCACCGTGACCAAAAAGGACGCCACGGGCCCCCTCAAGCTGCACTGGCAGGGCCAGGACCCCAAGGGTCTGACCGAGCAGGTGTGGCTGGACCGGAAGCGGTGGGAGGACGTGGGGCGGTAGATCCTCAGCGTCTGTGCCCTCCTGGCTTCACCGCATTCGCGGTGAAGTTAGTGAAAGGCTGAGTGAGCGCAGGTCGTTGGGCCTTGGCACGCATTTCCATGTTTGAAGCCCGCCTCACAGCCTTCCCTGCTTCAGGCTCGCCGCAGATGTCCTTGGCCGGCCCCGAGTGGGACAGCCGGAGGCAGAACATCGCCGTGATCCAGCAGCCCAGGGTCATAGCTGCGATGCTCGACTGTTCCAGCCGAAAACAGCAGTCACCCTGAAGCGCTGGCTTCACCGGACACCAGGCCGCTTCTCCATCGGGTTGTGCTTGACCGAAGGCGGAGCTCGGGCGAATCATGGAAGTAACCAATTTGACAACCCAACAAACCCTCAGCAGGTGGGCCAGATTGCATCCAGATCGATCCACCCGAATCCACGCCTCAGACCCACTCGCCCTTTCCGCTGGGGATCCGAACCCAGATTAGGTTAAAACAGA
>JAJZQW010000081.1 GCA_021802985.1 Acidobacteriota bacterium | reverse complement strand
CGTTAGGCGCGCTCGGCAAATCCCTTCTGGCTGGCTGGTCTGGTTTCACCCGATTCACCGTTCGGCTTTGATCTTTGGCATTTCCTGAATGGCGTTGGTGCTCAAGTCAACGCCGGTCATCCCATGGTCCCGCTGTCATCATGGTGCTGGCCTTCAACAGTTCTTTTACGCGCTTGGCGCACCAACTCCGGGTCTTTCCCTTTGGGCTCGGTGGCTTGGTTCGCCTCTCTCGCACCTTTGCCCCCGAAACCCGGCGTGTCGCGTGTTCGGGTGAGTTCCAGTTTCTTGGCGTGCCTAACCTTCCGCTCAACTCGGACCCCGCCTGCGTTGTCCTCCGCTCTTTCTCTTCATTCGTCTTTCTTGGCTCCGTTCAATGCCTCGGTGCAGGCGGGGCCGGTTAGCTCATTCCGTTAGGCGGTAACCCGGCGAAAAGCCTATTGCTCGGTCAGCATCTCAAGCCTGAGCAGTTGCTCAACTCTTAATACAGCCACCACCCAGATGGTCTCCCCTGTTTTGCGGTAAATGATCCTGCAAGGGTATGCAGTCACCTCTCTGTGGGGCAAACCGTCAAATACAATCCGGCCCATCTCTGAGAAGGATCTGGTGTGTTCCAGTATCTGCTCAACATGTCTGGCAACCCTGGATGCCGCATCAGGGTTGTCCAGGGCTATAAATTGAAGAATGTCGTTAAGTTGGCGGTGCGCTCGTGGGGCAAAACGAAGTCTTAGCGCTGCCATTTCTTCAGGTCCGCTTTGACATCTTTCCAATTTACGCTCAATCCTTGAGCGATTTCGGTCTCACCCATGGCAATCTCTTCCAATACTGCGAGCCTGTTAGTCAGCATATGAAAAGCTTCCGGGTCCATAATCACGCCTGCCTCACGGCCATGCTCCGTGACCATGACCGTCTGCTTGGTGGTCCGAACTTGCTCAAAGATCTCGGCCGTATGGCGCCGAACTTCGGTGAGGGGGGTCAGGTTTGGGCTCAGGTTCATAGGGCACCTCGAGTAAAGTATAACTCTAGTTCTACTTTTGGCAACCCACCGCCTAACCCTAATACCGTTCACTTAAGTATTGACACCTTATCCAAGATGCCTATATTTAAGAGCAGGGCTACCTATGGCCAGAACCGCGGCAACGCTTGAAGGTGGGAGCAGGGTTTCGGATTTTATTACGCTGGGCGTCGTCGCACGGATGTTCCCGGCAGATCGAGTGGAGGCCATCCTCCAGGCCACGGGGAAAGCCAGTCAAAGGCAGCGGGAGCTCCCCGCCCACGTGGTCGTTTACTACGTTATTGCGTTGGCGCTGTTTTCCCAGGCGTCTTGTTCCGAAGTTCTGCGTTGCCTCCTGGAGGGCATCCGGTGGCTGCGAGGGGCCAAGTCGGAAATCAAGGTCACAGGGAAATCCGGCATCTCCCAGGCGCGTTCACGCTTGGGCTGGGAACCCATCCGGGCACTACACGACGAGTTGGTCAGGCCCATCGCCGTCAAGGGCACCAAGGGTGCCTGGTACCGCGACTGGCGGGTGGTCAGCATCGATGGCAGCACTCTGGATATTCCGGACGATCCCTCCAATGATGCCGAATTCGGCAGGCCCTCAGTAGCCCGTGGAGAAAGCGCCTTCCCTCAGATCCGCTTTGTCTCTCTGGTGGAGAGCGGCACCCATGTCCTGTTTGGAACCCGCTTGGGGCCCATTAAGACCAGTGAACGGGCGCTAGCGGAAGGGGTCCTGGGCTCCCTGGGCAAAGGCATGCTCTGCCTGGCGGATCGAGGGTTCTACGGGTTCGACTTCTGGGGAAAGGCCCACGCCACAGGGGCTGATCTGGCGTGGCGCGTTGTCGCCAAGGTCGGGCTCCCCAGGGAACAAGAACTGGAGGATGGATCCTTCCTTTCCACGATCCGGGAGAGCAAGCATCGCCAGCGGGCCAAGGGCGCTGGGGTTCCGGTGCGAGTCGTCGAATACACCTTGGATGGAGTTCGCGACTTCCGCCTCCCCATGACACCGGGAAACGAACCCTGTTATCGGATCATCACGACCATCCTCGACCCGAAGGCCGCACCAGCCAAGGAATTGGCGGCCCTTTACCCGGAGCGTTGGGAAATCGAATCGGCCTTCGACGAACTGAAAACCCACCTCCGAGGTCGTCAGATGCTCCTGCGGAGCAAGACCCCGGACCTCATCCGACAGGAATTCTACGGATTGATGATGGCCCACTTCGCCGTCCGGGGCTTGATGCACGAGGCCGCCCTGGAGGCCGATGTGGACCCGGATCGCCTTTCGTTCATCCATGCCGTCCGCGTCATCCGCCGCACCCTACCGCATATGGCGGCTCTCCGCGTGGTCCGCCAGACCTCGATGCGCTTCCACAGCGGCTCCAAATCCTCTGCGGAGGGTTTCTTCCTGGGTTGGGCCATGAGTGTTCTCCAGCGACCCATGAGCCTACCGGCCCGAAGCCTACTGGTTCACGCACCCCTGCCGAAAGGACACGGTGTTCCTGGCCTGGCTGGTCTCCCTCCTGGGCGCGCCCCGGTCGCCTGAGCCCCGGAAAGGCCCGGACGGAACCCCGCACTGATCCTCCGGGCCTCAGCGGGTGACGGCAAAGGCCTGGAACCCTTCACCCTCCCAGGCGAGCGGGTCGGGCCGGAAACAGGGGGTGCGGTCGCCTTCGGCCTCGGCCGCCACGCCCAGGGCCGCGGGCCAGACGGCGGCGGGTCGCAGGTTGGGGCGGGCCCCCCGGAGCCAGTCGCGGTGGGCGACACCCTCCTCGGGGAGCCAGGAACAGACGGCGTAGATCAGGAGCCCCCCGGGGGCCAGGCGCCCGGCGGCGGCTTCCAGGAGGCGGCGCTGGATCGCCGTGAGACGGGGCAGGTCGATGGCATCCCCCAGCCAGGGCAGCTCGGGATGCTTCTGGAGCGTGCCGCTGCCACTGCAGGGAGCATCCAGGAGGATGAGGTCGAAGGTCCCCGGATTGGCTTCCAGCCAGGCGGCGGCCTCCGCCACCGCGACTTCCGCCTTCAGGCCCCGCTGGGCCAGGGTGCGGCGGAGGCGATCGGCCCGGCCGGGCTGCTGCTCGAGGGCCACCAGTTCGACGCCCGGGTGGCGCAAGGCCAGGCCCGTGGTCTTGCCGCCGGGGGCGGCGCAGGCGTCCAGGATGCGCGTGGGCGTGCGCTCCCAGGCGTAGGCCAGCAGGGCCTGGGAGCTGCGATCCTGCACCATGCCGTCACCGGCCTCCAGCCAGGCCCGGGGGAAGGGCGCGCCTTCGGCCTGGCGCAGGCAGCCGGGGGCGGCGGGATCGGGCGTCAGGCCCTCGGGGATCTCGCCCCGAAGAAGACGAAAGGCCGCGTGGGGAGGCTGGCTCAGGCGGGTCCAGAGGGCCTCGGTGGCCTGGGCCTGGCTGTGGGGGGCCAGGGCGGCGGCCAATACCTTTTCCGCGAAGGGGCTGCGGTCCAGGCGGGCGGGCAGGGCCTCCAGGGCCGTCCGCAGGGCGTCGCGATCCTTCGCGGCCCGGCGCAGGAGGGCGTTCACCAGGCCCCGGTGGGGGAGGAAGCCGATGTCGCGGTCCGCCGTCAGGTCCACGGCCTCGTTCACGGCGGCGAAATCGGCCACGCCGGGCAGCCAGGCCAGCTGGGCCAGGCCCACGGCCAGGGCCACCTGGGTGCCCAGGGGCACACCCCGGGCGGGATCCTTGAGTTGGGGCTTCACGAAGGCCTGGAGCCGCCCCCAGTGGCGCAGGCAGAGGCCCAGCAGGGCCTGGGCCAGCCCCGCCTCCTCGCCCAGCGTGCGGTCCCACACGTCCGGCACCCGCTCCCCCTCCCCGAAGACCCCGTGCAGGGCATGGGCGACATGGAGGCGGGCGGGCGTGGGCATGGGGCTCCGGGCGAAACCCCGATTATCCCGCGATACGCCTCACAGCTCCTTCAGGATCTCGGCCTTCTTGGCCTCGTACTCCTTCTTGTCGAGCAGGCCCTTCTTGTAGAGCTCCTGGAGCCGCTGCAGGCGGGCCTCGGGACTCCCCTTCGGGTCGGGCTTGGCCGCGGGAGCCGGTTCGGCCGAGACCGGCGCGGGAGGGGCGGCGGCGGGGGCCGGTTCGGAGCGGGCCTCCACGCGACGCAGGGCGTCCTGGAGGGCCAGGGCATCCTGGCACTCCTTCAGGGCCGTCTGGAAGATGCTGGCGTCGGGCTGCATGTCCAGGGCCGTGCGGAGCAGGGGCAGGGCCTCGTCGTACTGGCCCTGGGCGAAACGGATGATGCCCAGGTTGTAATAGGCGCGCGGGTAGTACTTCGGCTTCTGGCCCTTGTCCTGCTTGGACTGGGCCAGACCCGCCTCGGCCAGCTCCTGGGCGCCGCGCAGATCCCCGGCCTTCAGCCGCTCGTGAGCCCGGTCCATGCCGAAGACGCTGTCGTCGAAGAAGGTGAGCTTGCGGACCTCGGTCCAGGCCAGCAGCATCCGCAGCACCTTGCCCTTGGCGGTCTCGAAGGCCAGGCGGCGCACATCGGAATCCCGCGGGTAGGCCGGCCAGCCGTCGTAGGAGGTGTTCACGAGGCTGGGGGTGTCCTCCAGGCGCTGGGCCCCGAACACGCGGCCGGTGCTGAGGTCCACCACCTGCACCGTGGCGCTGAAATCCAGGCTGGTGATGCTGCTGCGCTTGAGGCGGACGGTCTCCTGCTTCGTCTTGTAGTCGGTGCTCCGCTCCTCCTTGGTGCTCTGGTTGCGGCTGAGGTCCGAGCGGTTCACGTTCACGATGACGAGGGCGCTGGGGCCCAGCAGCTTGCCCAGCCTGGCGATGGTGGCGGGCTCGATGTAGCCGCTGGCACCCAGCTCCTGCTCCTTCAGCACCGCGTCCAGGTGGGCGCGATCCACCACCTCCACCTGGCCGCTCTGCACCAGCTCCGCGGTGAGGGCGTCCGCCAGCTCCCGCGAGTTGGCGTCGGGGGCGGGGGCGAAGGCCAGCCGGCTCACCTTGAGGCCCAGACCCGGGGGATGGGTGACCGTCACCTCCACCTTGGGGTTGGCCAGCTCGCTCCAGAACTGGGCGTGGACGGGCAGGGACAGCAGCACCAGGGTCGCGGCGATGGGCAGGCGCATGGGGACTCCAGGAGGTGGCTTCAGGCTATCAGGTCGGGAGCGGCTACCCTGGTCCCCTGGCTTCCGAGGAGTCCCCCATGGCCCACAGCTATCCCCTCACCCTGACCTGGACCGGCAACACCCTGGACGGCACGTACAACCGCAACGCCACGGTGACCTCGGCGGGCAAGCATCCCCTGGCCGTGAGCAGCGCCGCCGAATATGCGGGCGATGCCAGCCGCTGGAACCCCGAGGACCTGCTGGGCTCGGCCCTGGCCACCTGCCACATGCTCACCTTCCTCGCCCTCTGCGCCAAGGCGAAGGTGGAGATCCGCGGCTACGAGGACCGCGCGGAGGCCGTGCTGGACACGGTGGACAAGGTCACCCGCATCACCCAGGTCCACCTGCGCCCCGTCATCCGCGTGCCCCAGGGCACCAGCATGGCCAAGGTGGTGGAGTTGTTCGGGAAGGCCCACAAGTACTGCTTCGTGGCCAACTCCGTCACCTGCGAGACCGTGCTGGAGCCCCGGGTGATCGAGGTCTAGATGCGCTGTCCCTTC
This sequence comes from Acidobacteriota bacterium, assembly GCA_021802985.1. Lineage (GTDB taxonomy): Bacteria > Acidobacteriota > Holophagae > Holophagales > Holophagaceae > Geothrix. Next base: position 3,484 of record JAJZQW010000081.1, on the reverse strand, counting down.
TGCGGGCACATCGAGGACAAGGTCGTGGACTCCCGCGAGTTGCGGGAGGGTGATTCCATCCGTCGCCGCCGGGAGTGCCTCTCCTGCGGACGCCGCTTCACCAGCTATGAGCGGGTGGAGGAGGTGCCCCTGGTGATCCTCAAGAAGGACGGCCGCCGCGAGCCCTTCGAGCGCCAGAAACTCATGAAGGGCCTCCTGGCGGCCTGCCAGAAGCGGCCCGTGTCCCTGGCCCGCCTGGAGGAACTGGTGACGGACCTGCAGGCCCGGCTCCTGGAGCGGCCCGATCGCGAGATCCGCAGCCGCGAGCTGGGCGAACTGATCATGGATGAGCTGAAGGGCCTGGACCAGGTGGCCTATGTGCGCTTCGCCAGCGTGTACCGGGATTTCAAGGACCTGCCGGACTTCGTGAAGGCCCTGGAGGGCCTCATGCACAAGGAGGCCGCGGCCGCCCGCGGCGTGCTGATCGAACCGGCGAAACCCCAGCCGCAGGCGCTGTTCCCGGGGGAAGCGGAGGTTCCGGCCCTGAGGACACGGAAGAAGTAGCGGTATCCTGGACCATTGAGGTTTCCCCGTGGCCGATGATGTCCTCCAGCCCACCCAGCCCGACGAGTCCCCCAAGCTGCCCGAGGTCCTGCCGGTGCTGCCCCTGCGGGACGTGGTGGTCTACCCCTACGTGATCCTGCCCCTGAGCGTCAGCCGGGAGAAGTCCATCCGCGCCGTGGACACGGCCCTGGTGGAGAACCGCATGATCCTTCTCCTCTCCCAGAAGCAGGTGGAGATGGACAATCCCCGGCCCGAGGATCTCTACCAGGTGGGCACGGCGGCCCTCATCATGCGCGTCCTCAAGCTGCCGGACGGCCGCATCCGGGCCCTGGTCCAGGGCCTCCAGCGGGTCCGCGTGGAGTACTTCACGGAGACGGAAAACATCTTCAAGGCCCGGGTGGAGCCCCTGGGCGAGCCCGACATGCCCGTGCCGGACCTGGAAATGGATGCTCTCCTGCGCAGCGTGAAGCAGACGCTCGAAAAGGCCGTGGCCCTGGGCAAGGCCCTGCCGCAGGAAGTGCTGGTCATCGCCAGCAACCTGGACAACCCGGGTCGCCTGGCCGATCTGGTGGCCTCCAACCTCGACCTCAAGCTCCAGCAGACCCAGGAGGTGCTGGAGATCGCCCACCCCGGCCTGCGGCTGAAGCGCGTCAACGAGCTGCTCATGCGGGAGATCCAGCTGCTGGAAGTGCAGCAGAAGATCACCATGGATGCCCGCGGCGAGATGGACAAGAGCCAGCGCGAGTACTACCTCCGCCAGCAGCTCAAGGCCATCCAGCAGGAGCTGGGCGAAGGCTCGGAGCTGGCGGAGGAGATCCAGGCCTTCCGGGACAAGCTGGCCACGATGAAGGTGCCCGAAGAGCCCCTGGTCGAGATCGAGCGCAACCTGAAGAAGCTGGAGCGCATGCACCCGGATTCCAGCGAGACCGCGGTGACGCGCACCTACCTGGAGTGGATGACCGAGCTGCCCTGGGGCGCCGGCACCGTGGACAACCTGGACCTCGAGCAGGCCAAGCAGGTGCTGGACGAGGATCATTTCGGCCTGCTTAAGATCAAGGACCGCCTGCTGGAGTTCCTGGCCGTGCGCAAGCTGAAGCCGGACCTCCGCGGCACCATCCTCTGCTTCGTGGGCCCTCCGGGCGTCGGCAAGACCAGCCTCGGCAAGTCCATCGCCCGGGCCCTGGGCCGGAAGTATGCCCGCATCTCCCTAGGCGGCGTCCACGACGAGAGCGAGATCCGCGGCCACCGCCGCACCTACGTGGGCGCCATGCCCGGCCGCATCGTCCAGGCCCTGCACCAGATCAAGAGCATGAACCCCGTGATCATGCTCGACGAGGTGGACAAGATCGGCCGCGACATGCGCGGCGACCCCAGCGCGGCCCTGCTGGAGGTGCTGGACCCCGAACAGAACCACACCTTCCGCGACCACTACCTGAATGTGCCCCTGGACCTCAGCCAGGTGCTCTTCCTGGCCAACGCCAACGAGCTGGAGCCCATCCACCCGGCCTTCCGCGACCGGATGGAGATCATCTACCTCAGCAGCTACACGCTGGAGGAAAAGGTGGGCATCGCCGAGCGGCACTTGATTCCCAAGCAGCTGGAGAAGCACGGGGTCACGCGACAGCAGCTGTCCATTCCGAAGAAGGCGCTGAAGGCCGTCATCACGGGCTACACCCGGGAGGCCGGGCTGCGCCAGCTGGAGCGCGAGATCGGCGCCGTCTGCCGCAAGGTAGCCCGCCGCGTGGCCGAGAAGAAGCTGAAGAAGAGGCTGGTCCTCGATGACCAGGGCATCCACGAGATGCTGGGGCCCGTGAAGTTCCTGCTCGACGAGCGACTGAAGGCCCCGCGGGTGGGCGTGGTGACGGGCCTGGCCTGGACGGCCGTGGGCGGCGAGGTGCTCTTCGTCGAGGCCCTCAAGATGCCCGGCAAGGGCCTGCTCACCCTCACTGGCCAGCTGGGCGATGTCATGAAGGAAAGCGCCCAGGCGGCCCTCAGCTACATCCGCAGCCGCGGCGAGGCCTTCCAGATCGATCCCGAGGTGTTCCAGAAGCAGGATCTGCACATCCACTTCCCCGAGGGCGCCATCCCCAAGGACGGCCCCAGCGCGGGCCTGGCCATCGCCACAGTGCTGCTGTCCGTCTTGAAGGGCATCCCCGTGAAGAACACCCTCGCCATGACGGGGGAGATCGATCTGCGGGGCGAGGCCCTGGCCATCGGTGGCCTCAAGGAGAAGGCTCTGGCGGCCCTCCGCGTCGGCATCAAGGACATCCTCATCCCCCACGCCAACCAGAAGGATCTCGAGGAGATCGACCCCGAGCTGCGAAGCCAGCTCCGCTTCCACCCCGTGAAACACGTGGAAGAGGTCTTCGAATGGGCGCTGGTGGGCTGGAAGCGGCCGGAGGCCGCCAAGAAACCCCGTCGCTGACGCCTCGTCCCCGAGCGCCCATGTTCATTCCTCCCGCGCAGCACGCCCAGCCGTCCCACGTTCCCCAGCTCGGGGAGATCTTCAACCTGAGCAACCCGGTGGAAGCCAAACTCAGCGCGCTGGCGGACGCGGGGAACTGGGATGCGCTCTGTGACCAGTTCGAGGCCCTGCCCCAGGAAATGGCCCTCCGGTTCCGCGGCACCTGGGTGGAGGCCCTCGGCAGGGCCCGGCGCTGGGAGCGTCTGCGGCAGGTCTGTGATCGACTCCTAAAATCCCCGGCCTACCTCAAGGATCCGAAACGCCCCGACTTTCTCCGGCAGCGGGCCCGGGCCCTCAGCCAGATGCAACGCCATGCGGAAGCCCTGGCCGCCTGGGAAGAGGTGGGCCGTGGGGGGGGGGGATGCCCTCGGACGGACCAACGCCTGCCAGGAGGCCGAGATCCAGCAGGATTGGCCTGCCCTGGCGCGGAATGCCCTCGCGCTCTCGAAAACACCTGGCCTCAAGCCCGCCCTCGTC
>JAJZQW010000080.1 GCA_021802985.1 Acidobacteriota bacterium | reverse complement strand
GCTGCACACCATGGCGGGTGGTGGCGTTCCCTTGGGGTGGCCCAGCACCGCCACCTCCAGGGTGCGGCTCTGGCCGCCCGCGGCGTTGTTGACGGAGATGGTGTAGCGCGTGGTCTCCAGGGGCGTGACGGTCACCTCGCTTTTGCCGTCCAGCTCCAGGCCGCCGGGCTCCATCTGGATCTTGGCGCTGCCTGCGCACTCCCACTTGAGCACCACGGGCTGGCCCGGCAGCACGGCCTTGGCGCTGGCGTCGAAGCTGCACACGCGGGCGGGCTCCCCCAGGGGCAGCCCGGGAACGATGCGGATCTCCGCGTGCCCCAGTTCCATCCCGCCGGGCCGGGCGTCGAACAGGCGGTAGGTGGTCGTGTACGGGGGCCGCAGGGTCACCTGCGCGCGCCCCGGGAGGATCATGCCGCCGGGTTCCAGGCGGATCTGCGGAACCTGTGGACAGGCCCAGGTCAGCAGCACCGGCTCGCCCGGCCGCACCTCCCGGGGTTCGGCCGTCACCGTGCAGGGCGGCGGCGCCTGCAGGAGCCAGACCATCGCGGCAAGGGGGAGCACGGGCAGCATCAGGGGAGTGTAGCCGGGGTCAGTTCCCCAGGTACGTGAACCAGAACCGTACCCCCAGGTACTGTCCGTCGAAGCCCTCGGGCAGTTGCTGCAAGGGCGCGGAACGGAGGACCGCCATGCGGGCGCTCTCGTCCAGGGCGGGGTTGCCGCTGGGGATCTCCACCCGCACCCGGTCCAGGCTGCCGTCCCGGGCGATCCGGAAATAGATCTGCACCCGGCCCTGCTGGCTGGAGATGCGGCTCCAGTTGCCGGTGATCCGGGTCTGGACCTGCTGCAGGTACCACATGAAGGGGAAGTTGCCGTCCACGCTCCCCACGAGGCCCGTGCCGCCCTGTACGCCGGCCGAGGGGTTGAGGCCTGGGATGCCGATGCCCGCGCCGATGCCGGCCCCGTTCCCCTGGCCCGCAGCGCCGGTCACGGGCATGGTCGCAGGTGTCTTGCCCTTGGCGGCCGTGGTGCCTGCGCCCTGGCTGGTGGCATCCGGGTTGTTGCCCCGGGGCGCGGCCTTGGTGGTCTTCTCGGCAAAGGGATTCGGAGCGGTGGAGGTGGGCGTGGTTTCCCGCTGCGGCGCCACTTCCTCCACCCGCCGGAGGCGCTCCCCGTTCTTGCCCTCCACCATGGCGTCAGAGCCGCCCGAGGGCGTGGCCATGGCCGGGGGCAGGTTCACCCAGGTGACCTTGACCTCCTCGGGCGGCTGGCCCTGGCCGTGGGGCCAGAAGAAGAGGGCGCCCAGGGCCAGGTGCAGGCCCAGGCTCAGGCCGAGGCCCGTGGTCCAGCCCAGCTCGCCCAGGCGGGCGCGGCTGCGCAGGTAGCCCTGGAGGTCCTGGCTCACGACTGGGGTCCTCCAGCGGTGGAAGCGAGGGCGGTGGCGGCCTGGATCGGGACGTTCGGCGCGGCGGCGGTGACGAAGCCCACCTGGGTGAAGCCCGCATCACGGATGGCATCCACCACCTGGATGACCCGGCCGTAGGGCACGTTGTGGTCCGCCCGCACCAGCACGGGCCGCTTGCCGCCGGCCTGGGCCGCCTGCTTGAGCTCGTTGGCGAGCACGGGCAGCGGCACGAAGGCCTTCTCGAATTGGAGCCGCCCGTCGAAGGTCACCGTCACCGTCAGGGCCTGGCTTTCCAGGTTGCGTCCCGTGTGGCTCTCCGGCAGCTTCACGTCCACGCCGGTGGTCATCATCGGCGCCGCGATCATGAAGATGATGAGCAGCACCAGCATCACGTCGATGAGCGGCGTCATGTTGATGTCGGCCATCGCCCCGCGCCTGGATCCTGGAGTGAATGCCACGGGCACCTCGAATGGAACGGATCCAGGATAGCGCGGCGGCGGCATGGACGCCCGGCGCGGTGGGATCCGGTGGCCCTGAGGCCCCCGGTCTCCGGCCCACTCGACCCGCGGGCGGGGCAAGATGTCGCGGATTTCAACGCCGTGGCGACTTGCCGCACCTCTTGGCAGGGATTCGTCGCCAGGGAACCGCGGCGAAGCCCGCAGTTTCTAAGACTGTGCGAGATCTAGCCGGCTGGCATGAATGTCGCCTGCCCTGGGCATCCATCTCCGCAGCCGTCCCAGGAGTCTCCTGGAGATTCGATGTCCGCCGCCCTTGATCAGGAGGATTCATGCTTCGTCCGTCTCGACTGGCCCTTGGGGTCCTGGGGCTCGCCCTGGTTCTGGGGTGCACGCCACCCAGCTTCTCCCTGCCCACCACCCCCGGGTCCGGAGGCGACCTTTCGGCTGGCCCCCCCTTGACCCGCACCCTGGCCATTCCCCGGGTTCAGGTTTTTCCGAAGGTCGTGGAGGTCTTGATGAACATGGGCTACCAGGTGCGAAGCGCCAGCGCGGACCTGGGCCTCGTGAACCTTTCGCGCACCTGGTACGACGAGACCCTGGCCGCGCGCCCCGCGCTGTCTATGGAGGCCACGCTGCTCTTCCAGGCGGATGGCCAGGGCGGGACGCGCCTGTTCATGCTGCCCACGGGGCATTGGAGCGTGGTCAGCGTGGGGGGGAAGGACTCCGCCTCGGCCACGGTGACGACAGCCCAGCCCGCGCTGGATGTCCGGGATGTCCAGCCCTTCCTGGACGAACTCGCGAAGCGCCTAGCCGCGCCCTCGCCTGCCACCCACTGACCTTCCTTGGAGCTCCCATGCGATCCCGCTTCGGCATCCTCCTTCTTGCCGCCTGCCTGCCGTTGGCGGCCCAGGCGCCGCCGAACCTGCGACGGGATTCGGTCTCGCTGGGCCTGGGCTACGGGACGCAGGGTCCCATGCTCTCCTTCATGAAGACCGGCTCCACCCTTGGATGGTTCACTGGGTTTGGCATGGTTCCCAGGAGGGGATCCACGCACCTCATCGAGCCGGGGGATGGAACGCCCCGCTGGATCCAGCATGACGATGGCCGGAGTGAGATGCATCTTGGCCTTGCCTACCGCCTGGACGATCGATGGGTCTTCGGCGCAGGGATGGGATTCGCCCGGGACAGCTACACCTACGACTACAACCCCGGCGTCAATGCGTTTCCCGTGGGAGCGCCGCCTGCCCCGGGGCCACTCTCCGATGACCGCTTCGGCCTGGTGGGGATGGTGGACCTTCGGATCGGCGACAACTGGGGCGTCGAGGTCGTGGGTGGCGTCACCGGCGTGGGCCTGACGGTCACGCGCCGGTTCTAGACCTCCACCGGCGCCACGAGGTACTTTCCCTTCGCATCCCGGCTGACGGTGCCGGCGGGGATCTCGGGATCGTGCTCGAAGACGCAGACGGTGCCGGTGCCGGCCACTTCGTCGAGGACCTTCTGGCGCTCGTCCACGCAGGTGACCACGTCCAGGTCGTAGCCCATGACCCAGGCGGGCTGGATGTGGCGGGCGGTGGGGATGAGGTCGGCGAGGTAGACCAGGCGTTTCCCGCCGCCTTCGATCACCACGTTCTGGAGGCCCTTGATGTGGCCGGGGGCGGGGCGGACGGAGAGGCCGGGCAGGAGGTCGGTGGCGCCCTCCACGGTGTCGAGCAGGCCCGCCGCTTCCAGGGGCTCCCAGTTCTGGGGCAGGTAGCTGGCCTTCACGCGCAGGTGGGGGTGCCGGGCGTCGGCCAGGTCCTTCGCCTGCACCACGTAGCGGGCATTGGGGAAGCTGGGGACCAGGTGTCCCGCCGCGTCGAAGCGCGTGCTGCCGCCCGCGTGGTCGAAGTGCAGGTGGGTGAGGATGCAGAGGGTGATATCCGCCGGCTTCACGCCGTGCTTCGCGAGGTTCGCATCCAGCACGCCCCGGCCCTCGAACTTGAAGCGGGCCATGAAGTCGTCGCTCTCCTTGTCGCCATTCCCGTTGTCCACCAGGATCACGTGCCGCTTCCCGCCCGCCTCCCCGCGGATGAGCAGACAGTTGGTGCCCATGAGGATCTGGTTGTCCGCGTCGGCCGGGTAGAGCTTCTGCCACACCACCTTGGGCACGGTGCCGAACATGGCGCCGCCATCCAGCCGGAAGGTGCCGCCACTGATGATCTGGACATCCCAGGGACCGAACTGCATGTGGGACTCCTCCTTAAAAAACGGGGACCGCGAAAGGCGCGGATAACCGCGAAATGGGTCGACCATGACTTTCCTGTCGTCTGCCCGGAGTGCGTTTCGCGATTTTCGCGGTGGTTTTTCAATCGGTCAGAACGCCAGGACCTTGCGGGCGGCCACCAGCACCTTCTCGGCGTTGGGGAGGGTGGCGCGTTCGAGGATGCGGTTGAAGCCCACGGGGGTGAACTCCGAACCCACGCGTTCCACGGGGGCGTCGAGCCAGGGGAAGCACTCGGAGGCGGCAATGGCCGCCAGCTCGCCGCCGAAGCCGCCGAAGACCTTGTCCTCGTGGGCGATGAGCACGCGGTGGGTCTTTTTCACGGAGCGGATGATGGCCTCGGTGTCCAGAGGGCTGAGGCTGCGCAGGTCCACCACCTCGGCGGACTTGCCTTCCTTCTCCAGCTTGGCGGCGGCCTCCAGGGCGAAGTGGACCGGCGTGCCGTAGGCGAGGATGGTGAGGTCGCTGCCCTCGCGGCGGACGCGGGCCTTGCCGAAGGGGACGGCAAAGTCCGGCGGCACGACGGCATGGGCCATCTTGGCGTTGTAGAGGAATTTCGGTTCGAGGTAGAGGGTCATCCCGCGGCTGCGCATGGCGGTTCGCAGCAGGCCTGCGGCGTCATCCGCGAAGGCGGGCACCACCACCCGGATGCCCGGCAGGGTGGTGAGCCAGCCCTCCACATTCTGCGAGTGGTAGAGCCCACCACCGATGTAGCCACCGGAGGCGAGCCGGAGGGTGATGTTGGGCGCGAACTGGCCGTTGGTACGCCAGTATTCGTGGCTGCATTCGACGATCTGCTCGGCGGCCGGCCAGATGTAGTCGGCGAACTCGGCACCCTCGACCACCACGCGGATGCGGTCGTCCAGCCGCGAGAAACCGTTGGCGGTGCCCACGATGTAGTCCTCGGCGATGGGGGCGTTGAACACCCGCTGCTCGCCGAACTCCTGCTGGAGGCCCTTGCTCACGTTGAAGATCCCGCCCTTGTCCCGGTTGGCCATGTCCTGGCCCCAGATGAAGGTGTCCGGGTTGTGCCGGAATTCCTCCTTCAGGGTGTGGTTCAGGGCGGTGATGAGGCTGATGGTCTCGCCCGTGGCCTGGTGGGTGCCATCCGGGAACTGTTCCGAAACCCAGCCCTCGGGGATCACGAAGTCGTGGATGCTGGCCGGATCGGGGTTGGGCGCGGCCATGGCCCGGTCGTGGGCGGCCAGGTAGCGGGCCTGGTTATCGGTCTCGATGGCCTGCAGCTCATCCTCGCTGAGGCCGTGCTTCAGACAGAAGGCGCGGAACCTGGGCAGGGGATCCTTCGCCTTGGCCGCGGCCAGTTCGGCCTCGTCCCGGTACAGCTCGTGGCGGTCCGAGTTGGAGTGGCTGCCGATGCGCACGCAGGCCGCGTAGACCATGGCCGGCCCCTGCCCGCTGCGGACGTAGGCCAGGGCCTCTTCCATGGCGCGCATGGAATCCAGGAGGTCCAGTCCGTCGCACTTCAGGATCTTCAGGCGGGTGAAGCCGCTGAAGTTGTCACAGATGTCGGCGTTGGCGCTCTGGTCCTGCTTGGGCACGGAGATGCCGTAACCGTTGTCCTGCACCACGAAGATGACGGGCAGCTGTTCGCGGTCGGCGCCGTTGATGCTCTCGAAGCAGTAGCCCTCGGACAGGGAGGATTCGCCCTGGCTGCTGAAGACCACGGCGTCCTTCCCGTAGCGCTTGACGGCCCGGGCCAGGCCCACGGCGTGTTGGGTGTGGTTGCCCGTGAGGCTGGAGACGTTCTGGATGCCGATGGCGGGCTTGGCGAAGTGGTTGCTCATGTGCCGGCCCCCGCTGGCGGGGTCGGTGGCCTTGGAAATGCCGTTGAGGATGATCTCCTCGGGCGTGAGGCCCGCGGCCAGGCAGGTCATCAGATCCCGGTAGTAGGGGAAGAGGAAGTCGCGGCCGGCCCGGAAGGAGAGGCCCAGGGCCAGCTGGATGCCGTCATGGCCGGCGCTGGGGGCATGGTAGGACCAGCCGATGGCCTGCTTCAGGTAGTTGGGGGCCTTGTCATCCAGCAGGCGGCCCAGGTGCATCAGCTCGTACCAATGGCAGAGATCCTCTCGGCTGGGGCTTCCATCGGCGCCCATGGCATTCAGGGCCGCCCTCACCAGTGTCGGGGTATCCAATGTCACCTCCTGAACCGGGGCCGTCCCCGGGGTTGCCAGAGTCCATCATCTTCCCATGGACCCCTGAATGCGTGACAGTCAGGCCTCCGTCACCGGGGCTGGGGCCGGGGCCATGTGCCAGATCAGCGGGACGCCCTGGCTGCGGGCCTCCGCCAAGGCCCGGTGGGCTCGGTGGAGGGCTTCCCGCAGGTCCAGATCCTCGTCCTGGGGATCCCAGAGCGTACCTCCGGCGGGGTGGGTGCCCAGGGCCTCCCGCACGCGGGCCAGCAGGATTCCGGCGCCATCCGGGGCCGTGTGGGGCATGAGCAGCACGTACTGGTCCGCCGCCAACTCCAGCAGGAGATCCTCTCCCCGCAGGGCGTCCGAGATGGCCTGCATGCGGGCCTTCAGGCCCCGTTCCATGGGCTGAGACCAGAGCACCAGGGCCATGCGCTCATTCCGGCGCCGGGCGAGGAAGACCGTGGCCCGGAGCCAGATGTCGAGGTACCGGCGATTGGGCAGGCTCGACCGGGCACTCTGGAGGGCGCTGTCCTGGACCACGGCGCTGCTCAGCTCCAAGGCATCCCGGGTGGCCTGGAGTTCCTGTTTGAGGTGCTCGGCCTCCAGCGTCTTGCTGAACAGGTGACCGAGGGCCTTCAGCAGCGCCAGGGCCGCGCGGCCGAAGGATTGGGCCTCGCCGTGTTGGACGCAGAGGGTTCCCACCACCCGATCCCCGCTCCGGAGCGCCACCCCGGCGTAGGCGCGGAGGCCCAGCTCCCGCCAGGCGGGGCTGTCGCGCCAGAGGGGCTCCGCCGCGGCGTCCCGGATCACCAGGGGGCGGTCGGGATGGGCCATCACCCAGGGGCAGTAGCCGTGTTCGGGATGTTCGAAGACTCCGCGCATGGCGGCTTCATCCCTGGCGGCCCACCAGAAGACCTCGTACCCCAGGCCTGCGACCCGGGTGAGCAGGGCGCGTTCCGCCCCGAGCCGTTCCATCAGCAGGGCGAGGCCGTGCTCGAAGAGGCGTGCGGGATCTGCGCTGTCCTCGGCCAACAGGTTGGCCAGGGCGGCCAGGTGGTCCACCTTCTTCCGTGCCCGTCCGTTCGACTTGGCCACAGAACCTCCGAGGACGCCCCTAGCGTAATCCACATCGACCAAGAAGGCTCGTGGGAAGGCCTACCAGCTGATCACCCGGATGGCCGGGTCCACTTCCTCCTGGAGCATGCCCTCGATGTAGCGCAGGGTGCCGCTGGTGGAGGAGGGACAGGAGCCGCAGGCGCCGTGATAGCTGATCTCGAGGGTCTGGCCATCGAAGGAGATGACCTCCAGCCCGCCGCCATCCCCCGCCAATCCGGGGCGGATGCGGGTCTCCAGGAGGGTGTTGATGCGAGCCAGGGTCTCATCCGCATCGGCGGAGGGCGCCGGGCGGGGCGCATCCCCGGTGGCGTTGTCCGGGAGCTTCAGGTCCTCGATGGCCTCGCAGATGGGATCGATGAGGTCGCTCCACTCGGCCGAGGACTCCTTGTTCACGGTCACAAAGCGGTCCATGTAGAACACGGACGTCACCTTCCCCAGGCCGAAGAGGGCCGAGCCCAGGGGATCACCCACGGCGGCGCCGAAATCCTTGAAGGAACGGGAACCCGCCTTGAGGATGGCGGGGTTCACCAGGAACTTCAGGGCATCGGGATTGGGGGTGGGTTCGATGTTGATGACCTTGGGCATGGCGGGCTCCCGACAAAGTTTACCATTTTCGTCAGGATTTGCGAGCCTCCCTCCTCCGGCCATACTTGGGACCCGGAGCCCCCATGACGACCCGCAAGGTGCTGCTCAGCTGGTCCAGCGGCAAGGACGCCGCCTGCGAGCGGGATGGCTTCGTCTTCGCGGACCGGGTGCCCGCATGAACGAGCCGGTCGCTGCCCCCCCGACCGGCGCGGTGTTGATGAAACCCGGGCGGCCCCTGGTGCTCGTCACCGGGGCCACGGGCTACATCGGAGGGCGGCTGGTGCCGCGCCTCCTGGCCGCCGGACACCGGGTGCGCTGCCTGACCCGGAACCCGGAGCGGCTGGAGGGCCGGGACTGGCCGGGCGCGGAGATCGTGCGGGGCGATGTCTCGGACGCGGACTCCCTCGTCGCGGCGCTGGAAGGGGTCTACCAGGCCTACTACCTGGTTCATGCCATGGGGGACAAGCGGCCGGATTTCTGGGAAAAGGATCTGCGGCAGGCCCAGATCTTCGCCCACGCCTGCGCCCGGGCGGGGGTGAGACGGGTGATCTACCTGGGGGGCCTGGGCGATCCCAGCCGCCATCGGAGCCGCCACCTGGCCAGCCGGCAGGAGGTGGGGGAGGCCCTGGCCTCGGCAGGCGTGCCCGTGCTGGAATTCCGGGCGGCGGTCATCGTGGGCAGCGGCAGCGCCAGCTTCGAGATGCTCCGCCACCTCACGGAGCGCCTGCCGGTGATGATCACGCCCCGCTGGGTGAACACCCGCTGCCAGCCCATCGGTATCCGCGATGTGCTGGCCTACCTGCTGGAGGCCCTGGAACACCCGGATCTGGAGGGCATCTACGAGATCGGCGGCCGGGACGTCCTCGACTACCGGGCCATGATGCTGGGCTATGCGCAGGCCCGGGGGCTGCGCCGCCTCATCATTCCCATGGATGTTCCGTTCCCGCGGCTTTCGATCCACTGGGTGGACCTGGTGACGCCCATTCCCGAGGCCTTGGCGGGGCCCCTGGTGGATGGCATGACCACCGAGGTGGTGGTCCGGGATCCCAAGGCCCTCACCGCCTTCCGAGTGCGTCCCATGGCCTACCCCGAGGCCCTGGCGCTGGCCCTCCAGCGGCTCGACGAGGACAACGTGGAGACCACCTGGGCCTCGGGCCTGGCGGGCGCCCCCGAAGGACGGGAGCTGGGCGCCCACGAGGGCAT
>JAJZQW010000079.1 GCA_021802985.1 Acidobacteriota bacterium | reverse complement strand
CACATCCCGTCGAACGTGCTGCTCATCCTCGTGCCCCTGATGCCCACCCTGCCGCTCGCCGTGGGTGTGCTGCTGCTGCGTTTCAGCATCTCCCAGATGGACGTGCCCACCCGCCAGGCCTACACCATGCACGTGGTCGCCCCGGACGAGCGCGCCGCCGCGGCCGGCGTCACCGGCATCGCGCGCACCACCGGCGCCGCCATCTCCCCCATGCTGGCTGGGCCGCTGCTGGCCGTGCCCGTCCTGATCGGCGTCCCCTTCCTCCTCGCCGGCGGCTTGAAGATCCTCTACGATCTGCTGCTCTACCGCAGCTTCCAGGCTTCGGACCTTGGGAAGCTGGAAGCGGAAAAACGCGAATCGAGATGAAGACCCGCCTGCGGGCTTGCCCGGTACTTCCTTCCGGTGCTACATGGCCACGAGCCTGGGTTTCACCAGGCGTTCGAAGTCCTTGTAGGCCATGCGGATCAGCTCGGTGTGCGAACCGGCGTTGAAGGCGATTTCCGGGTCGGCCGCGAGCCTCGGTTCCACGAAGACCTCCATGCCGTACAGGTTCCCGAAGGGGGGCATGGCGCCCACCTCGCAGCCGGGAAAGTCGGCGGTGAACTCCCGCTCGTCCGTCAACTCGATGGAGGTGGCCCCGGTGGCCCGCCGCAGCCGCTCCAGATCCACCTTCTGGGTGGCCGGGAGCACAGCCAGGGCCGGCCTGCCGTCCAGGTTCACCACCACCGTCTTGGCCATCTCCTTGCCGGAGATGTGCGCGGCACCCGCCACCGACGTGGCGGTGAAGGCCAAGGGATGGTTGACGACGATGTGCGCAACCCCGTTGGTCTTGAGGAACTCCTTCAGTCTGGCCACGGTCATGACGGCCTCCTTGGGGTGAAGCGACCCAAGGATGGGTCCCCGCGGTGGGAAAGCAATCGCACCTCTCCGCCGGGTAGCGCACCACCCGCGTTTCGAAGTCCCCCAGGGTGGCCAGGAAGGGCTCGAACATCCGGCCCGTCCCGTCCATGCCAGGGAGCAGGACCAGGAGGGGGCAGTCATCGGCGAGGGGCATGGGAGGAGTATCCCAGGACCGGGGCCTCCCTTCACCGGCAGAACGATGAGCGCGAGCACCGATGGAAACGGATCAAAGCGGATGAACACCGATCAAGCAGAAAGGCATGAAGCCCTGCTTGGTCTTGATCGGTGTTCATCTGTGTTCATCTGTGTTCATCTGTGTTCATCTGTGTTCATCGGTGGTTCCACTTTTCCCTTTTCAGGTCTCGTCCAGGTCTCACAAGCAAAGGCTATTCAGCCGGTGATGAACGATGATAAACGTTGATAAAAAAAGTCTTGCTATCACTGTTCATCACCGTTTATCACCGGTGAAAAAAGCTTTTGTCGTGTTCCTGGGATTCGCTGGGCTGCAAGGCTGATGGATCAGCCCTGCTTTGTCTTCATCGGCGATTCCGCTTGACCGGGCCCTCTCGCCACCCGGGCCAGCCGCAGGTGCTTCCGGCTACCGCCCCTTGCCCAGCAGCGCCAGCCCGAGGCCCAGCATGAAGGCGACCACGGCGCCGGCCAGGGCGGTGCGGAGGGGCAGGGTCTTCCGGCCGCGCAGCTCCGTGCGGGTACGGCCGGGGCGGGCGGCCCAGCGGTCGTTGACCTTGCCGGTGACCTGGAACTTCCGCACCTCGGTGGTGGGCGGGGGCGCCTGGCTGCTGGTCTGAGTCTTCCCGGTCGCGTCCTCCCACTGGAAGAAGGTGTGCCGGTCGGTGACGGGCTCGTCCGCCAGGTGCACCTCCGTCCCCGGCCGCAGCACCAGCTCCATGCCCGGCAGGCTGCCGAAGAACCCCAGCGGCGCCTGGTAGCCGGACGAGAAGATCAGCGCCAGGGCGGCGACCGTGACCGCCAGCAATGACAGGATGATCCCGGCTTTCCTCATGGCACCGCTCCGCGTGGGTGCGTCCATCCTAGCCGGAACCCCAATGAACCACCGGGCCCAAAAACGGAACACCGATGAACACAGATAAAAGCTGATGAACACAGATAAAGCAGAAAGGCATGAAGCCCTGCTTGGTCTTTATCGGTGTTCATCTGTGTTCATCGGTGGTTCCACTTTTCCCTTTTCAGGTCTCGTCCAGGTCTCACAAACAAAAGCCATTCAGCCGGTGATGAACAGTGATAAACGGTGATAAAGAAAGCCTTGCTATCACTGTTCATCACCGTTTACCACCGGTTAAAAATTCTTAATCATCCCATCGGCTCTTCGTGCCCGCACTTGGGACAGATCAGCACCTGGATGGGGTCCTTGCCCCGTGGCTTCCGGGTCTTCTCGCCCATGGACGGGTTCTTGCACGCGGGGCAGGTGACGGGGACGGGCTTGTCCCAGGCGGTGTAGTCGCACTTGGGGTAGTTCACGCAGCCGTAGAAGACCTTGCCGAAGCGGGTCTTCCGGGGGCTGAGGCCGCCGCCGCACTTGGGGCAGGGGACGGGCAGGATCTCCTTCTTCACGGTCTTGCAGGCGGGGTAGTCGGTGCAGCAGACGAACTCGCCGTAGCGGCCGTGCCGCTTCACGAAGGGCTTGCCGCAGTTGGGGCACTTCTCGCCGGTGGGCTCGTCGGGCGGCACGGGGATGCCCTTGGGATCTGCCTTCACGATGCCCTTGCAGGCGGGGTAGTTGGGGCAGGCCCAGAAGGGGCCCCACTGGCCCTTGCGCAGGTTCATGGGGGTGGTGCCGCAGAGCGGGCACTCGGGGGCATCCGCCGGCTCCTCCATCTTCTCCAGGTCCGCCGTGTAGTCGCAGGCGTCCTTCTCGTTCTCGGCGTTGTAGTTGGTGCAGCCCACGAAGAGGCCGTTGCGGCCGATGCGCTTGAGCAGCGTGCCCGGGTGCTTCTTCCGGTCGCCGCACTTGGGGCACTTCTCGCCCGTGGGCACGCCGGCCTTGAGGTTCTGCATGTCGGCACCGGCGGCGGCCAGGGCCTTCTCGAAGGGGCCGTAGAAGTCCGTCATGGCCTTCTTGAAGGTGAGCTTGCCCTCCTCGATGCGGTCGAGGTTGCCTTCCATGGCGCCGGTGTACTTGGGATCCATCAGGTCGTGGAAGCCCTGCAGCAGCAGGTCGGTGACCACCATGCCCAGCTCGGTGGGCTTGAAGCGGCCCTCGTGCTTCTTCACGTAGTCCCGGTCCTGGATGGTGGCGATGATGCTGGCGTAGGTGGAGGGGCGGCCGATGCCATCCTCTTCCAGCTCCTTCACCAGCGTGGCCTCGTTGTAGCGGGCGGGGGGCTTGGTGAACTGCTGGTCGGCGTCGAGCTGCTCCAGCTTCAGGGCCTCGCCCAGCTTGAGGGCCGGCAGCAGGCCCTCGTCCTCGTCGTCCTCCTCGTCGGGGCCCTGGGTGGCGTTGGCGATGCCCTCGGCGTCCTCCTCGGTCTTGTCGGCGCGGTAGACCGACAGCCAGCCGGGGAAGCGCTCGATCTCGCCCTTGGCCTCGAAGAGGGCCGTCTCCTTCTTGCCCAGCTCGGCCTCGGTCTGGACCACCGTCTCGTCGAAGCGGGCGGCCTCCATCTGCGACGCCATCGTCCGCCGCCAGATCAGGGCGTAGAGGCGGAACTGGTCGGGCTCCAGGTGGCCCCGCAGGCTCTCGGGGGTGCGGGTGATGTCCGTGGGGCGGATGGCCTCGTGGGCATCCTGCGCCCCGGCCTTGCCCGCGTACACCCGGGCCTTGGCGGGCAGGTACTCCTGGCCGTATTTCTTGGCGATGAACGCGCGGGTGGCCTCCACGGCCTCGGGGGCCATGCGGGGCGAATCGGTGCGCATGTAGGTGATGAGGCCCACGGGGCCTTCGCCGAAATCCGCGCCCTCATACAGCCGCTGGGCATTCTGCATGGTGCGGCTGACGCTCATCTTGAGCTTCTGGGCCGATTCCTGCTGGAGCTTGGCGGTGGTGAAGGGGGCGGCGGGGTTCCGCTTCTTCTCCTTGGTCTCCAGGCCGGTCACGGTGTAGGCGGCCTTCTCCAGCTTCGCCTTGAGATCCTTGGCCTGGGCGGCATCGGCCACCCGGCGTTTCGTCTCTTTGTTGCCCAGCTGGAGGGCCTCGCCGCCCACCTTGATGAGCTTCATCCAGAAGGACGGGGGCAGCTTGGCGCCGAACTTGCCCTTGAGCACCCAGTATTCGACGGGGTTGTGGGCCAGGATCTCCCGCTCGCGGTCCACGATGATGCGCACGGCCACGCTCTGGACCCGGCCGGCGGACAGGCCGCGGCGCACCTTCTCCCAGAGCACCTGGCTGACCTTGTAGCCCACCAGGCGATCCAGCACCCGCCGGGCCCGCTGGGCGTCCACCAGCTTCTTATTAATGACGGTGGGGGCCGCCATGGCCCGGGCGATGCCCGCGGGTGTGATCTCGTTGAAGAGGACCCGGCTCACCGGCAGGGTCTTGGGGGGCTTGATGGCCTCCAGCAGGTGCCAGCTGATGGCCTCCCCCTCGCGGTCGGGGTCGGTGGCGAGCACCAGCTCGGAGGCGGTCTTGGCGGCGGCGCGCAGTTCCTTGACCACCTTCTCCTTGGCCGGGCTGATCTCGTATTCCTCTTGAAACCCGTTCTCGATATCCACGCCCAGCTTCTTGGGCAGGTCCCGGATGTGGCCCACGGACGCCATGACCTTGTACCCCTTGCCAAGGTACTTGGTGATGGTCTTCGCCTTCGATGGGCTTTCGACGATCACGAGCTTGGTCACGATGGATCTCCCCAGGAGGCTAAGCCGCCAATTCAGAACCGCTTTTCCGTCTTCAACAAGGGGCGGCCCAAGGCGCCGTCACAGGGCTGCCAGAAAACCGCGGTCTGCCCTGAACGGCCCCTAAGAATGGGACCGGGGGGCGGAGGTTTGTCAAGTCCGGGGACGCCGGGAGGGTATTGACCGACCCGGACACCGCATTGAATATCAACAAGGTGTCTATTGATCGCCAGGTGATCATAAAACCAGCCGCAATGATCGTTAATGAATAGATGTGGACACAGATCTCTTCCAGTGAAAAGAATGGGACTCATTCAATTGGGATCGGCCCCGAAAAGGCTCCAGGAGTGTACCGATGGTTGGGGTTGCCGGCGGAATGAGTGGGTTCGACCTGCGCGGGAGGATGACCCCGTGAGTTCGGGCCCCCGTCTCGCCGAGGAGCTGCGCCCCCTGCTGGCGACGCTGGACAGTTCGCCCGACCCGGTGTTCATCACGGACCGCCTGAACCACATCGTGGCCTGGAACCACCGGGCCGAGGCCCTGCTGGGCTTCACCGCCGAGGAGGCCGTGGGGGCCCCCTGCGCGAGCCTGCTGGCCGGGTGCGACGGGTGGGGCAACCGCTACTGCAGCGACAGCTGCCCCCTGGTGGCGATGGCGGGCCGGGGGGAGGTCGTCCGGCATTTCGACCTGCGCTTCGCGACGAAGGACCGGTCCCCGGTCTTCGCCGAGGTGGTCATCCTCCAGCTGGCGGCGCCTCCGCCCCATCATTTCTACCTGATGCACATCCTGAAGCCCACGGAGCGGGGGGCCATCCCTCCGTCTCCGCTGGAGGAGGCCGGCACGCCGCCCCGGTCGGCGCTGCAGAGCGTCCGCGAATCCCCGGATGCCCGGGCCCGCCGGCTGAGCCAGCGCGAGGTGGAGATCCTCGGCCTCATCGCCGCGGGCCGGACGACGCCCGAGATCGCCGGCTTCCTGCACATCTCCGCCCTGACGGTGCGGAACCACACCCAGAAGATCCTGGACAAGCTGGAGGTGCACTCCAAGGCCGAGGCCGTGGCGTTCGCCTTCCAGAAGGGCATCGTCTGAGCCCTGGGGCTCCGTCGAACCCGGTCTGTTCGTAAAAGATGCCATTGCGTGGCTTGGTGAAATGGCGAACGTATCGATATTGTGACGCTGATGCATTCTCCCCACGCCGAATGATGCGGCTGTCCAATGGTGGGGGGCCGGCGCGGGGCGTATTCCTGAGACTCACACCCGTTCTCATAGGAGCCCCCCGTCATGAATTTCCCTCGGATCCATCTGCGCGCCCTTGGAGGACTCGCCCTGGCGGCGGGTCTCCTCCTCGGGCTGGCGACCCCCCTGCAGGCCTTTCCCATCTTCGCCCGCAAGTACCGGACGTCCTGCACCACCTGTCACACGGTCTACCCGAAGCTGAACCCCTTCGGCGAGGCCTTCCGGCTCAACGGCTACCGGATGCCGCAGGAGACCGAGGACCTGGTCAAGCAGGAGCCGGTGTCCCTCGGCGCCCCCGCCTACAAGCGCCTGTGGCCGAGCGCGGTCATGCCGAGCCAGCTGCCGGGCAACGCGCCCCTGGCCGTGAACGTGAAGATGGAGAGCACCAACAGCTCGTCCTATGACCCGGCCACGGGGAAGACGACCACCCACAACGATTTCCAGTTCCCGCAGGAAGTGAACCTCTTCGCCGCTGGCACCCTGGGCGACCACATGAGCTTCATGTCCGAGCTGACCTTCGGCGAGAACCCCGACGGCAGCACGACCAGCGAGATCGAGCACGCCCGCCTGGACTTCGATTCCATCGCCGGCCCCGACCACCTGGTGAACCTGCGCGTCGGCAAGTTCGCGCCGAACCTCTACGACGGGTTCCAGGAAATGTGGCTGATGACGGACAACGGGGTGGACACGATGTTCACCTACAATCCGGTCGGCTACCGCGGCGGCGTGGGCTCGGGCGCCGATGATCTCGCCACCCCCATCATCAGCCTGCCGGCCCGGGTCCGCGGCATCGAGCTCTACGGCGTGGCGGCGCACCGGTTCTTCTACACCGTGGGCCTGATGTCCAAGATCGGCCCCGGCGGCTATACGGGCACCTACAACGCCGCGGATCCCACGACCGCCACCCCGACCGGCAACTTCGGCAACAACGCCCACAAGGACATCTACGCCCGCATCGACTACAAGTTCGGCGGCATGGGCCTGGATGGCAACACCGACGGGGTGAACCTGCCCCCGGAGAACTGGCGCGAGAACTCGCTCCGGGTGGGCCTGTTGGGCCTGACCGGGAACGGCCGCGACATCAACTTCGCCGTGGCGGATAGCCTGGGCAACCCCTTCAACATGCAGGACGTGAACTACACCCGAGCGGGCGTGTTCGGCTCCTGGATCTACAGCGACCTGAACGTGTTCGGGGTGTACCTGCGCGGCAACGACAAGCTGGACCTCATCGATCCGGCCACCAGCCAGGTGCTCAACGAGAACACCCGGTCCTACGACACCTGGTTCACCCAGGCCGACTACGTGATCAATCCGACCTTCATCACCTCCGTGCGCTACGAGCACCTCCGCCCCGCGGACACCTCGGTCAAGGCGGAGCGGTTCATGAACCTGAACCTCACCTACCTGGTCTACGCCAACGTCAAGACGATGCTGGAGTACCGCCAGGACCTCAACGAGAACCGCAACAACCAGCTCAACGTCGTGCTCCGCGCGGCCTTCTGAACAGGGAGAAATGACCATGAAACTCGCACTCTGCAGTGTTCTCGCCCTCGGTCTGGCAGGTTCCCTCTCCGCCGGAGAGCTCCACGGGAAGGTGGCGTGCAAGGGCGTGCGCAACAGCGCCGATGCCGTCGTCTATATCGCCGCCATCCCCGGCAAGACCTTCGCCGCGCCCGCCAAGCACGCGGAGATGGACCAGAAGAACCTCGTCTTCGCGCCCCATGTGCTCCCCATCCAGGTGGGCACCACGGTGGACTTCAAGAACGATGATTCCGTGCTCCACAACGTGTTCTCCCCCGACGCCTGCTGCAACCGCTTCAACCTCGGCACCTGGCCCAAGGGGCAGTCGCGCAGCTACACCTTCAAGAACGAGTGCCAGGCCACGCTGCTGTGCAAGGTGCATCCCGAGATGGAAGGCTTCATCGTGGCCGTCCCCACGCCGTACTACGCCGTCACGAAGGCCGATGGAAGCTACGTGATCAAGAACGTGCCGGACGGCCAGTTCACCGTGAAGGTCTGGCACCCGACGCTGAAGGCCACCCAGAAAGCCGTCAAGGTGGCCGGCAACACCCAGGTCGATTTCGAGATCGCGAGGTAGCTCCTTGGTCGACGTCAGCCAGGAATGGCTTGAACGGAACTTCCCCTGCAAGTGGGCGTGCCCGGTCCATACCGAGGCCGGCAAGTACGTGACGCTGATCGCGCAGGGGAAGTACCGGGAAGCCTACGCGGTGGCCCGGCGCCCGAATCCGCTCGCATCCATCTGCGGCCGGATCTGCGCGGCGCCCTGCGAGGCGGTGTGCCGCCGGGGCGAGCTCGACGCCCCGGTGGCCATCCGGGCCATGAAGCGGTTCGTCACGGAGAAGTTCGGCGTCGAAAGCATGATGGACTTCTCCGTCCTGTCTGAAATCTATGGCCACCGGACCGACACCTTCACCGAGAAGGTGGCCGTCATCGGCTCCGGGCCCGCCGGCCTGGCCTGCGCCCACGATCTGGCCCTCATGGGCTACCCGGTGACGATCTTCGAGGCGGCCCCCATCGCGGGCGGCATGCTCCGGCTGGGTGTCCCGGAGTACCGCCTGCCGAGGGCCCTGATCCAGCTCGAGATCAACGCGATCCTCTCGCTGGGGGTCGAACTCAAGACCAATGCGCGGCTGGGCAGGGACTTCACTCTGGACGATCTGAAGGCCCAGGGCTACAAGTCCGTGTTCCTGGGCGTCGGGGCCATGCAGAGCCGCGACCTGCGGACCCCCGGCATCGAGCTGGACGGGGTGCTGAAGGGCATCGACTACCTGCTGAACCTGAACCTCGGCTACAAGGTCGACATGGGCAAGAAGGTCGTCGTCATCGGCGGCGGCAACGTGGCCCTGGATGTGGCCCGCACCGCGGCGCGGGGCGGCGAACAGGCGCACATGGAACGCAGCCTCTCGATCGTCCAGGCCCTGGATGTGGCCCGCAGCGCGGTGCGCTTCGGCGGCCGCGACGTCACGGTCTGCTGCCTGGAATCCGAACAGGAGATGCCCGCTACGCCGGAGGAAGTCGAGGAGGCCGCCAAGGAGGGCATCCACTTCCGCTACCGCGTGGGGCCGAAACGCATCCTCGGCGAGCAGGGTTCCGTCACCGGCATCGCGTTCACGAAGGTGACCCGCGTGTTCGACGAGGGCGGGCGCTTCTCCCCGCAGTTCGAGGAGGGCTCCGAGGAGCTCATGGAAGCGGATACGGTCATCGTCGCCATCGGGCAGACGGGCGAGTTCTCGTTCCTGCGTACCGAGGACGGCATCC
>JAJZQW010000078.1 GCA_021802985.1 Acidobacteriota bacterium | reverse complement strand
CCCGACCGGTCACGAGATCCCCTCGACCGCAGGCACCAGCTTCCAGAGCCGTTAAAGGCCCCAGGATTAATCAAACTCGGGGCGCAGAATGGCGCCCCGAGTCGTTCCCGAGTTCTCGCCGGAACCTCAGTCTTCGGGTTCCTCGTAGTCAGCGTTGTGCCACACATTCTGCACGTCGTCATTGTCCTCGAGGAGGTCCACCAGCTTGAGGAAGCTGGTCAGCTTGGAACCCTCCAACGCCGTGGAGGTGCTGGGGGCCATGATGAGCTTGGCTTCGATGAGGGGCAGCTTGGCCGCATCCACGGCGTCCTTGACGGCCTGATAGGACTCGGGGCTGGTCTTGATCACCCAGGCGCCCTCCTCGTTGGCCACATCGTCGGCGCCGGCCTCCAGGGCCACTTCCATGATCGTGTCCTCGGAGACTTCCGGCTCCACGACGATCTGGCCCTGCTTGGTGAAGAGGTAGGCCACGGAACCCTGGGCGCCCAGTTCTCCGCCAAACTTGGTGAAGTAGCTGCGGACCTCGGGTGTGGTGCGGTTCTTGTTGTCCGTCATGGCCTCGACCATGATGGCCACGCCGCCGGGGCCATAGGCCTCGTACACCACCTCCTCATAGGTCACGCCGTCCAGTTCGCCCGTGCCCTTCTTGATCGCGCGCTCCCAGTTGTCCTTGGGCATGTTGTTGGCCTTGGCCTGGTCCACGGCCAGGCGGAGGCGCGGGTTGGCGTTGACATCGCCCCCACCCAGCCGAGCCGCCACGGTGATCTCCTTGAGAACCTTCGTGAAGACCTTGCCGCGCTTGGCGTCGAGGGCGCCCTTCTTGTGTTTGATGGTGGACCATTTGCTGTGGCCGGACATGGTGTACTCCAGATAAGGACGGGAAAATCAGCCGCGCAGGGCCCGGCGGGACACACGGGCGAAGGGGGGAGCCTCCTGGCGGATCATGGGCCGCTCGATGAGGAACTGGTACCACTGCTCACCGTAGACCTTCAACTTGAGGGCCTTGCCGTTCTGCAGCAGGTTGCGGTTGGTGATGAGGCGCTCGTCGCCCTTGCAGATGGTCAGGCCCTTGTTGAGGATCTCGATGGCCCGGCCGCGATCGCCCATCTCCACCAGCACGTAGGCATAGACGGCGTAGAGCAGGCTTTCCTTCTTGCCGGTCTTGAGGGCGAGGTCGAAGGTATCCCTGGCCTTCTTCTTCTCGCCACGTTTCCACTGGAGGATCCCGAGCATGGCCTTGGCGATGTAGTGCTGCATGGAGGCGGAGGCCAGCAGGGGCTCGGCTTCGTCATTCTTCTTGCGGAGGTACTGCACCACGCCGATCTGGCCGTCGATGCTGCCCTTCACCAGGAACTGCCGGCGGCCCAGTCGGTAGCCTTCCTTCATGGTCTCGATGGCCTTGTCGAACTGCTGCTTCTTGAGCAGCTCGCCGGCGCGGGAGAAGATCCCCTCCAGTTCGTTCTGGACCTTCCGTCCCAGCCAGATGAAGAGCGCAGTGCCCCCGATGATGCCGATGGGCACGCTGATCCATAGGCTGATGTGCAACGGGATGGAAAGCAGGATCACGGCGAGAGCAGCGCCCAGCCCGAGCAGGAGGTTGATCACAGAGGCTCCGATGGGGCGGCCCGAGGCCGGGCCAAAGGGCCATTTTATCGGCGTCCGCGCATTTCCGCCATGCGACGTTTAGCTCAGGCGATGACACCGCTCCGGGTGGGCGTGGCACGCTTCCGACGGACCGGTCGGCGGGGTGGAGCGGCCGCGGCCTCCTTCCGGGGACGTCCGGGTCCGCGCTTTGCGACCGTTTCCTTCGGCTTGGGCGCCTTCCGGACCTTGATCTTCTTTTCCTTCTTCACGCGCTCCTTGCGGACCAGGGCGGCGGCGGCCCGGCCGGTAACCACCACGCGGCTGCCGTCCTTGAGCTTCTTGACCTTGCTGCCCGGCTTGCGGCCGCGCTTCAGGGCCATCGCCAGCGGCTCCTCTTCCAGCAGTTCCCGCTCGAGTTGGGCCTGGAGATCCATCATCTCGCCACGGTCCTTCTCATGGTCCTGTCCACAAAGGTGGAGGAAGCCGTGGATGACGAGCGTCTCGACTTCACGCCGGCGGCTCACGCCGAATTTCCGGGCCATTTTATCTGCGGTGGGGAGGCTGATGACGATGTCGCCAAGATGCGGGAACGCCCCCTTTTCCGGGTCGGAAGGGAAGCTCAGCACATCCGTCGCAGCATTTTTTCCACGATGTTCACGGTTGAGTTTTCTCATGCCGCGATCATCTACATAAGTGAGCGAGATCCCTTGAGCATTCGGCGCAAGGCGATCCCGAAGGCCATGCAGCAGCTTTCCGAGGGACTGTTCACCAGGTCCACGCATTTTGCTTCGGCTGGACCAATCAATCTGGAAGGGCAACGTGGTCTCAGTCATGGTCAACTCCATGGTGAACTCAAAGAAAGGGAACCCATCATCTGGCCTTTTCCATGAATCGTCAATGACCTGTTTCTAGATGGAGGAATTGCCTCCATGTCCATCGGATGAAGTATAGATGTGCGTTGCGTTTAATTCCAGTTAATTGTGCTTGAGTTGATGATTACAAAGGACAAAGGCGTGACATTCTCTGAAATGAACAATCCGTTGGCCACCCCTGCCATGCTGAATCCATGGTCTCCGCGCAACTTCCCGCCGAACTCAATCCCCCCCTGGGGCGCTTTCTGGTCCTGCTGGAACGGTGGAACCGGACCCATGCCTTGACTTCCCTTCCAGCGGCGGCCCGTCGGGAGGAACTGCTGCTGGATGCCTCGGCCCTCCTGCCCTTCCTGGCGCCCCTCGGGCCCGGGGCCCGGGTGGCGGACCTGGGGACAGGCATGGGCTGTCCGGCGGTGGTGCTGGCCCTGGCGCGGCCGGACCTCACGGTGCTGGGGGTCGATGCCTCCACCAAGAAGCTGGCCTTCGTGCGGCAGGTGGCCATGGAATTACCCGTCCCCAACCTCCAGACCGTTCATGGACGCCTGGAAAAGCTGCCCTTCCTGGAGGCGGATCTCGGAGTGGCCAAGGCCCTGGGTTCGCTCTCGCAGCTCACGGCCTGGTGGGCCCGGCATGGTCGGCCGGGGGCCCCGCTCCTGGCCCTCAAGGGGTCGGACTGGCACCTGGAGGCGCTACCCGAAGGCTGGACGGCCGAGGCCCACCCCTACGAACTGCCCACCCGCGGCAGCCGGGTCGTGGTGGTGCTTCGGCGGAACTGAAAAGGGCCCCGCGAGGGGCCCTTGGTGGTGGAGAAGCGACCCGGGTCAACGGGTGACCAGATCCCCCAGGCGGATTTCCTCTTCAGAACGGAGCACCCGGCAGGTGGCGTTGCTGGGCTCCACCCGGACGACCATGATCTGTCCCAGGAAGTGGGTGGTGGTCTCGGTGGCCTGCGCCTTCTTGCGGGTTGCTTCTCCAACCGGGAAGGTCTTGCTGCGTGCCGCCAGCAGGACATCGCCGACCTTGAGCCCACTGTTGCTGCCACGGTCGATGATCACCTGGTCGCCGGTGGACGTGTCCTGGCGGGCATCCCGGGCGAACACGATCATGGCCGGATCGGCGTCCATCTTCACGGGATCGGTGGTATCCGTGCGGAGCTGCAGGGGGATGTTGGCTGGCTCGGTGAAGCGCACGAGGCGGTTGCCCACCTCCACGGAATCCATGCAGCGCTCGATGATGGCGACAGATCCCTTGGCCATGGGGGTGACCACCCGGATCACGCCGATCTGCTGGATGACATCGCCCATGGGCTTCTTGCCGCCCCGGGGGTTGGGCAGTTTGGTGGTGACGGTCTTCAGAATCACGAACCGGTCACCCTGCTTGACCCCCTGCTCGGTCCCTCCGTTGATGTAGATCGTCTCGCCCTCGCCCAGGAATTCGCGCTCGCTCCGCTGGTTGCCGGTGATGCGGAAGGCCCCCTGACTCTTGTAATGGGCCTGGGCGCCCTCCGGGGCGAGGAAGGGAAGCTGGATGAAATCCTGGAAACTGAACGCGAGTTCAGGCTTGCGGGCCACGGAGTAGCCCGAGAGGCGCTGATCGGGTTCGAGGCCGGTCACGGCAGGGGGAACGGAGCCGGCATTGGCCACGGCCCGGGACAGGTCGATGACCAGGGGATCGCCGGGGTAGATCCAGTGGGGATCCTTGATCCACTGATTGAGCTCCCAGATCTGGGGCCAGGCGTAGGGATTGCCGAGATACTTCCCGGCCAGATCCCAGAGGGTGTCGCCCTTCTCGACCAGGTGGCTCTTGGAGCCTTCAGGGATGTTCAATTCCTTGGGATAGTCCCAGCGGGAGGCGTGCGGCTCGACCTTGACGGCCCCCTGCGGGGCGGTGCCCACCTGGGCGCTTTCCTGAGCCTGGAGGCCTGGAGCCGCTGCGTTCAGGGCCAAAAGGCCTACCACCAGACTGGACGCCACTGAAAAGGCGCGCAGCCGGCCGACATGCTGGCAAATGGGTTGGTACATCTGAATCCCCCTGGGAGGAAAGTTGCGCTGATTATAGGTCCTCGACGCGGATCATATCCGAAAATAATGACAGACGGTTGCGGACTTCATCCTGGGTGATCTGTTCCAGCCGCTCTGTGGAAAATTGTTCCACCGTGAAACTGGCCATTACCGATCCCACCAGCGTGGCATGTTTCAGGGCCGTCACGTCCATGCGTTCGATCCAGGCCAGGTAGCCGAGGAAGCCACCGGCAAAGGTGTCTCCGGCCCCGGTGGGATCAAAGACATCCTCCAGGGGGTAGGCCGGAGCTGCAAAGATGCCCTGGGGCGTGAAGAGGGCCACGCCGTACTCGCCCCGCTTGACGACGAGGATCCCTGGGCCCATGGCCTGGATCTTCCGGTAGGCCTTCAGGAGGCTGTGTTCCTGGGTGAGCTCGCGCACCTCGGCATCGTTCACCAGGAGGATGTCCACTTCGCGGAGGACCTGCTCCAGCGCAGGCCGCGCCCCCCGGATCCAGTAGTTCATGGTGTCCAGGGCGATCCAGCGCGGGCGTGCGGACATCTGCCGGACCACGTCCAGCTGGAGGACCGGATCGATGTTCCCCAGAAAAAGGTAGGGGGACTGGCGATACTCCGGGGACAGGTCCGGGCGGAAGTCGGCGAACACGTTCAGGTGGGTGGCCAGGGTCTTGGCCTCATTCAAGTCATAGCCGTAGGCCCCTTGCCAGTGGAAACTCCGTCCCGGCACCCGGGACAGGCCGGAGAGGTCGATGGGTCGCCCCTCGAAGACCCGCATCTGGTCCGGGCCGAAATCCTCTCCCACCACGGCGACGATGCGCACCGGGTGGAAGCGGCTGGCGCTCAGGGAGAAATACGTCGCCGACCCGCCGAGGGCCCGCTCCCGGTGTCCGAAGGGGGTCTTCACGTCATCGAAGGCCACGCTGCCAATCGCCAGCAAACTCATGGGGCAGATCTCCATTGGGGAGTGGATCGGGCGCTCAGGACGCGCTGGATCCGAAGTAGAGAAGCCAGGCCTGGTTCCCCCCCATGGGGATGGGCGCCTGCGCATAGCGCGAGACCATGGGGATCTCGCCGGAACCCAGGAGTTCGAGGAGGGCTTCGTGCAGGTCGGGCGCGGGACCCAGAATGACCTGGAGGGTGCGCCAGCCAAGCACCGCGCCATCCCCCAGGCGGTCCTTGAGGCGTTCCATCGCGTCCGAACGGCTGTGGCCCCGCAGGTCCAGCACCCCGTCCACCTCGATGGCCATGCCTGCCGCCAGTTGGAACCGCTGAGGCGGGAGCATGGGCAGGGCGGGTGTCCCGGAGGGGGGGGCCGCAGGGCTGGCCGCCGCAGGGGTGGGCAGGAGGACCGGCGCGGCGGCTGGCCGGGGAGGTGGGGGCTCCGGCGGGGGCGGCTGCGGCGGTGGAAGCGGCTTGGTCTGGGCCGTCAGGACCGAGGGCCTGCCCAGGGGCTTCAGGCCCTTCAGGTCCTCCAGGGCCGCCTGGAAGGTCTCCAGCTTCATGGGTGGTGGGGGTGCGGAGGGGACGACGGGTTCGGAAGCCTTCACCTCGGGTCGGCGCTCCGGTGGGGGGGGCTTGTGGCCCATGGCTGCGAGAAAGACCGCATCCTCCTCGCCCAAGTCTTTGGGACCCGTGGGTTTCGGGACCGGTTTCGGAAGGGGCTTCGGCGGGGCCTTCGGCTCCTCCTCCAGTTGCTGCCTCAGTTTTGCAAGATCCTGCTTCCAGACCATGTCCCACCCTCGATCCTGTTCAGAGTAGGTCATGAGGACGGAGAGCCAAAGCCCGCCGTTGCAATCCTGCATCGTTCTGGAGGCAAAATACCGCGGCCAGAGCCGCCTCTCAACCAGGGCTTCATTGCGGGGTTCCAAGCATTCAGGCGGCTTTTCTCAACCTGGCATGCCCTTCGCTCGTAGACTCACAGCCATCGACGATCATCCCCTTCCTGGAGGCCACCATGCGCCGCGCCATCCTGCTCACCGCTCTCCCCCTGCTCCTGGCCTCGGGAGGCGCCCTTCGGGCCCAGTCGCCCCACATGGGCTTCAGCCTGAATATCCTGTTCCCCACCGGCGAATTCAACAGCAAGAGCTATCCCCCTTACTACAGCCCCAGCGCGGGCTACGTCATCCCCACCCAGACCGAGGGCTATGACGTGGGCCTGGGTGGCACCTTCTACCTCAGTTTTCCCGTGGACCGGAGCCTCGCCCTGCGCATGAGCTTCAGCGGGGCCGCTGAGAACGGCACCAACACGGCCCCGGGCGAGGCCACCATCAACCTCCGTCATTCCGAGTTCAACCTCGGGGGCGAGCTGGAGATCTTCCCCAACGGCACGGCCTATCGCCACCGCGGGCTCTATTTCCTGGCGGGTGTCTCCGCGGACTTCGAGCAGTTCGACCGCAGCTTCGGCGACCCTGGCTACGATTATACGAACACCACGCGCAAGAGCCGCATGGGCGCCACCGGTGGCATCGGCCACAGCTTTGGCTATGATGCCGGGGCCCGGTTCACGCTGGAGTTCACCTTCCACAAGACGATCACTGGGAACAACGCCAACGCCGGAGATCCGCCCAACACCGACTACATGAGGCTGGGGCTGGGCTGGGTGTTCTGAGGAACTCTGGTATCGCATAGAAAGCAGCGGCCCCATCCGGGGCCGCTGCTGCGTTTCAGCCCTTCTTGTGGGTGACCTTCTTCTTCCTTTTCGGCATGGGCCTTGGCAGAGGGGCGGGCTGCTCCTCCCTGCCGAGCAGGGCGTTCACCAGTCGGACGGCCTCTGGATTCGCAGGATCCAGCTTCTCCAGGCGCCTGGCATAGGCCAGCCGCTCGGCCTGGGGGCGCGCATCGTCCGCCTGCACCTGCAAGAGTTTGTGTAATCGTTCAGCCCTCGTGATTAGATTCGCCTGATTTTCGCTTGTACTTTTGGACGTACCGTTTCATGTTCAGGGTGTGGACGAGATCATCGAACTGAAAGCGGCACTGGAGAAGGCACTGGCGCGGATCGAGGCGCTGGAGGCGGAGAACCTGAAACTGCGGGAACAACTCCGTCAGAATTCACGAAACAGTTCGAAGCCGCCGAGTTCTGATTTCGGGCGACGGAAGATGCCGAAGGAACCCGCGGGACGGAACCCTGGCGGTCAACCCGGGCATGCAGGGACGACGCGGGAGATCGTGCCGCCAGAGAAGGTGGACGAGGTCGTGGATCAGGATCCTGAGACCTGTGCGAACTGTGGGACCCCGCTGGAAATGGCCCCACGCATCGACGCGGATATCCGCCAGATCGTGGAAGCCCCCGAGTTCAAGGCATTCGTGCGGGAGTTCCGTCTGTGGAAGAAGCGGTGCCCGAAGTGTGGTGAATTCACCCGGGGAAAGATGCCACCGGGATCACCGAGGGGTGCTTTGGGTCCACGGATCCAGGCCACGGCGGCGATGCTGTCGGGCCGGTTCCGGCTGAGTCGCCGGGAAGTGAAGGCCCTGATGGGGCTACTGGCGGGCGTGGAGATGAGCCTGGGTTCGGTGCAGGCCTGCTGCGAGGCGGCCAGCGCGGCCATGGCTTCGACGCACAGTGATCTGCATGCAGAGGTGAAGGTTGCTTCTGCTGTGCATGCGGATGAGACCGGCTTCGGTCGCTGCGGTGACCTTCGCATGTGGCTGTGGAACGCGACCTCGGGCCTCACGGAAGTGTTCCGCCTCCTGCCGGGGCGAGGCGTCGCCCAGGCCAAAGATCTGCTGGGGGAGGACTTCTCTGGCATCCTCCACCGGGATCGATGGAAACCCTACGAGCACCTGCCCAGTGCCCGTAGCCAACTCTGCCACGCGCACCTCCGTCGCCACTTCCAGGCCATGCTCGAAGACGAAGGCGAGACAGCTACCCAGGGCGCGATGCTGAAACTGGCCAGCGACCGGGCCTTCCATCACTGGCACACCTTCGAGCGGGGCGAGATGGGCCGGGCCGAACTGATTCGGAAGATGGCTCCCATCCAGAAAGAGATGCAGCTTCGCCTGGCAATTCTGCGCGATCATCCCGCCACACAGAAGAAGGCTCGCGGCATCGCGAAGGATCTCCTGCGCCAGTGGGAGTCTCTGTGGACCTATGTCCACCAAGAGGGTGCCGTGCCGACCAACAACGAAGCCGAGCGGGCCCTTCGGAAGGCCGTGCTGTGGCGGAAGGGCAGCTTCGGGGTCAACAGCCTCCAGGGCGCCGCATTCGTGGAACGAATCCTCACCCTCGCCGGGACCACCCAAAGACACGGCCTGGACCTCCTGAACTGGCTCACACGCGCCATCCAGGCAGACCTTGACGGAAATCCCGCTCCGTCACTCCGTCCAGCCTGAGGGCTTTCAGCCGCTTCCAAGCACGGTCATGCTAGAGGCATCTCCGCGAGGATTTCATGGTTCAAGCCGCCACCACCGAGGCCTTCCAGTTGAAGGTCACGCTGCTCGGATTCCGCCCGCCCATCTGGCGCCGAGTGCTCGTGCCTGCAGGCTTTGATCTGGCGAAGCTCCACCGCGTGATTCAGGAATCCTTCGGTTGGGAGGACTACCACCTTCATTCCTTCCAGATCCACGGCATCGACTTCGGCGAACCGGATCCGGATGGCTGGTCGGAATACCAAAGCGAGCGGATCACCCTGGCAAAACTGAACCTCCACCCGAAGACGAAGTTCCGCTACGAGTACGACTTCGGAGATTCCTGGGTCCACGAGATCACCGTGGAGAAGATGGTCGTTCCCGAGATCCCCCTAGTGGTGCCTGTATGTCTCGCGGGCAAGCGTGCCTGCCCACCGGAGGATTCCGGGGGCCCCTGGGGCTTCCAAGACATGCTCTATGCCGCCCGGAACCCGGATCATCCCGACCACGAGGAATTCAAGGACTACCTAGACCCCGACTGGGATGCGGAAGCCTTCTACCTCGAAGCCGTAAACGTCTGCCTCGAGTCCGCATTCAAACCCAGAAAACCGTGCTCAACCAAGAAGTCCACCAAGGCCTGGGCACCCACCTCGGATCAGGCCTGAACGGTTACGAGTTTGTCAGCCACGTAACGACCGGCGCTCCCCGCGGCGGTCACGTCCGCCTTCTCCTTGGCCAGGAAGGCCTGCCAGTCCGCGAGGGCTTTGGCGGTGCTCTCCTGATCCTGCCGGAGGTTGGCGAGGATGCCGTCGATGTCCACCAGGGCCTTCTCGCTGTGGGCGATGGCGGCCTTCTGCTCCTCCATGAAGATCTTGA